>JAAYNR010000074.1 GCA_012520735.1 Lentisphaerota bacterium | reverse complement strand
TTTACTTTGGGCGCAGCGGCATCGATCAATCTCGACGGGTGCGGCTACGCAGCCGCGATGGGGCCGGGGGCGGGCAATAGCGCGGCGACCACCAGCGGTCGCAGCGCCAGTCACGGCGGCAGCGGTGGTGGCACCTGGAACAACGGCAATGGTGATTATGGTGGCACCGGCGGCGGCGTGGTCTGGCTCGAGGCCGAGCGTCGCCTGCTGGTGGACGGCACGGTCTCAGCTAACGGAGCGAGCATGGCTAACTACAGTGGCGGCGGCGCGGGCGGCAGCGTCTATCTGCGCGGTGCCTATTTCGACGGCGGCGGCATAATCCGCGCCAACGGCGGGAACGGGAGGACAGCCGGCAATGGCAGCGGCAGCGGCGGCGGCGGGCGCGTCGCCATCTGGCGCCGGACACACGGTTTCACGGGGACGGCCGAGCAGCCCGTTGCCGGCGACACCTACTCCGTTGGCTACCGCGGCGAGCCGGGCACCATCTACTGGGGCGACATCCCCGCTCAGGGGACGATACTTTTGTTGAGGTGAGCTGATCATCTAAAATTTATGCAAATATATCCCAGATTCATCAAGTAGTGAACAGCTACCTGTAAAGTTATTGGTGTTGTGTATATGGTATTGAAAATGCGCAAAAATCGGGATATACATCTACAGTATATGGTAGATTTGTAAAAGTTTCACAAGAGAGAATCGGGGTTTGTTAAGGCACAGTTTAATATTAAAGGATGACTGGCATGAAAAAAGAGTTTATTACGCTTAACTGTTTAAACAAGACGGACCGTGACATTGCGGCATATCCCATAACTTTCGGGGTGCCACTCAAGGCGGGCGAGGTGCGGGAGGGGAATGCGCTGGCGATAAGGAGTGCCAATGGCAAAAGCCTGCCGCTACAGACACGTCCTTTACAATATCACGCTGATGGTTCGGTGGCCTGGATGTTGCTCGACTTTACGGCCTCATTTGCTAAAAATGAATCGGTGGCGCTCTCTCTCGTAGAGGGAAAGGGAGTCGCAACACGGGGCTTAACGGTAAGTGACACCGCAAAAGGTGTCGTTGTTACCAGTTCGCACTACAAGGTGAGGATTTCGCGCGAGGAGTTTTCACTGTTTGACTCTTGGCTGGTTGCGGGTAAGGAGCAAATAGCACCCGGCAGTGATGTAGTAATTGAAGATACCAATGGCAAGCGGTTTTACGGGTCGAACGGAGAGTTTACAGTAAAAGTGTGTGAAGTCGGGTCAATACGGGTAGAGGTAGAGGTGGAGGGACGGCATACTGCGGGTGACGGGGCAGAGTTGCTCTCTTACAGATTACGCTACACGTTCCGGCGCGACGATCCATGCATAAAACTTTCCTACGCTTTTACGAACCGGGAGATGCCGGAGCAGGGGATCAAGGCGAGTCAGATCAGGCTGATTATGCCGACCAAAGTCGGGCGGGGGTCGGAGCACCTGTTGCGCCAGTCAAATACGGGGCTGGAGTGGTTTTCCGAGTTGCGGCGGGTTAAAGAGAATGTAGAGATACTGGCCACCAAAGCGATGCACGAAGCTGCCAAAACCCGTTATGGCAATGCGGCTGAGGGCAAAGTGGTGGTACGTAATCTGGACAATTTTAATGAAAAACCGGGGGAGTATCCTTACTATCTCCGTCCGGGAAACATCCGCGCCGATTACAATGGCGGGCTCCGTTCCTGCTACCCTTACATCGGGATCAACGGCACCGGCAGTTCACTCTTGGCGTGGTTTAGCGAGATGGATGTAAACTTCCCTAAAGGAGTTGCGGCTGACAGGGGAGTATTGACATTTGATATCTGGCCGGCTTGGGCCGGTGACGTACAAGTGCGACGCGGACAGACCAAAGAGCACGATATTTTTATCGGCTGTTTTGGTGAGCCTAATACCCATGAGATGCTCGAAGGTGTCTACTTTGACCATGAGTTTCTGGGCATGGGTGTTAATGGCAACGCCGCCGTACCGATTGAGGTGAAATTCGATGCGGCCTATATTCGGGAAACAGAGGTGTTTGATATGCACCGTTTTCTACCGTTTGACGAAGCCCGTTATGTCAGAATTGAAGAGAAGCTAAACAGCTATACGGGGAACGCAGCAGGGAGTCGCGGAATGTTTGATTACGGCGATTCAGTAACACCTGACAGATCTTCGGCACATAACAACGAAAACGACGCTATCCTCTGGGGAATCAGAGAGTACTACCGCCGGCGCAACTGGAACCTGCTGGTTGGTGCGCTCGCCAAAGCGCGTCACAACGCTCATGTTGACTTCATAGCCTTCGACCCCGATCCTTTACGAGAAGGCACCATGCCGGCGCACTGTCCGGAACACACCGACGGAGCAGCATATCCGTCGCACATGTGAACCGGTGGACTACTGGCAGCCTATCTGTTAACCGGCAACGAAGACTTCCGCAGCACCGCCATTTCAGTCGGCGAGAACATGATCCGCTGGATGCGCCAGCGGCCCTCGATTTTCTACGCTGACAGTCGTGAATGCGGCTGGCCGATGCTTGGCTGGTTGCAACTCTACGATCACACCCTTGACAAACGGTGGCTCAAAGCGGCCCGTGAAGTAGCCGACTACTTCATAAAAGCCATTGACGAAAACGCTGAGATAAAATTCTCACTGCCCCATGGCGTCGGGACATTCCGTCAGGGCTACGGCGAGTTTATTGCCTGGCGTGCCCTCTACTACTACTACGAGCGGACAGGTGCCAGAGATGTGAAAAAACTGCTGGCCGAGGCTCTACCCAAGGTTTATCAGCTCACACCAGCCAGATATGCTGCCGGCGGCTGGGCCTGCAACGACCTCTATCCCGCATGGGCGGCCTATCAGGTGACCGGCGAAAAACGTTACCTGGAAGACAACTACAAGTTTTTACGTTATATGATGCAACAGGCAGGTGGATTCAGGTGGGGCGGGGTAGACATGCACTACTACTTGGCAGAGCTCGACAAACTGGGTGAATTACAACAATTTTGTTAAAAACATGATTGACACAAACTGCCAGCTATAGTAACTTTATCCCCATTCGCCGCCAGAAGCGGCATCAGCTAACTCTATTCCGGCGTGGCGCAGCGGTAGCGCAGAGGACTGTTAATCCTTTGGTCGCTGGTTCGAATCCAGCCGCCGGAGCCA
>JAAYNR010000124.1 GCA_012520735.1 Lentisphaerota bacterium | reverse complement strand
TTCTCGCCATTTCTAGCAGCTATACCCCCCCCGCTACCAAATGGTTTCACCACTCCCGTATCGCCACTTCCAACACCCACGGCACAGGATGCACTCTCTCCTCAGCCATCGCCGCACACCTTGCCCGCGGCAATGACATTACCACAGCCGTTACTGCTGCTATCGACTACCTTACACGTGCCATTACCGAAGGTGCTGCTTTTAAAATAGGCCATGGCCACGGACCGGTACATCATTTTGCCGCTAAATGGCACAACACTATTTAATGAGCATTACAGCCGTGCTGCCACTATTTTAAACATCTCCTCCGCAAAGAGATGATGCCCTGCGCTATTGAGGTGGATACCGTCTTCCGGCAATATGTACTGTGCAGGGTTATCACCAAAGGCTTCGCACAAATCGAGGCTTGCCCAATTATGTCGCCGTATAAAGGCACGGAAGCTATCGCGCTCCAGCTCGAGTGAGGCGTTTAGTCCACCATAAGTTTTTATCAGCTCCTGATATGCCGGATGCCGCGAAGCAAAGTGCCAATCATCTATCACCGGATTAAGCACCACGCCGATCGGTGTTGTTTTCTGCGGTAACCCGCGGGCAAACTGCTCCATCAAAGTCTCAAACTCACCCTCCGCCAATATCCGCTGGGGTCGGGTACAATCATGATTGTTAGCCCCCATCATTACCAGACAGAAATCGGGGTTTGTCGCTACAACATCACGCTCGAAGCGGGTCATACATTCACGGGTCGATTGTCCACCTATGGCACTGTTGTAAATAGGGAAACAGGTCTCGGGGAAATGATCAGTCAGAGAGCGGTATAATATATTATACCATCGTTCAGAGGCCACCGCTGCCCCACGTCTCGCCTCGATTATTGATGAACCAAAAAGCGTTATCACAACATTTTTCATTTTGAATCCTCTTAAATCAGTCTGCAGAAAACTGCCAGACTCAATGCCATCACACCGTATGCGGTTTGACTTATTAAGTGAGAAATAAATACCATGTTGCCTTGTTTTATGTCAATTATAACGTATTGAAAATTGTCCTGAATACTGGGTGCGCATTCACTATTATGAATCGCCCCCCTACCAACGAATCTCCCTGATTGCTTGAAAGCCTCCGCCTGTTTTGATAAAGTCCCATTTACTCAACACATTTCCGGCAAAAAAGGATAGATCATGAAAAAACCGACCATCGTAATTTTCAACCCCGACTCTTACCGTGGTGATGTTCTGCGCCATCTGGGCAATCAGGGTGCTGTTACACCTAATCTCGATGCCATAGCCAATAATGATGGGGTCTCTTTTGCCAACGCATTTTCGCAGAATCCTGTGTGTACCCCCAGCCGCTGTTCGTTTATGACTGGCTGGTATACCCATACACATGGGCATCGTTCAATGATCAATATGCTCAAACCGCATGAGCCGCACCTCCTCAAAGTCCTCCGCAATAACGGCTATCATGTGTGGTGGGGTGGTAAAAATGACCTCGTGGCAGTTGAAAAGTATGAAGACTATTTTGACCACTGTGATGAAAAGGCTCGCCCAAACACTCTGCAGAAGGGACACCGCCCACCACCACCACTGGCTGAGGACGACTACCGCCACGGTGCTTTCTACCGTGGCGTGCTACCTCAGGATCCCGCAGGCGAATACCATTGCTACGACACCGGCATAATCGATGCCGCTGTCGAAAAGATAGCCTCGCACGATAACAGCAAGCCTCTATGCCTCTACCTCCCTATCGGTTCACCGCACCCTTCATATGGTATTGAAGAGGAGTTCTATAATCAGATAGACCCCGACTCACTGCCACCGCGAATCCCCACCCCAGAGGCCGGTTCGGCCCAGTTGCCGGTTCTCGACTCTTTACGCAGTGAATTTGGTTCCGATAAAATCACCGATGCCGACTGGCTCGAAATCAAACGGATCTATTATGCTATGTGTCGCAGGGTAGATCACTTTTTCGGGCGTGTGGTCAATGCACTGAAAGAGGCCGGTCTCTATGACGATGCACTGGTGATGTTTTTCTCCGACCATGGCGACTTCACCGGTGACTACGGCCTGCCGGAGAAAACACACTCAACACTGCAGGATGCGCTGATACATGTACCCTTTCTAATTAAGCCACCACAGGCAACCACTGTAAAACCGGGTATCAGAAACTCCCTCACCGAATTAGTCGACATGACTGCTACTGTTTATGATCTCCTCGGCATCGACCCCGGTTATGCGATTCAGGGTAAGTCGCTGTGTCACGTTCTGGCGGGTGACGATACCGACCAGCGTGAAGCTGTTTTTGCTGCTGTCGGCGCCAGAGCTAATGAATCCGCCTTCCGTAATAACGAGGTAAAGTCGTTGCCGCCTAACTCCTTCTATGGCCGACAATCACGTGCTGTTCGCCCACATGCTGCCAGTGGAACTTATTGCGTCTCATGCCGTACACATGATCTCAAATATATACGACGCGGCTATAATAACCACCATGAGCTGTATGATCTGCGCAACGACCCCGGTGAACAGAATAACCTGTATGGCGATCCGGCCATGGCAACTGATCAGGCAAAAATGGAGATGCTCCTGCTCGACTTCTTCATGCGCACCGGTGACATCCTCCCTTATAAACAGGACTCACGCCAGATCTGACTCTACTCACTATTTTGTCCAAGCTGAAACACGTTTTATAATGGCATCAGCCTCAGTCTGGTCAAAATTACCAGCCACGTGCATCCATGCACCTGCCGGACTTAACTCCGCCATGACAGTATCGAGCTCATCCGGCCCGACTGTCAGGTGTATCCCTTTACCGGCCGCCTGTATCTTCTTATACACATGGAGCCAGTCGGTCGCTTTGCCATGACCTGCACCATATACCCACTGTATGGCGTTAAGTTCCGGTATCGAGAGGAGACTGTCAAGATGGTGCAATGCACCGGGACCGTCAAGATGGTAAATTGAGGCCTGCAGCGCACGACACTCCTCAGCAATACCCGGCAGGAAATAGTCGTCAAACATCTCCTTTGAGATCATACAGGAGAAATCATTTGAAGGGACATACCAGGTTAGCCGTGACAACGGTCCCAGCCAGGTACCACATGCCTGACCGGCATCAGAGAGTCGTTGCCTTGAAAGCTCAAACACCTTAAAATAGATATCTGTCACCTTACGCATCAAAAGCTTAACCTCGTCATGAGCCTCAATCATATCGATGTTAAACTGCAATGGATCACGAAAAGCGGCACAGGCATCTCCACCAGGATGGAAATCGGTCAACCCTACATAAAAAAGGTTTTTACCAACTGAGAGTAGAG
Source organism: Lentisphaerota bacterium (assembly GCA_012520735.1). Taxonomy (GTDB): domain Bacteria; phylum Verrucomicrobiota; class Kiritimatiellia; order RFP12; family JAAYNR01; genus JAAYNR01. The sequence continues at coordinate 18,154 of JAAYNR010000124.1, read as the reverse complement.
CGTCAGTCAACTCACACATCTTTTTCCAGTAGGGGTTGTCCTGACTGAAGGCAATTTTATCAATATCGTGCCAATTTTGCAGATTAGGGATCGACCATGACGTGCTCTCGCCAAACTCCAACTCCATCCCCAGAAAAGCGTTAAAAGCCTCCGGCCCTAAATTCGGCATAATTTGCGGCAAGGCATCACCATAATAATTGGTGTTTCTGATCTGGGCTGCACTCCGCTCTGCCAGCCACTCGGCATCAAACCACCGCTCCCGATGGGTTTCATGCCGTTTAACAGGTACCTTTACACGCTCTTGCCACCCCTGTATCATCACCAGCGGCCGATCAAGTATTTCACATCTCCAAAATGCGTCCTGCCGGTCAAGGCGCCTGCTCCAATCTTCAATCGCATCTATCGGCGTAACGTCATACATCATATAACACCTCTCTAAGTAAATTTTCGGGAATCTCAACCCCCGTTTCAACTTCACCTATCTGCCGTGGCAGTACAAACCGCACCACGCCCGCAGCACGTTTTTTATCGAGTCTGATAGCCTCCAGACACGCCTTGTGATCAAGTTCCACCGGTAACTCTACTGGCAAACCCAACCCCGTCAACACCTCACTTAATCTGGCACTGAGCTGCAGGTCTTTCAACTTGCCCAGTCGCTCTGCCAACTGCACCACTGCTACCATCCCTATGGCCACCGCGGCACCATGAGTGAGGGAAAAATTCATGGCCAGCTCTATCCCATGGCCTATCGTGTGTCCCAGATTTAAACTGGCGCGAACACCTTTTTCATATGGATCGGCGCAGATAGTTCTGATTTTAACCGCCATGGCTCGCGCCACAAAAAGTGCATCGCCACACACCGCCTCAGGTCGCCCCGCTAGCGCCGCACAATCCTCAAATAACACCGGGTCATCAATGACCCCGTGTTTAACCACTTCGGCCAACCCGCTGCACAGTTCGGTACGTGGCAGTGTATGGAGCACTTCGGGGTCGCTGATCACTATGGCAGGCGGGTGAAAAGCCCCAATCAGGTTTTTCCCTTGCGGCAGGTCGGCACCGGTTTTCCCCCCAAGAGAGGAATCAACCATCGCCAGCAGTGTGGTGGGGACAACAGCCCACGACACCCCACGTAGCCAGGTGGCTGCTGCAAAACCGGTCAAGTCCCCTACTACTCCGCCACCAAGTGCCACCAACATACCGCTGCGATCGATCTTGGCCTGCCGTGCCGCCTGCCAGATCTGTTCAACTGTGCCAACAGTTTTGTTGGCCTCGCCACTCTCAATAGTCAGTAGGCTTGGCTTAAAACCGGCACCGCTCAATGAGTCAGTAGCGACTTCACCATAAAGCCGTGCCGTGTTTGTATCGGCCACAATTAGTACCGGAGAAGGAGCCACCACACCGGACAGCAGATGCCCCACATTTTTTATCGCACCATTCGCTATATGGACTCTATACGGATGGCCCATGCCGCTCACCTGGTAAACCCCTAACATTACCTGTAAAGCACGTTGATTGACACTGGGAACTGCGTTAGTCACCTTCAAACGGAGCGGGAATGAGTTGTAGTGAGTGCTACGCTGTTCCAGCAGCTCTGCCAGTCTGGCAGCCGCTGATCCACTATCCGCCACCAAAAGCGGCCTCGATCCCGCCTGAGCGGTTGTCCGGCTCACCAACGTCTCCAGCGACGCCTCAAGACAAATTACTCGTCCGGCACTCTCCGCCAGTGTACGGTTGGTCTCATTCAACAATGCCCCGCCGCCCAGAGATATCACCGCCGACTCTTCACCGCACACCCGACGCAGTGCCGCGCTCTCGCGCTCTCTGAACCCGGCCTCTCCCTCAGCGGCAAAAATCTGCGGAATCGTCTGCCTTGCCTGCCGCGTAATGGCACTGTCCAAGTCTATGAATGGTAAGCCCAGTGCCTCCGCCAGACCTATACCAAGGGTAGATTTACCACTTCCGGGAGGACCGTATATAAATATCCTTAAATCAGAGTACGATGTTGTCATAATGCGTTCAGGGCCAGAAAACCTTATCCTCAGCCGATATGTTCAGTTCGTTAACATCGAGTTTACGCAGTGCATCAAACCGTGGCCGCATCTCCTCAATAGAGTCGCCTCCAAGTTTCTCCAGTAGTGCGCCGGCTAAAACATAACACACGGCAGCCTCTATAATTACCACAGCACGTGGCACCGGACAAATATCGGAGCGTTCATAAACTGTGTCGGCATTAGTGTTGTTCGGAATATTTACCGACTTCTGCGAGGTTAACGTAGTTGATATCGGTTTCATATAAGAGCGCACCACCAGCGGCAGGCCGTTAGTGATGCCACCTTCAAGACCGCCACTGCGGTTTGAAGTTCTGGTAATATGACTCCCGTCAAGGCGTATCTGATCGTGCGCCTTGGTACCTTTCCGTTCTGTATTGCTGAGTGCTTCGCCAATCTCAAACGCTTTCTGCGCCGGCAACCCCATCACCGCAGCCGCCAGCCGACTGTCAAGGCGCTGCTCCCAGGTGGCAAACGACCCCAAACCCACCGGCAGCCCCACTACCATCACCTCCAGCACACCACCCAGCGTATCGCCTGCTGCACGAGCTTCATCAATCGCCTCATCGATCTTCTGCGACGCTTCAGGATCAGGGCACCCAGTCATAGAGCTGCGAGCCGCTGCTACCCGCTCTTCAAAAGAGAGGTGCTCAAAAGCTCCATTAACCCCGCCAATCGAAGCCACATAACCCCCAACACTTATCCCGAAGGTCGAAAGCAGTTTACGGCAAACACCACCCACAGCTACCCGCGCCGCTGTCTCTCGTGCCGAGGCACGTTCCAATGAGTAGCGGAAATCGTCGTAACCATACTTGATCGCTGCCGCCAGATCGGCATGTCCCGGGCGCGGCACAGCGTATGCTGTTACCGAACGCCCCTTCCAGTTTTGGTGGTCGCGATTAACTATCTGCATGGCTATCGGTGCACCGGTTGTTACCCCGTTCATTACACCCGCCATTATCTGTGGTGCATCGTTCTCAATACCTTTTGCCAGCCTGTCGCCAGTGCCGCTACCCGTCTGCCGACGCTGTAACTCTATGGCCAACTCTGCCGGAGCTAATGCCAATCCGGCCGGCATACCCTCTAAAATTGCCGTCAATGCCGGTCCATGCGACTCACCTGCGGTAACAAAACGTAATGCCATCAAAACCTCCAAAAAACCTTAACTTTAGTAATTGAACAATCTTAATATAATATCACCCGACTAGTCAATGTATACAAGAAGGCCAAAACTGCGCAAAGTGTATACGTCAAAGTGTGCGGCGCTATTATTTCCATGCTTATACTTGCACTAATAACAATATGTAGTATCATTTATGGCTCACACACAGGAGGCGTAGATGAGTAATATGTCAGAACTGGCCATTAATGGTGGCCCAAAAACCAAAACCACACCGTATGCCACAACGCAGCGCTTTGGTGCCGAGGAACTTGAGCAATTGCGTGAGGCTTTAGAACAAAACACCCTCTTTTACGGTTTTGGCAATAAAGTCAAACAAGCCTGTGAGCTCATGCAGCAATATACTGGTCGCCCTTATGTGGTCGCGTGCAGCAGTGGTACGGCTGCAGTTCATCTCTCGCTGATCGCCTGTGGTATCGGCCCTGGCGACGAAGTGATTCTTACCCCTAACACCGACTCCGGCAGTGTTATCGGCATCATCGCTGAAGGTGCAGTACCGGTATTTTGCGACTGTAACGAAAACATGCAGCCTGATGTCGCCTCAATCGCTGCCCGTATCACCCCACGTACCCGTGCTGTCGTAGTTGTCCATCTAGCCGGCTACCCGGCACAAATCGATGAAATTAACGCTCTTTGCACCGCCAAAGGTATCGGTGTGGTCGAAGATTGTGCCCAATCGTGGGGCACACGCCTTAATGACCGTCTGGTCGGTACTTGGGGCACGGCCGGCGCCTATTCGACTAATGACTTCAAACACCTCTCTACCGGTGATGGCGGGTTTGTCACACTGGAAGACGAAACCCTGTACCGTCGTGTCTTTAATTACGCTGATAAACACTATGACCGCTTTTTCGATCTCTCTCAGCGCCAGGCTCACCACGGTATGAACTATCGCATGAGCGAACTCCAAGGAGCCGTCGCCGTGGCCCAACTCAATAAAGCCGAGGCCATCACTGGCAGCTTCCACGCTGTTGGGCGCCGTTTTGAAGACCAGCTCCAGAATCTAAAAGGTGCCAGCATCGTTATGCCGCTCAGCGGCGGCTATGCCACCTACTGGTGGAGTCTGCTCCACCCCGACTGGTCGCAGTTGCGCTGCACACGCGAAGAACTCGTTGCTGCCCTTCAGGCTGAAGGAGTCAGTTGTGCCTCTTACGGTGGCTACGACCTAATCCAGAGTCCCCTATTCCAGCAGGGGGTCGTCCGCCCCTGGCTCGAGGCTCCTCGCTGCCGCTACCCCTTTGTCCAGCCCGACGGCCGTACCTACACTTACGACTACACCCCTACGCCAACCCATAAACGGCTCCTCGAAACAGCCATCAGATTCAGCGTCAATGGGGCCTACACCAATCAGGATGTCGATGAGACCACCGCTGCCATCCACAAAGTTTTTAACGCCTATCTGGCCTGACCGCTACAGGCACTCCACCACATCACTTCATAATCAAACAAATACGAAAGTTTATCATGGATACAAAAAGCCTTACCTTGCTGAAGCAACTACTCGCCCTCCCCACCCCCTCCGGCTGGGAAGATAACGGCCTGCGCCTGCTGGCCGCTGCCATCAAAGATACCGCCACTACAATTAACTTTGACGTTCATGGCAACCTCCACGCCGTGTTGAATCCCGGTGCCCCCACCAGAGTCATGATTGAAGGTCATTGTGATGAGATCGGTTTCATGGTGCAGTATATCGACGACAAAGGGTTCCTCACCCTAACCCCGCTCGGCGGTATCACCGTGCCGCTGCTGGCCGGTGAGCGTGTTGTCATTCAAGGACGCAACGGCCCGGTAAATGGTGTTTTTGGTGTCCGCCCCCCCCACTTACTCAAACCCGATGAGCGCGATAAAGTCGCCCCGCGTGAGTTGATCGACATCCACCTAGATATCGGTGCTTCCAGTCGCGCCGAGGCTGAAAAACTCGTTGAGCTCGGTGCCCCAGCCGTAGTCGATGCCGGTTGGCGCGAACTGGCCGGCGACCGTGTCTCCTGCCGCGGTTTTGATAACCGTGTCGGTGCTTTTGTCGTTGTTGAAGCCTTTCGTCGTCTGGGCGGCAGACCCCTCCCCGTTGAGCTCCATCTGGTAGCCTCAGTTCAGGAAGAACTCGGCCTCGTCGGTGCCACCACCGCAGCCTATACCGCCAAACCACATGCCGGCATCTGTGTCGATGTCGGCTTCGCCTCTGACACCCCCGGTAACGACAACAAACTGGTTGGCGATTCCGCCCTCGGTAAAGGCCCTATCATCTGCTTTGGTCCCACCTATAACCCCAAATGGCGCGAACACCTCGAGACCACCGCTAACACCGGCGAGATACCGTGGCAGCGCCAGGTCCGGAACCGTGGTAACTCTACCAACGCCTGGGCTATGCGACTGGCCGGCCAGGGTGCCGCTGTCAGCCTGATCAGCATCCCCACCCGCTATATCCACAGTGCCGTCGAAACGCTCAGTCTGGCTGATGTGGAAAACAGCATTAAACTCCTCGCCGGTGCCATCGAAAATTGCCCCGGCCACGAAACACTGGTGCCGTCGTTATAAATCACCGGTACCTGATACTATCCGCCACCGGCTCCCCTTTAAAATTTTCGGTTGAGCCGGATTGTTAAAAATGTCATATTTCCCACCTGTTTTTTTAGTGAAAGGTTAACGCATGGCTATAAATATTTCGGAGGCGCTTGAAGGGTGGAGCAGCGAACGCAGTGCTGAACTCTATTCAGTGCCCGCTTGGGCTAAAGGGTATTTTAATGTTACCGACGACGGTTTTGTCGCCGTTAACCTCCACAATGCCAATGGTCAGGTATCTGTCAAACTACACGATATCGCCCACGGTCTCAACGAACGCGGTATCAGTTGTCCGGTACTGCTCCGCTTCTCCGACCTCCTCGGCGACCGCATACGCCTCCTTAATGAATCTTTTGCCAAAGCCATCGCCGATTACAACTATCAGGGGTGTTACCGCGGTGTTTACCCCATTAAAGTAAATCAGCAGCAACAGGCTGTCTCCGACGTTACCTCGTTTGGCAGCAAATGGCACCACGGTCTCGAAGCCGGCTCAAAAGCCGAACTCTGTGCCGCTCTGGCCTATATGCGCGACCCCGAAGCCTTTATTGTCTGTAATGGCTATAAAGACACTGAATTTATCGACCTCGCCCTCTCATCGCTTAAGATGGGACTGCAAACAGTACTCGTCCTCGAGACCACCGGCGAACTGGAACTCATCCGGCAGCGGGCCGAGGCACTCGGTGTCAGGCCGCGTATCGGTGTCAGGGTTAAACTCTCCTCACGCGTCAGTGGCAAATGGACTGAATCGGGCGGTGACCGCTCAGTCTTCGGCCTCACCCCTATGCAGGTGATCGATATTATCGACACCCTGCGCGATTGTGAAATGCTCGACTGCCTCGAACTGCTGCACTACCACCTCGGCTCGCAAGTACCGAATATCCGCGACATCCGTGCTACTATCGCCGAAGCTGCCCGCCTCTATACTGACCTTGTCGCCGAAGGAGCCCGCATGGGTGCCCTCGATATCGGCGGTGGTCTGGCTATCGACTACGACGGCTCAAACACCAACTCCACCTCATCCGCCAACTACGATATCCATGAGTACTGTGCCGATGTTGTCGAAGGTGTCATGCGCGCCTGTGACGATGCCGCCATCCCACACCCCACCCTGATCTCTGAATCGGGGCGCGCTATCGTTGGCTACTACTCTGTACTACTCATCAATGTACTCGATACTGCCCGCTTTGAGACCACCGAGCTGCCGCACGTCTTCCCCGAAGATATGCCCGAATCACTCGAAAATCTCATTGAGGTCTCGCGCATGATGTGCTCCAAAAACCTTCAGGAGAGTTTCCACGATGCCCTCTACTATCGCGACGAAATACAATCGGCTTTCCGCCACGGCGATGTCTCTCTACGTCTGCGCGCTCTGGCCGATCACGTCTTCTGGTATATCCTCACCTTTGTTGCCAGTGAAGCCGCTAAATTAAAAACCGTCCCCCGCGAATTACGCGGTATCGACTCCGCTCTGGCCGATGTTTACTACTGTAACTTCTCCGTCTTCCAGTCGGTTCCCGATGTCTGGGCCATCGACCAGCTATTCCCGATCATGCCGATCCACCGCCTCTGTGAAAAACCGACCCGCCTCGCCTATATCTCCGATATCACCTGCGATTGCGACGGTAAAATTGATGCCTTTATCGACCCTCACGATGTTAAAACCGCACTGCCACTCCACCCGCTAAAACGCGGCGACGAATACATCCTCGGCATCTTCCTCGTTGGTGCCTATCAGGAGACGCTGGGCGATCTACATAACCTCTTTGGCGACACCAACGCTGTCTCCATCAGCGTCGACTCTGATGGCGAGATCGACTACACTCAGGAGCTTCAGGGCGACACCGTTGGCGATGTCCTCTCTTATGTAGAATACAGCCCTGCCGCCTTGCTTGAACAGTTTCGCTCTTTTGCTGAAGAGGCCGTCAAACAACGCCGCATCAGTGCTGCCGAACGTCGTACTATCCTTAACGCTTATGAATGCTCCCTCCGCGGCTATACCTATTTCGAGGGGTAGCCGTGCAGTGTGCGTAGCTCTTTAACAAAGGTTATTGCTGCACCACCGCCCCGGTGGTGCCTTATTATGAAAAGAGAACGCAAACGCCTCGACAAATGGCATCCGGTCCGCGCCCACTGGCGCATCGCCGGTGGTTTTGCTATTGCCACGCTTGTCGGTGCACTGCTGCTCTCACTCCCGCTCGCGTCAAAAGCCGGCCACTGGATCGACTACTCCACCGCTCTCTTCACCGCTACCAGTGCCTGCTGTGTCACCGGACTCACCATTGTCGATACCGGCACTACCTTCTCTCCCTTCGGTCAGGCTGTCATTATCGCCCTTATCCAGTTGGGTGGCCTAGGCATCATGACCTTCAGCACTTTCCTGCTGGTTCTCGTCGGTCGCCGCCTCTCAATCCGCGATGAATTCATCATCAGCAGCTCCCTCGGCAATATCGGCGTAAAAGGGCTCTCCTCTCTGCTCCGCTACGCTCTGGCTATGACTCTGCTGCTGGAGATCGCCGGAGCCGCCATCCTCACCTGGCGTTACATAACTAACGGCTACACTACCGGTAAAGCTATCTACTACGGCCTCTTCCACGCCATCAGCGCCTTCTGCAATGCCGGTTTCTCACTCCATCAGAACTCCCTCGCCCCTTTTGCCCACGACTACATCTACCTCCTCACTGTATCGCTCCTCACCCTCTGCGGCGGCCTCGGTTTTCTGGTACTTTACAACCTCTCCACCTTCCGCTTCTGGAAACGCAACCGTCGTACCCGTGGCCGTATCTCACTACATACCCGTATCGTCATCAAAATGTCGCTCCTCCTGATCTTTTCCGCTGCTGCCATCTTCTACTGCACCGAATATCACAACGCCTTTCACGGTATGTCACCCTTTAAACGTATCGCCTCCTCTCTATTCCATGCCATAACAGTCCGCACCACTGGCTTTACCACAATCCCTTTTGAAAACTTCTCAGCCATCGGTCGCTCGCTCTCATTAAACCTCGCTCTTATCGGCGGTGCCCCCGGTTCAACCGCCGGTGGTATCAAAGTGACCACCGTAGCAGTGCTGATACTCACTATCCGCGCCATGATGCGTGGTCATATCGAGACCGAAATCGGCGGACGCACCATCTCCCGTATTGTAGTGCGTCAGGCCATGGTTGTCTTTATCCTCACCATCTTCACTATCACCCTCCTCTTTAACTTCCTCCTTCTAATCGAGACCCCACCCCTCGCTGCAAACAATACCGAGCTCCTACTTACCGAAGTCGTCTCCGCCTTCTCTACAGTCGGTTTCTCCCTTCAGGTCTCGCCCATCTTGTCTGTCGCCGGACGCATCACTATTGTCATAGCCATGCTGATTGGCCGCCTCGGCCCGCTCGCTGCCACCCTATTTATCGGTACCCGCGATGTGGGTCAACATATATACTACCCTGAAGAAGAGGTAATTGTTGGATAAACAGGCCACTCAGGCCTGATAACACTGGAGATAAAAAATGAAACGTATTGGAATTATCGGTGCAGGACGCTTCGGACAATCTTTAGCAGCCGCTCTGGCAGAGAAAGGCGCCGACATTCTGCTTATAGACCTCAAGCGTGAGCTGATCCAGACCATCTCCGAGTATGTCACCAATGCCGTGCAGGGCGATGCCACCAACGCCCGTGCCCTCACCGATGCCGGTTTCCACGAATGCGACACCGTTGTTGTGGCAATCGGCAGTAATATCGAAGGTAGTGTCATGGCTACCGTAAACTGTAAAGAGCTCGGTATCCCCAATGTAGTAGCCAAAGCCGCCTCCGATATCCACGGCAAAGTGTTGAAACGAGTCGGCGCCGATATCGTCGTCTACCCCAATAAAGAGCGTGCCGTGCGTCTTGCCCGCGCCTTGCTGGCACGCAATCCAATTGAACTGTTCGAGATCGCCGACGGCCTCAGCGTTGCCGAAATCGACGCACCCGAAACACTGATAGATAAAACACTCGCCCACAGTACAGTCCGTCAACGTTACGATGTTAACGTCCTCGCTATCCACCGCCAGGCAGAAGACCCCCGCTTCCCCCGTACCTTCATTGTCCCCACCGGCGACGAAACTATCCAGCGCAACGACCGCCTCCTCGTCTTCGGTAACGACAAAAAAATCGATGCCCTCTCTCACTCCTGATACCCTCCACCTCCACTCACACCGGATTTGACAATGTCACCCGTGGTATTGCCAGCCGGCGAACCAACTCACCCCGCAGCAACCTCCCATAACGCTCGGGTGTTGCATCACGCGGATGCCACTCTTTAGAGGCCAAATCCAGCATTGCAGCCGGAATAACACTCCCTTGCCCAAAACGGGTGTTGATCCCATCCACCACCTTGCTTAGCTTTGCCTCGCATTGACGTTGCGCTGTCTCTTCAAACAGATCCAACTGCCGCCCCTCTTCTGCCACCAGCCCACCTAGCCACACCATGGTTGAGCGGTATGTCTCGCCCGGCACATAGAGTGCCTCAAATAACTGACGCACAAAAGGGATCACCTCACTGTCAACTGCCGTATAAAGAGGCAACCCCAACGACCCACCGGCACCACTGTAATCCTTTCTCCGTAAATAGAGCCCAACCTCCTTCGCCAGATGGCGGTGTCGCCTCAGTTTAGCCAGAGCTGCCGCCCCATTTTTTGCAGCTTCGGCAAAAATCAACACACCATCGCTGCTGGGTGGCGCAAAAGTGTGCCCTTTCATCATGCTGTCGTAGCTGCACTTAGGGTTTAGACTAAGCGGAAACACACGACTCCCGCACAACTCCCTCCAGGTGTCAAACCCAGGTTTGTGTAACAGCCGCAACACCTCACCCGGCTCCATCTTCACAAACTCCTCTCCACTCCCGATACCCCGCTGTTGCAGCCGTGCCACACTGGATTTACCAATCCCCCATATCTTATCTATTGCAGTACGCCGCAACATCATCGGCACATGTTCCCTTCTCAAAATAGTCTGGCCATCCGGCTTACGGAATTTTGAACATAATTTAGCCAGTGTTTTGGTTAAACTCACCCCCACACTCACCGTCAACCCCATCTCACAACGCACTGCCCTGCGTAACTGCGACGCCACCTCCTCCAGCGACATCCCTAAAACTCCACTGCAACCACTCAAGTCAGCAAAAGCCTCGTCAATCGAATACTCCTCCACATGCGGCGTAAACCTCCGTAACACCTCATACAGCCGCCGCGAATAGAGGCTGTAAGCCTCGTAATCAGATGGCACCACCACCAACTCCGGACACTTCTGCCGCGCTTCATGGAGTTGCAGCCCCCGCTTCACCCCCAACGCCCGTGCCTCATAGCTGGCCGCAGCTATAATCCCCCGTTCAGCACCAGTCACTACAGGCCGTCCTCTTAACGACGGATTCAGTGCCTGCTCCACACCGGCAAAAAAACCGTCAGCATCTACATGCAATATTGTACAATCTCTATAAATCTCATCCATCGCAGTACCAGCCACTATAGCAAACTCCCCCTTGCCAATACTAGAACAAAAGTTCTATAATGGCCCCATGAGATCACGAACCAAAATTTACGACCGCCTCCCCCGCCTCAACTCGTTTATCGAAGAGCATGGCCGCGCCCCTACCCTCTCCGAGTTGTGCACCCTCTTTCACGTCCACTCAAAAAACACCGCCTCAGTCATGGCAGCCAAGTTTGTTGAACTCGGTGCCCTCCGCCGCAGTCCCAGCGGGCGCCTGGTGGCCCCGTACCCCAAAACTCAGCACCGCCTCAAGCTCCTCGGGGCTGTTGCCGCCGGCTTCCCCTCACCCGCCGAGGAGTCGCTCCTCGACACCATGACCCTTGATGAATACCTCGTTGAACACCCTGAGGCTACTTTCATGCTGCAAGTAGAGGGCGACTCCATGATCGAAGCCGGCATACTACCAGGTGATACCATCCTTGTCGAGCGTGGCCGAACACCACGCAACGGTGATATCGTCATCGCCTGTGTCGATGGCGCCTGGACTATGAAATTCTTCTACCGTGATGCTCAGGGCGTCCGCCTCGAACCGGCCAACACCAACTACTCTACCATCCGCCCCCAACGCACCCTTTCAGTCGAAGGTGTCGTCGCCAGCGTTATCCGCAAACTACTCTAAAATTGCTAATTGCCCTGCACTTGGCTATTGTGCTATATTGTCTTTTTTAGCGGTAACCTAACCGCATACAATTTTAGCTACGTTTTAGAGAGACCTGATGACTACTTTAATAGCTTCTGACCATGGCGGACTCAACAGCAAGAGTGCAATTGTCGAACTTTGCCAAGACCTTGGCGTTGCAATAACCGACCTCGGCCCATGTTGCAGTGACAGTGTCGATTACCCCGACTATGCCCTGACCTTAATTAAAAGTATCCTCGATGGCCGCGCCGAGCGCGGCATCCTCGTCTGTACCACCGGCATCGGTATGTCTATCGCCGCTAACCGCTTCACCGGCATCAGAGCCGCCCTCTGCACTGAAATCGACCAGGCAGAACGCTCACGCGACCACAACGACTCCAATGTACTGGTGCTGCGTGGTGAGACTGACGCTGCTGTTAATCGCGCCATAACCGAAGTCTGGCTGAAAACACCCTTTGGTAATGTCGAACGCCATAGCCGCCGACTCAACAAGGTCGACCGTGCCGGACGTCTGGCTGAAGTAGCTGTTCTAGCCAGTGAAGATCCCGAAATTTACGCCTCTATCGTGGCACAAACCGAGCAGGAGGATGCCACCATAAATCTAATCGCCTCCGAAAATGCCACCAGCTCTGCCGTACGCGCCGCCACCGGTAGTGTCCTCACTAATAAGTATGCCGAGGGCTACCCCGGAAAACGGTGGTACAGCGGCTGCAAGCCGGTCGATGCTGCCGAACAGATCGCTATCAACCGTGCCAAAGAGTTGTTCAACGCCGAACACGCCAATGTCCAATCACATTGCGGCAGCTCCGCCAATATGGCAGTCTATTTCTCGGTTCTCCAGCCGGGCGACACCATTCTGGCTATGTCACTCAACCAGGGCGGACACCTCACCCACGGCAGTCCGGTAAACTTCTCCGGGCAGCTCTATAACATCTCTGCCTATACAGTCTCTCCTGAGACAGAGGTGCTCGATTACGACGCCATCAAAGAGCAGGCTCTTGCCGTCAAACCTAAACTGATTGTAGCCGGTGCCAGTGCCTACCCGCGCCTCCTCGACTTCGTCCGCTTCCGCGAAATCGCCGATGCCTGCGGTGCCATGCTGATGGTCGATATGGCCCACATAGCCGGACTCGTTGCCGGGGGTGTCCACCCCTCGCCCGTCCCCTACGCCGATTTTGTCACCTCCACCACCCACAAAACCCTGCGTGGGCCACGCAGCGGCATAATACTCTGCCGTCAGCAGTATGCTCAAGTTCTCGATAAAACAGTTTTTCCCGGCTTGCAGGGTGGTCCACAGCAAAACGCCACAGCCGCCAAGGCTGTCTGCTTTGCCGAAGCCATGCGCCCCGAATTCAAAGCCTACGCCGCCCAGATCGTAGCCAACTCAAAAGCGCTGGCTCAAACCATAGCCAACCGCGGTTTCACTCTGGTCTCCGGTGGCACCGATAACCATCTCATGCTGGTTAATGTCGCAACCCGTGGCCTAAGCGGTAAAGACGCCGCTGCTGCACTCGACAACGCCGGCATCATCTGCAATAAAAACGCCATCCCCTTCGATACCAAAAGCCCGTTTGTCACCTCAGGTATACGCATCGGTACAGCCGCTGTCACCACACGTGGCATGCGTGAAACCGAAATGGCCTCTATCGGCGGCTGGATTTGCGACATCCTTGACGACATCTCCAACACCGATCTGCAACAACAGATCCGTAATACTATAACCGGTTTTGCCAGCGAATTCCCCACCCCTTGATACTTAACCATAACATAGGAAAACCAACATGACCCGGCGGTTTGTATGCGCATCTTTCGTATGTGCTGTTTTTGTTTTCTCAGGTTGTTTTAAACACCAGGAGGCTCCACGCCAACTGATCACCTACACAACCATTACCGAAGCTCTTGCTAATGTCAACACCATCGAAGAGCTAAACCTCCACAGTCAGCAGCTCGACTCCCTCCCCGATGCCATAGCTAGTATGGTAAATCTGGAACGGCTCATCCTCCGTGATGCCAAAACCAGTGCCTCCCTTGATGTTATCGGTAAACTTCCCAACCTCAGGGTAGTCGATCTCTCCGGCATGGCACTGGATAACATCCCCGCAGCGGTGCTTACCCTCCCTCGGCTCGAACACCTATACTTCGCCGACAACACCGCCACCAACCTCAGTGATGAACTCACGCAGCTCACCACCCTCACCTATCTTAACCTCGACCGCACACCCATATCAACCCTCCCCGACTCTATCGGCGCGTTGCCCAAACTCCGCTGGTTGCGGCTTAATAACACCCGCCTTGCAGCCCTCCCCGACTCAATAACTCACCTCGCCACGCTCGAACGTCTCTACCTGCGCAATGCCCGTATCAGCGAACTGCCGGCAGCCATCGGTGATATGACCTCACTTGAAGACCTCAACCTCAATGGCAATCCGCTCCAGACTCTCCCCGACTCCATAACAAATCTGAGCCGTTTGCGTAACCTCGATCTTGCACACACCCGTATTACAGCCCTACCCGAAAACATCGCTCAAATGACCTCTCTGCGTACCCTGTTACTAGTGCGCTGCCCTGTCAGTGCTGCCGAGAAAACCCGCATTCGTCAGGCACTCCCCAAATGCCATGTAGCGTTTTAAACTATGACCGTCACTCCACAAAGCATCCCCGATCTACTGCTGATCACCCCCCGAATTTTCACCGATAACCGTGGCTATTTTAAAGAGACCTGGCAAGCGTCTGCCATGCCAAACCTCGGCATCCCCCCTTTTGTACAGGATAACGAATCGTGCTCCCGACGTCATGTCCTGCGTGGTCTCCATTACCAGATATCACCACATGCGCAAGGTAAACTTGTCCGGGTAGTGTGCGGTGCAGTCTGGGATGTCGCCGTCGATATCCGCCCCGACTCTACCACTTATGGCCAATGGTCTGCCGTCACCCTTACCGCCGAAAACCATCAAATGCTCTGGATACCGCCCGGCTTTGCCCACGGTTTCGTCACCCTCACCGATAACACCATTTTTGTCTACAAGTGCACTGCCCCTTATAACCCCTCGGCCGAGCGCGGTATCTGCTGGAACGACCCCACACTTAAAATAGACTGGCCGGTAACAGCCCCTGTTGTCTCCGCCAAAGATACCGCCCTCCCTCCTCTGTCGCCGATCAACGCCTGAGAAAGCTTTGACTCTCCACTCAAAAAGGCATCCGAAGAAATGAGTTCATACACCAATATCACCACCGCTGTCGCCCCACATCTCCTTGACACTGTGAAACCAAAAGTCCAAACTTTCACCTTTCGGGAGGCACTATGAACACAAAAGAGAGAACAATTGTCCGCGACCTCGCCCGCCGTTATTTCGACTGCGCCACTGCCCCCATCCAAAAAGAACGCCGTGACCTGTGGCGTGATCATAACAGCCTGCGCCAAACCCGTCCTCTCATCTATGTGCGTGCCTTTGCCTGGCATGAAATGCCCGACTCTAAACTCGTCTGCCAGAACCCACACCTGCGCCATTACGAAAACCAACTGCGCCAGCTCCTCTTCTGGAACTCGCTTAACGACGACTCTATCTTTGACCCCTGGTTTGTCGTGCGCCCCGCTTTCAGCCATTCAGGCTGGGGCGTTGATGTCAATTGCAACTATAGCGACGAAGCCCGTGGCTCGTATAAAATCGACTACCCTCTGAAAAACCTCGACGATATCGAAAAACTTGTCGCGCCACGCCACGCGATAAACGAAGCCGCCACTGCCGATGCTCTCGCTTTTGCTGAAGATACCCTCGCCGATATTCTCCCCGTTACGCTCGACCGCTCACCATGCTACACCATGTGGACCGCCGACATCTCAACCAGCCTCGGCCACCTTCGCGGCATTGAGAACATCATGCTCGATATGTATGATAACCCCGAGTGGCTCCATCGCCTCCTCAGTTTTATGTCAAACGGTGTTGAAAAAGCCCAGGCCGAAGCCGAAGCCGCCGGCGACTGGAGCCTCTGCGCTCACCAGAACCAATCTATGCCCTATGCCCACGAATTGCCCGACCCCGCTCCCAATTCAAATGGAGTCAAACGGAGTGACCTCTGGTGTTATATGGCAGCTCAGGAGTACACCACCATCTCCCCCGCCATGCACGAAGAGTTCCTCCTCCGCTATCAGTTACCCATTCTTAAAAAATTCGGACTCACCGCCTACGGCTGTTGCGAAGACCTCACCCACAAAATCGACATGCTACGTCAAATCCCTAACCTGCGTCGCATCGGCATAGCACCAAGTGCCAACGTCGCCTCATGCGCCGAACAAATTGGCCGCGATTATGTCCTCAGCTATCGCCCCAGCCCGGTCGATATGGTAGCTTACGATTTCAACCCCGAAAGAATGCTGCAGGTTATGACCCGCGACCTCACTATCTGCCGCAACAACCACGTCGATATCACCCTCAAAGATGTCGAGACCGTCGGTGGCGACCCCAACCGCGTCCGTACATGGGTAAATATCACCCGCCAGGTAATCGATAAACTCTACGGGTAAGCAAGATAAAATGACCGACACCTCCCACATAACACAAGATAAACCCACTCTTGTAAAAAAACTCACTCACCTCCTCAGCCACGATGTCCACCCCGCTGTGCAATTCATCAAATATGCCGCCGCCGGCGGCATCGCCACCGCTGTCCACATCACAACCTTCTTCCTCTGTGGATGGCTCCTCCTCCCCTGCCTCACCGCCGACGACATCCTCGTCCGCCTACTAGGGCTCACTGTCACCACCGTCTCCGAAACCACCCGCCTCTGGAATGCCAACCTCTGCAACGTCATTGGTTTTATCATCTCCAATACCGTCTGCTACCTGCTTAACCGCCTCTTTGTCTTCAAACCGGGTCGCCACCACTGGCTCAAAGAGTTCTCGCTCTTTATCGGCGTCTCAGCCATCAGCCTTGCTGTCGGTAGCACTATCCAGAGCCTCCTGATCGTCTATCTCACCATGCAAACCACCTTCGCCTTTGGCGCAAACCTTGTCAGTGCATTGCTAATTAACTATGCAATGCGTAAATTTGTAATTTTTAAAGGATAAAAGTTATGTTCCCTGTAAAGTTGAATAACCCAATTTGTTTTTTTGATATTGAATCCACCGGTATTGTCCCCCGCGCCGACCGTATCATCGAACTCGCCATTATCAAAATCAACCCCGACGGCACCGAGATCGAAAAAGAGTGGCTCCTCAATCCCGGCATCCCCATCCCCCAAGAGACCACCGCCATCCACGGCATCACTGATGAAATTGTCAAAAGTTGCCCCACTTTCCCCGATGTCGCCCACGAGATTCGCGCCTTTATCGCCGACTCCGACCTCGGCGGATTTAACATCACCCGCTTCGACATCCCCATACTGTGTGAAGAGTTTTTACGCGCCGGTGTCATGTTTGAGTTTGAGTCACGCCGTATCATCGACGCCCAGAAAATTTTCCACGCCCGCGAACCCCGCAATCTTGCCGCCGCCCTCGCCTTCTACTGCAACAAAGAACACACCGATGCCCACGGTGCCATCGCCGACACCCGCGCCACAATTGATGTCGTCATTGGCCAATTCCAGCGCTACACCGACCTCCCCTCCGACATCGACGAACTCGACCAGATGTTTAATCCACGCGACCCCTTCAACGCCGACCGTGCCGGTCGTTTCCGCTGGGTTGACAACAAACTCACCATCAACTTCGGCAAGAAAAAAGGTGCACTGGTCGAAGACCTAATCCGCGACGACCCCAACTTCCTCAAATGGATATGCCGCAGCGACTTCCCCCGCGACACCCGCACCATTGCCGAAAACGCACTCGACGGCAAACTCCCCCCACCCCCCCGCCCCAAAGCCCCACCATCTCACCGTGATAAGGCAAGCCGTCTTCACACTTAAACAAAACCACTTCGCCCTGAAGACCGCCGTCCCCAGCGGGTGCGCTCACCTCGCCCACTGTATTACAGACATTCCTGTCTGTCACCAGAGATACGGCTCTGCCACATCGCGCTCCTGACCTGAAAGGGCTCAACATACCAAACCGTGTCAACGCCACGGGATTACGTCACATAAATAAGCTCCACCCTGTAAGGGTGGTACAGTGCGATTGCGAAAGCACGAAATCAACCCGTGAAAGTCGGGTCGTTTCCGGACGAGACCGGGAGCGCAACTGAAGGTAACTGCGTCACCGCAAGGTGGGGTGGGGAGCA
>JAAYNR010000022.1 GCA_012520735.1 Lentisphaerota bacterium | reverse complement strand
AATGCTGCCTAAGCTGCTTCAACGCAACAACTTATGAAGATAGCTGCTTGAACTTCTTGTTTTTTTTGACAGTAGCTAACGGGTTAGCTACTAACACTATTGAGGTTACTGTTCGCCCTCGGGCAGGCAGTCGTGTTTCTTGTCCCAGGTGTAAAAAGCGTTGTAGCGTTTACGATCATAAGGCAATAAGACGTTTTTACAGCATTCCCTTTCGTCATTTAAGCATAGTTTTGCTTTATAAGCCCAGACGTGCCGCTTGTCCAACGTGTGGACCCACTACTGAGGAGGTTCCATGGGCAAGTGGCAAAAGCTCTATGACAAAGTCATATTCGTGGTTTTTAGCCCGTTGGGCAAAACGATTACCCTGGATTCAAGTTGCCAATATTTTTAAATGGGGTTGGCATCAAGTGTATACTGCGGTAAAACATGCTAGGGATTACGATATTGAGGAACATGCGCTTTGCATTTTTAAAACGCCCAGAGAATTTGACAGATAAACAGCATGAAAAGCTCCACAAAATAATCAATCAGCGCAGTATTCAAACGGTACGCGCCTATCATTGGAAAGAATCATTTCGACTGTTTTGGAACTATAGCAGCCCGTTTTGGGCAGAGTGGTATCTCGATAAATGGTGCAAGAGGGCAATGAGGTCACGACTCGAACCAATCAAGGCATTTGTCAAAACCATACGCAACCACAAACCACTGATCATGAACTGGTTTAAGGCTAAAAAGCAGTACTCATCAGGGGTTGTAGAGGGCTTAAACCGCAAAATAAATCTCGTTACGAGAAAATCTTTCGGATTTAGAAGCTATAAAACCCTCGAAATAGCCCTCTATCATACGATGGGAGAGCTACCTGAACCAGAACCTACCCACAAATTCTGCTGAAGAGGCTCTGTTTATTTCATCACTCTATAGTGGCTATGATAACAATCGTTTCACGATACACCTCCCGTTGAAATAGATCGTGCTCAATAATATTCCTGTAAGATCGAAAGTAATAACTTATAACGTTCATCAAACAGGATAATCTGCGTTACGTTCGAATTCGTTACACCATTACTCGATAAATGCTCGGAGACCGCATTTATGAAGAGCATTTCATCTAGCCGTTTTTTCTTTAGTGCCGTCTGGTCGCCCATACCATTTTCTTGCAACAAAGCACGCGTGGCCTCGATCATAAGATACAGATTAGTACTGTTTCTTGACTCTTTGCTCGGTAGCCAGCGCTGTCCATGCGCCTTTGCTTCCACTTTTTCAAAAGCAATTCGGACAAATGCAATAGTCATGTCATCCAATTTTGTCTTCTGAATTGCATTCAATTTGCCTATCAATAGTTCATCTGGCCTTCGCTCTTCACCAACAATCCATGCTGAGGCGGAAAGCAAAACCGGATCCCGGCTATCTAAACATTGAATCAAAAAATTTCGATCCTTCTGTGACAACGAGCCACCCTTGCGAACATTCTCGACAATGCGACGAAGCTCTGGAATATTTTCCGCCGCTCTTGTATCCATTGGCTTCGCATTTGAAGTAGCCACAAATCCTCCGATTAGAAAAATGGTGTAAACAGCTATTTTAATCATTATAATAATCCTTTGTTTTATGTTGCATTCCTGGGTTACCCCAATCTTTGGTATGATCTCCGGCAACGCCGGAATGACGTTTACAATTCCAATCTTCAAAATCATTCAAGATGCTCAAAGGCCTGTCTGGTGTCGGTGTATTGTAAACAGCCCAATCGTATAAATCACCTACATCGTAGAAGCCGTTGAGATTAACGTCTTCCGTACTGTTTGGAATCATATCGGCATCTTTGTCTTCATCTGGCGCAACATTGCCCACACGATTGCTAATCCAGTCTTGGAAGTTATTTGCCCAAAGATCAATCCAGTCTTTGTAATGCTGTGATTCATGAATTACCGTCCATGCAAAATTATCAATACCCTCCAACGGATTTTGTATCCCGTAGGGGGCTGAATATGAGCCAGCATCCCCATCGCTTAGAGTGATTTCTATCGTGCCTGGTGTGAAAAAGGAAGACGATCCATACTTGAATGTTGGTGGTGGTGTCCCGAGCGGGTTGACAGTTTGAAGCCAGTAATACATCCAGTTTGGCCAATTTGCGTTATTAGCATCTGTGGGATGGTTACTCGCCGTTTTGAAATAGAAAACCTCATAATTTCCTACATCCTGCTTATTACCATCAAAATAAATAACTGCTTTTTTGCTCCGAAATCAGAATTGTTCGCGGGCAAGCCTGTAAAGGTCACGGTAGCCAAAAGGTTATCACCGCTTGCCGTCGGCTTACCGCCGAGGTTAGAGGTGTTCCAAGCCAGCGTCGAAGTGCCGATGCCGTCCACTGTGAAGTGCACTTGGCCCTTGATCTGATCCGCGATACCGCTCGGCGTGACGTGCGCCTTAAGCTTCAGTGTGAGGACACCGGAGCTTACGGCCGAAAAGGTGAATTCGTTTGCTCCATCCGGAACGCTTCCAGAACCATCACCACCATCGACCGGGAAAGCCACCGGGTCACCTGCGGGGGTAATCAAGTTTATTTTCACCACCGTCAGCCTGATTTTATCACTGCATTTGAACAGCGGATTGTTCCCCCCTTGCGGGTTCTCGTCGTAGTTGACCGTCAGCTCGACATCGCGCGGTGTGGTGCTGCTATTCATTCCCTCCACGTAAAGCTTGATTGGCATAGTCGCCTGTGTCCACACCTCGTCCAAGCCGACTGGGCCGGTGCGGTTGGTGTTGCGCCAAAGCCTGATCCTACCGGTGCCCATGGTGGCGTGCAGTGTGATGTTACCGGGCAGCTTAGCAGGCTCGAGCGTGAGTTCGATGGGGGTCAGGTTATTGCTGACACAAACTATGCCACCGGCTGTCTCCTCCAGTGACTCGTCAAGTTCATCTATTTTGCCATCGTAATTGGCATCGATGTCGAGGTCGAGGTTGACGATGCGTCCGCGGATGGTGTCGACCGACTCCACGCCATCGTCGTCCGCCAGACCCTTCGTGTATATTTTGAAGTTGTGCGCCATTCGCAAGGGATGGACGCTGAAGTCGAGCGGCAGTGCGACAGTCTTGGCATTGATCCTGATCCCGTTTTTGATGGCTTTTTTGTCATGAACCAGCCCAAGGTCATTATTTGCTTCCCAATGGAGCGTGATGGTGGGGTTGACGGGGCTGCCATAGGTGAACGGGGGACGCCCGTTGCGTTCGTCGTCGAAAGGGTCGTTCAGCACGACGTGTCGCACGTCGGATACGCTGTTGGTATTGAACGGTACAATTACAAAGCGTGTTTCCTCGTCGGTCTCGTCCAACGGCGCGGCGAAGCCCTCCCAGTCCACATCGACCGAGGGGACGGTGACGCGAGGACTGAGCGGCGCACAGTCCGTTCCGCTGATAAACTCCATCTTCAAAGGCCGCCCCATAAATTTCCAGAACTACTCGTTATCTGCACGCTTACGCTCAATAGGGCTAATGATTACTGCCTCGAACTTCCACAGCCCGTTTGTTTGAACAATCGCAATGTCGAATCTATCTCGCATTTCTAGTTTTCCGCGTGATGAAGTCACAACGGCAACGATCTGAGTTGGTGAAGTATAGGGAACAGTTTGAAAACTCTCTAGTCTGAATTTTCCAAATTCTGCCTTCTTGAACGCCTCTTCACAATCACGCGTCTTCTCGTCCGATATCTCATTCTCGTCCTCAACGCCCGCGATAGCTTTTTTCGCTTGAGGAGTATGGTAAAACAAGTAGTCCTTCAAATTACCCTGTGCGTTGCTCCGCAAGAAACCGAGAAATGCCTTCTCTGGTGTCGAGCAATCCCTATACGGCAGAGTCATACTCAATTTGGGCATAATGTCCTTGCCCTTGATCGAATCTGCTGTCACGGGCTCTCCTGCGGACATCCCGCCGACAGCCATCACAATAGCAATCAACAAGACGGAGTCGATCTGCATAATTTTTACCATGTTCCACCTGCCTTTATAACGCTACTCCACACGGGTGTCCCGGATGTCTCATCCCAGTACCAATACACATGGGGTTGTGCACTGCAATCAATGACACAAGCATTCCTGCCAACCCCAAGATCATTAGCCTGCTTCCAAGCGTTGACTATTGAAGCACCGCCGCGTACAGCAGTTAAGAAAGTAGAGACAATTTTTGCAGATCCTTGATTGTCCAGAGGCGCCGTCCAGTTGTAGCCGATGAAATAGCGTGGGCCTTTCGGCTCCCACTCAGCACCAGGTGACCAACCACCACCAGCCGTATACCATTGCAATAACGTTGGAAGTGAGAAGCTCTGCGCTCGATAGTCCTTTATGTCTAACACGGCACAACCGGCGATAATGACGCAATCCAAGTCCTTATCCCAATAGCCGGTGACGTCTCCTGGTGCGAATCCGCCCTGCAATATCGCGTTGGCGTGGCTGCCATGGCCAGAGTAATAAAAATAGTCAGCCTGATTCATGAGTTGGCGCTTATGACTAACTACGCCACTATATTCAGCGGTTATAATTTCGCGTCCCGCTGCGATAAAGAATGTCTTATCAATAGGGCTGTTTGGGGGAGTTGACTCAAGATCACCATAATTTGTGCTCTTTCCTCGAGACTCGGCAGATAAACCGCTCTCAAAAGAGCTTCCATCCATGAGATTGGAAGGATCGGAAGAGCTGCCGGAACCATGGTCGAGCCATGCTTTCTCGACAACGGAATCGGCTTCCTGACTGGGCAAAACCCCCAAGGTCCTGAGTTGGTCACGGGTCAATGCGACACGTATTTCCGAATGGCTACTCCCCTGAATTAGCGTTATATTCTGTGTTGTTAACGTATGTTGTTTGCCAAGAGGAGATGTTCCAGAAGTCATGATTTTCAAAACCGCGCCACATGCTTGAAGTATTGTTTGTAGGTTTGGCATTTTCGGAGTGAGTTTGATTTTAACTCGTGTCTCTTTATCGTACAAAATGACCTTTTTCATATCCAAGTCAGGCCATGCAGAATTATCTGGATCAGCAAATCCGATGTCCACCTTCACCACCGTTAGCCTGATCTTGTCACTGCATTTGAACAACGGGTTGCTCTCCCCTTGTTTATTCTCGTCGTAGGTGAGCGTCAGCTCGACATCGCGCGGTGTGGTGCTATTGTTTATCCCCTCCACGTAGAGTGCTGGCGGCATAGTCGCCTGTGTCCACACCTCGTCCAAGCCGACTGGGCCGGTACGGTTGGCGTTGCGCCAGAGCCTGATACTGTTGGCACCCATGGTGGCGCGCAGTGTGATGTTACCGGGAAGGTCAGCAGGTTCCAGTGTCAGCTTGATTGGCGTCAGGTTGTTTGTGCCAACGCAAACGATGCCGCCGGGGTTCTCCTCCAGCGGCTCGTCTAGTTCATCTATATTACCGTCGTAGTTGGCATCGACATCGAGGTCGAGGTTGACGATGCGTCCGACGATCGTGTCGATAGCCTTCTCGCCTGTAACGTTGTCGGCTTCGCCCATGAGACGCACTACGAACTCAGTTGTGGGCGATTGGGGCTTTACACAAAAGCGTAATGGCCAGGAAGAGACTTTGTGAGCATCGATCGGGTCGCCATTTGGGAAAAATGTCTTATTATCACGCCAGAGGTGCAGGGCTTTTTCCCCTGCCCAATGGAGTGTCAAAATGGGGTTAACAAGGCCATCGTCATCGTAAGGAGTGTTGACCTGAAGCCAGCGAGCCGTCGGCAAAGAGTTGGTGAAAGGCACAATGATGTAGCGAGTATCCTCGCCGGCCTCATCCAGCGGTGCGGCGAAGCCCTCCCAGTCAAGGTCCACCGAGGGGACGGTAACTATGAAACCGGGAGCCCCCCCGCCCAAACCACCGCCAGAGGCGGATCTGGCGACAGTGCCCCATATGACTACGTACTCCTGACTGGAGTAGGCATCACAAAGATGATGGCGACGCGTCCCACCCACCCAGTAGGGCTTTGACCATAATTTTCCAGCCCCGCGCGAGTTGTGATCGATGATTTCCGACTTTACAAGCCTATAGCCAGGTTTCGGTTTGATATCGAGATAGGCATTGTACTTGGTTGTTTTTGTAATAGGGATGGCCTTGCGCTTACGGTCGCCGGGGCCGACCTCAACAGGTATGATACGATCAATCAGCTCGAGCGGAGGCATCTCCAGTGACCTTTTGGCGATGGCAGGCAGGCGTTCATCGAGAGCTACCCGTGCCAGCGGTGACTTGGGGTGTCTGGTAGCAAAGGCCTTGTGCAGTCGCTCGGCTTCGACCCATTTACGGTCATGCCAGGCGAGGGTGGCGGCATAGAACTCGGCCGCCACGGCCTCGGGTGTGCCGGGGTGCTGCTCCATCACCTTGGCAAACCACTGGCGCGCTTTGGTGTGGTCGTTCATGTGGGGGCCGGCGCAGAGTGTTCCCGCAAAGAGCAGGGCGGCCGGGGCCAGCGGGCTGCGGGCGTGGTCCTTGGCGAAGTTGGCGTATAGTTTGATGGCTGCTTTCGGCTTGTTTAGCGCGGCCAGACAGAGAGCTGTTTGCAGGTCGCAGTGATCGGCTCCCGTCCGTCCGGTGAGAGCCTTGGCCGCACGCCGGTAGAGCCGGATGGCTTTACTGTAGGAGCCGGCCTCATAGAAGCCGTTACCCAGAATGAGGTCGGTGCGGGCGCGTCGCTCAGCGGCTTGGAGGCCGCGCGGCGGCGGCTGGAGTTGTCCGCCGGTACATGCCTTGAGCAAGCCGTTCCAGTGCAGAAACTCGACCTTGTCTTCCTCACCGGCCTGATCGCGGCGACGGCGGAAGATGTCGGCGGCCTCTGCACTGCGCCCCAGTGCCGATAGTGCCAGGCCGTGGTTGAGATCAAAGTCGGCATCGGCCATGTCTGGAGTGCGCGTAATAGCCTCTTCGTAGGCTTTAAGGGCACGTGCCGGGTCGCCCATATCCTCCAGCCAGGTATCGCCGGCGGCGCGGCGCACGCGGGCGACATGGGAAAGCTCTTTTTGGATCTGGCCGCGGCGCCAGACGTCGTTCCAAACGGCCAGAGCACCCTCACTATCGCCCTGGGCACGCCGCGCCTTGCCTAGCCCGTGCCAGGCCCGGCTCCAGAGCGGGTGGTTGCGGCGGTTCGTGAAATAGGTAAAAGCCTTAGCCGCCTCAACATAGCAACCTTTAGCAAGGAGCGACTCGGCACGTTTAATCTCGGCCAATGCCGGGTCACATTCATGCGCCGCAGCCTTGGCAGCCTGATTGGCCTTGAGTTGTTTTTGATGCGCAAAAGCAGTGCGGGTGCTCTTAAGTGCGGCGGTTATCTCCGGCATGCGGCGACTGTGGGGATAGTTTTTAAGAAAGGCCTCCAGCAATGTAGTTGCTGTATTAAGGTCGCTATGTTGCGCCGCCAGCAGGGCACGCGCTGCCTCGGCCATCTCGCGCAGCGGCGAGGCAGGATGGTGCGACAGCCACGTATCCAGAGCCTCAAGGCCTTGTTTGGGGTTGGCGGAGGCTAGTGCCTCACAATGTGCAAGAGCGATGCGGTCGGTCGGGCCACGACGACCACGCTCCATGTCAGCCCAAATGGCGGCGGCTGCGGCGTGATTACCGCCATCAAGTAGCAGCCGTGCCTGCGTATCCTCGGCGCGCCAGCCGTTTTGCCGCTTGGCCAGCAAGGTGCAGAGAGCTTTGGAACAGGCAGGTTTGGCGGCGATAGCCGCACGGAAGGTGATCAGGTCGTTATCTCCGAGCGGCGGTGCGAAGACCGGCAGGCTCGAGGTGATAAGAGTTGTCACATTGGTACCGGCTACGGAGAGGGTTGCCCCGGCCTTGCCATACCACCTAAGTGCTGCAGCGGGATCACCAGCAGTCAGCAAGACATCAGCTTCAACCTCGTGGGCACGGCCCAGAGCGATATGACGGGGCAGGCGGGTGCGGAAGTCGTCTAACAGGCGGGCACGTACTGCGGGCGGGCGATCCTGCTTCAGTGCCAGCTTATGCAGGTGGGTAAAGGCTGCTGCCACGGCAGATGGTTCCTGGCGTAATGCAGTGGTGTCGTAGGCGGCTTTGTTGAAATGGCGACCGGCGGCGGAGTT
>JAAYNR010000098.1 GCA_012520735.1 Lentisphaerota bacterium | reverse complement strand
CTATGGCTTATGCTGGTGTAAAGGTTAAATTCTGGTGAAACCACGCCATCTCGCTCTCTGCGGAGTATTTGGTGCTGCCGCTCTGATACTACCCGTTTTTTTCCACATGCTACGTCTGGGGTCTACCTTCATGCCAATGTACCTCCCTCTGGTAGCATTGGCTTTTTTTGTCCCATCAGGGGTTGCCGCACTTACAGCTCTCATCGTCCCCCCCCTCTCCGGGGCTGTCACCGGCATGCCCCCCTTCTATCCGCCGATCGCCATTGTCATGGCTATAGAGCTCTCACTCATGACGTTTCTGATTAGCACCATCCGCCACAAATGGCCGCGCCTCAAACCACTCCCCTTGCTCTTCGCGGTTCTCCTCTTCGGTCGTATTTTCAGTGCCTGCCTCTACTACCTTGCCGCACTGATTTACAATCTACCACCAAAATTTATCGCCGGTATCTCACTCCTCAGCGGCTGGCCCGGCATCGTCATGATGCTTATCGTCGTACCGCAAATTGTCCGCTTCACACCACCCCATGAGTAACCTCTCCTCCCCGCTCCGTCTCTACCCTAAGACACTCTCAATCGCCTGCAACTCCTCAGTACTGAAGGTCAGATTCCGCAAAGTTGCCACATTCTCCCGCACCTGCGCCCCACTGCTGGCACCAATCAATGCCGCTGTCACCCGACTGTCACGCAACACCCAGGCTAACGCCATCTGCGCCATAGTCTGTCCCCGCTCCCGTGCTATCGGCATCAAACTTGCAGCCTTAGCGATATTCTCCGGACTCAACCGTTTGGTTGTCAGAAAAGGACTCCCCTTGGCTGCTCGCGACCCATCCGGTACACCGGCTGCATACTTGTTTGTCAATACCCCCTGCGCTAAGGGCGAAAAGGCTATCACACCAAACCCCTCATCCTTTGCCGCATCCAGCAACCCACCTTCAACCCAACGGTTAAGCATACTGTAACTGGGCTGGTGTATCAACAACGGCGTCCCCAATTCACGGAGAATTGCTGCGGCACGTCGTGCCTCATCAGCCTGATAATTCGAGATTCCCACATACAGTGCCTTCCCTGCTCTCACTGCCGTGTCAAGCGCACCCATAGTCTCCTCAAGCGGTGTGTCAGGGTCCGGCCTGTGGTGATAGAAAATATCGACATAATCGAGCCCCAGCCGCGTCAGACTCTGATCCAAACTTGCCAACAGATATTTACGCGACCCCCACTCACCATAAGGCCCTGGCCACATCAAATAGCCAGCTTTGGTCGAGATCACCAACTCATCACGCCATTTATTAAGGTCGCGCCGCAGAATTTCACCAAAGGCACTCTCCGCCGCTCCAGATGGCGGACCATAATTGTTCGCCAAATCAAAATGGGTTATCCCCAGATCAAACGCTGTAGTGGCGATCGTACGCTGGCTCTCCAGCGTTGTGTCATGCCCAAAATTATGCCACAACCCCAGCGAAATAGCCGGCAGCCGCAACCCACTCCGCCCACAACGGTTATACACCATCCCACTCTCATAACGCTTTACATCAGGATTGTAACTCATAACACCTCTCTCCATTTATTATCACTATACAAACTTAAGGCCGCATGGCAAAACTGGCCAGCGGTTTATTATCGCCGTAAAAATAAAAATCGGCCCAAACCTCATCAGTGCCTCTCCGCATCACAACATAACCGGCTGCTGCTCCAAAGTCACTGCACGTCTCAATACCACCCAAAATCTCCTTTAATAACTTTGCTTGAGGCGACTCTCCCGCTATCGCCTTGGCAACCTCCTTATGCTCTATAAACATTTTCCCATCACCATCAATACGATTTACCGGCAAGGGCTTCTCCTCAGCTGGCATACTGTAGATACACACCTGCGTCACCACTCCAGCCTCACACTGATAACGCAGAAAAATAGAGCGGTGCAAGTGTCCACACAACACCACCGCACTCCTGCTTGCCAACAGGTCAATCAGCTTACGCCGCTTCTCAAACTCTTTAGGTTTATCAAAAATCGCCGCTGGTGCCGCATTAAATGTACAGGGGATCAACGGTGAATGACTTAAAAAGAAGAGATGTCGTGCTGTTGGATAAGCCAACAGCGTCTTCTCTACAAACTCAATATCGGGCTCCAGAAAATCAAAACATATATAGAGATCACCCTTATGCATCATCGCATAGTTGGCTTTGCCATCAGAGCTTACATGTCCCCATGTCTTCTCCTGATAAGGCCTGACAACTTTATTAAAGGCATCTCGGGCAAACTTGTTACGTGCCTCATGATTCCCTTTAACCACATAAAACGGCATTTTAAAAGTGTCGACCATCATCGCCAATCCATCACGCGCCGCCTTTTCGTGCAAGTCAGCATCGCCACACTCACCAAATATCATATCACCCATATGAGCCACAAAGTCCACCCCCTCGGCGGCACGTTGCCCCGCCTCTTGCAGCAGATTCGGTATGGCTCTCTCCCATCGCTTCAGGTTCCAGGCATGAGAATTCAATTGGCTTTTATGCCAAGCAGCACTTTCACACCAGGTATCAGTTGAATCATAATGAGTATCACCAACTACCAGAAACTCATAATCACTGCCACAACAAGCTGTGGCTACTGCTATCATACTGCACATAACAACCCTCTTCATCTCCTCCCGCCTCCATCTCTATCCTACCTTTAATATACACGCCCAATACAAGTTTAAAGCTTCAACAACAGTGGTGAAAGACGTCGCTCGTCCAATAATGCCGCCTTTGCCGCTGCCGGTTTCTGTAGCTCCAGAGTATCAAGCACCTTGTTTTCAGCTCCGTATACTGTAAGTTTCAAACTCTCAGGAGTCACTGTAAACAAACCAAAATTATACCCTTTAACCGCCTTTTGGGTATACTCCGCCAAATGCGGTGGACGAAGCCTGGCACCAGCCGGTCCCATTACAAAATGGTGCACACCATTAACCAGATTGTGCTGATAAAAATGGTTGTGACCCGTTAAAACTATATCGACCCCGGCCGGCTCAAATATCTCACGGGTCATAATCACCATATCGCGGTCTTCCTCGTGCCCCCCCGCACAAAAAGCCGATTTATGAAAAGCCACTATACTCCATG
>JAAYNR010000017.1 GCA_012520735.1 Lentisphaerota bacterium | reverse complement strand
GTATTACTTATGGACAGCAGATAATTACCTGCAAACTTATCTGCTGCAGGCGCAAAACCCTGACGATTAGCGTACATCCCGATTGTTCTGTTATCGTTAGGGCGCCAATAGATGCTGACCCTGACGTGATTCATGAAAAAGTTGTCCGTAGAACGCGCTGGATAGTCAAACATATAAATTACTTCAAGCAATTTAAACCTGCCACACCTGCCCGCTGTTATATAAATGGAGAGACCCATTTATATATGGGGCGACAATACCGTTTAAAAGTGGCTAAAGGGAGCGAAAACAACGTTAAATTATCACGCGGGTTTCTCCATGTCACCTGCCGTCACGAACCGACCCCCGAGAAAACCAAAAAAATGCTTGATCAATGGTATCGTGAAAAGGCACAACTGCAATTTGCCGAAAGTTTAGAGCGTTGTTGGCTAAAATTCAAAAAAGGAGAGTTATCTCAGCCACGGCTTGTTATCCGACGTATGAGAAGGCGTTGGGGCAGCCTCTCGGGACGCGGCATCCTAACCCTCAACAGCGAGCTGATTAGAGCCCCCCGGGAGTGCCTCGATTACGTGATGACCCATGAACTCTGCCACCTGAAACACCGCAACCACAGTCCTAGATTTTACAGGCTCCTCAGCTCGCTCATCCCTGACTGGGAGCGCATCAAACAAAAACTTGAACACTCCCTTATGTAACTTAGGGTTCACGCCCTCACCGCCTACCAGACGATCCCCAGTTTAGCGAGACGTTCGCCGTGTCGCTGAAGCCTACGTGAAAACGACTCCCAATTACGCTGTTCTTTTGCCGACCACACTACCTCTGCCAGTGCACAAGAACGGGGGTAAAGAAGCCGGTCAATTTCAGCCGTTGTAGGGTGATTGTCGCTCCATAACTGTCCCTGAGCACCCAAAACCAGATCCGACATCTCCTCTGCCAACCCTTCAGGGTGCGGCTCATATGAGTAGACCTTATCCAACGGTGTCCTCGCCTCTGAGTAGTCAAAGTAGAGATGACTGTGAGGTGCCATAACAAGATTGTGTCCAGCCGTAGCAGCAGGTACCGCCAGCTCCAGATCAGGACGCCAAATCATTACCGCACTCTCTTTTTTTACTCCACTCTGAAAAATATCGTCCCAACCAATCATCCTCCGCCCACGGCTGTTGAGAAATGTCTCTACATGCGCCAGAAAATGTTTCCGTAGCCCCTCTACCCCATCCAGTTTGAGTTTTGCCACTTTAGCCTGACACACCGGACACCCCTCCCAGTGCGTGGCAGGACACTCATCACCACCTATATGAACATATTCTGAAGGGAATATGGCGAGTATTTGCTGCAGCACCTCTTCAATGAAGGCCATGGCTTTGGGGTTGGCCAGACAATACTCCCAGCGCTCAAAATCCTGCCATTGGTACATTGGAGTCGGACAATCAAACTCCGGATAAGCCAGTAATACCGGCTGGGAGTGGCCCGGCACATCTATCTCCGGCACTACCTTAATATAACGTGCCGCTGCATACTCAACCACTGCACGAGCCTCAGCCTGAGTATAAAACCCCTGCTTGACCGGACGTGGCGGATTGCCACGCAGCCGCTTCCCCAAATGTGCCGGATTTTGCAATTCAGGGTAGCCATCTATTTCAAGTGGGAAAGTCCCCAGATCACTGATATGCCAGTGAAAAACATTAAATTTATGTAGTGCCATCAGATCTATAAAGCGGAAAATATTTGAGAGACACTGAAAATCATGCCCTGTATCAAGCATCAGGCCACGCCACTGATAACGCGGCTTGTCGAAGATAGAGACACAAGGGATAGACCACTCCTTTTCGGCTAAAGGCTTATTGGCAAAAAACACTGCCGGCAACAATTGGCGCAGAGTCTGCACCCCATAAAAAAGCCCCGCCTGACTCGGACTGACAATCTCAACACCCTGCGAAGTCACATCGAGACAATACCCCTCACTGCCACAATCTACCAGTGCCGTATCAAGTCTAAACACTATACTCGCCACACCATCAGCAACTATTCCGGAGATATGCGGCTGTCGTCCCAAAGCAGGACGTACAGCATCAGCAAACGCCAACGCTGCGGTCATACTTGCTTCATCAGCTACCAACGGTGTTGAACCATTAAAAACAAAACACCCCGCCACGGCCTTCAAACTCGTCGGTTCAGGGATAATCGCAATATCACTATAAAGTAAACTTCCACTCATCATAAACCCTCCATCTACAAAACATAAATATCGATATTACCACCAACCACCAATCCCCACAAGCAAATGTAAAACAGGCATTCCTGCCTGTCCAGCGGCGTTCACACCGCCGCACTTAGTCGTTTACGCTTAAACGAAAAACACCTCCTAGTTTGCCTTATCCGCATCGCACCCTGCCCTGAAAGGGCTACACATACCAGCTCGGGGCACACCCTGAGAAATTTTTAATAATCCTAAACTATTTTGAGCCCCCCCCAACCCTCACCGCACCAGCAGCACCGTCCCACCCGGCGGCAAGACTTGAAGATAGACGATCACCCCATCGCCGGCCTGTTGCACGCCACCCGTGTAGCCCAAGCCCGCTGCTGTAGAAACCACGCCATCGAAACCAGCCAAACTATTAACCTCACGCGCCAGATCGAGCCGCCCCGCCAAAACCTTGTCGCGCTTCAACGCCGTCTCGCCATAGAGCACCGTTATCTTGCCGCCACCGCCGCCGCCGGCGGTGGGTGACTTGCCAGTTACATCGCCCCCAGCACTGGCAATGATCCCCCGACCTTGTATTTCGCTGGCCGCTACCAGTATTGAACCGCCTGAAGACCCTGATGCCACAGTGTTCTTTGAGATACCGCCATTGGCAGACAAGCGGCCATCGACAAACAGCTGGCCAGAGACAATCAGGGTTATCGCCCCACCACCTTGTACTGACAGCGAGTCTCTCGCCCC
>JAAYNR010000196.1 GCA_012520735.1 Lentisphaerota bacterium | reverse complement strand
TTTTTTTTGACAGTAGCTAACGGGTTAGCTACTAAATGGGGGCGGGCTGCGGTTTTATGTTACGCCCTTACAGGGCTAAATTTAATACGTAAGCTTTCTCGGGGCTCCCAGGGCTCAGATCCGGCATGGGCGAGATGTCTAATAAGATATGTGTCTGGTGAGTGCACCCGCCGTGGACGGTGGCCTCTAGGGCGAGGTGGTTATACCAGTGTGGTAGGAGATGTGTTTTGCCGTGACAGTAGAGGGTGGTTTGGGGTATGGTACGTGTTATGAGGAAGCCTAATATTTTGTAAGTAACAGCAGGAGGTAAATGAAATGTCTCATTTCTATCCGGAGATTCATATTGAGCGAGTTCACGAGGCGATTCGGAGATTGAAAAACGATTTTCTAAGTGAGTGGGTGCCGCTGGAGGCAGTTTTTGCGGTGACTCCGGAGCCTGTGCCGTTTGCAGAGCGGAAGTCGTTAAAATATAGCCCTATTAAAGAGGGCGAGTTCTGGGGTAAGACCTGGGATTGCGGCTGGTTTCATGTGAAGGGGAGAGTGCCGGCTGAGTGGAGCGGCAGCCCAGTGGTGCTTAAACTCAATCTGGCCGGGGAGCTGCTGATCTACAACTGTGACGGGGATCCGTTGGTGGGGCTCAGCAGTGGGTCGATATACAGTCCTGATTACAATAAAGAGCTGTTTCGGATTTTTGATAAATGCAAAGGTGGAGAGGAGCTGGAGTATTGGCTGGAGAGTGGCAGTAATGGATTGTTCGGGGTGACTCGCCCACGTGATCCGGCTTATGTGGAGGATCCTGAACAAATCCATGGATATTACAGCAGTTCAGTGGTCAAGATGCGGGTGTGTCGTTTAGAGGATGATGTGTGGCACCTGTGTCATGACTTGGACGTTGTGATAAATCTGGTAGAGGCTTTGCCTGAGGGGAGTGCGCGGCGGATGCAGGTGTTGCGTCAGTGTAGTCGGGCACTCGATTTGCTGGAGAGTGAGGGGGCGGCTGCAACACGGAGAGCTTTGCGACCGATTTTTGAGTTGCCGACAGACCCAGCAACTGTAGATGTGTACGGGGTGGGTCATGCCCATATAGATACAGCTTGGCTGTGGCCGGTGCGTGAAACTATCCGCAAGTGTGGACGTACTTTTGCCAGTCAGATAAATCTGCTGGAGCGGTATCCTGAATATCTGTTTGGGGCTTCTCAGGCGCAGCTTTATGCCTTTACCAAGAGTCACTATCCCACACTTTACGCTAAAATTAAAAAGGCGGTGGCGGCAGGACGTTGGGAGATACAGGGCGGTATGTGGGTCGAGGCCGACTGTAACCTGATCAGTGGTGAGTCGATGGTACGGCAGCTACTATATGGCAAAAACTTTTTTAAACAGGAGTTTGGGGTAGATGTGAAAAATCTATGGTTGCCTGATGTGTTTGGCTACTCCGCTAACCTGCCGCAGATTTTATCCAAGGCGGGGGTAGATTACTTCCTGACGCAGAAGTTGTCCTGGAATCGCTACAATAAGTTTCCCCATAACACCTTCATCTGGCGGGGGATTGATGGCAGTGAAGTGTTGGCACACTTCCCGCCGACAGACACCTATAACTGTGAGGTGATGCCGGCTGAACTGCGGAAGAACGAGTGGAATAACCGCGAGGCCGGTCTGGTACAGGAGGCGATTTCACTCTTTGGTGTAGGTAACGGTGGCGGCGGTCCCAAGGAGGACCACATTGAACGTGGGTTGAGGCTGGCAAACCTCAACGGTGCGCCGCGGTTCCATTTTGGGTTTGCCCAGACGACACTGGAGAAGATGTCGGCATATGCTGATGATTTGGGACGGTGGCAGGGCGAGCTCTATTTTGAGTATCACCGGGGGACGTTGACAACACAGGCGGCAATCAAGCGGTGGAATCGGCGAGCCGAGGAGGCACTGCGTGCCGCAGAGATGGTTTGTGCAACGGCCACTATGGTTGAGTATCCGGCGGCCGATTTTGATGAGATGTGGAAGTTGGTATTGATGAACCAGTTTCATGACATTATTCCCGGATCGAGTATCAACCGGGTGAATGTGGAGGCAGTGGAGGATCTGCAAGCGGTGGTGAAGCGTTGTAAGGAGCTGACCGATAAAGCAGCTACGGGACTGTTGTCGGCGGCAGAAGGTGCGCTGACACTCTTTAACCCATCGACAACCGACTACGTCGGGATGATACAACTGCCGGAGGGGTGGGAGGGGGCTGCCGGTGATGCGATAACAGCGCAGCAGCGCGAGGGGAGTGGCACTGTAGTCGGGGTAACGGTACCGGGGCAAACCTTTGTGACAATTAAGCGGGAAGATGGGGCAGAGTGTGCGGCAGAGTGTGTGGCAGAGGGACCGTATGTACTGGACAACGGAGAGATGCGCTACACCTTTGATGCCAATTTGCGGCTGATATCGGCCTACGATATTGAGGCATCGCGTGAAGTGATCGACAGTAAAACACCGGCGAATTGCCTGGGGCTATATCACGACTACCCGCACAAATACGACGCCTGGGAGATAGATGAGTACTATCGCAACATGCGAGCAGGTGAAGCAGTTGTAGAGGGGTGTGTAAAGCGGATTGAAGGGGCGGCACGCTGTGGATTAAAAGCGACACTGCGACTAGGGCTTTCGGTGTTACAGCAGACAATCTGGCTTGAAGCGGGGAGTAAGCGGATAGACTTTGTGACAGAGGCTGATTGGGGTGAGCGTCATAAGATGTTGCGGGTGGCTTTCCCGACGACCATTGTGGCACCTCAGGCGAAGTTTGAGATACAGTATGGTTATGTAGAGCGAGCCACGCACGACAACACCAAGTGGCAATATGGACAGTTTGAGGTGGTGGGGCAGCGGTGGGCCGATCTCTCAGAACGTGACTACGGTGTGGCATTATTGAACGACAGCAAATATGGTTACCGGATAAAAGAGGGGTTGTTGGAGCTGACTCTGCTCAGGGCACCGACAGAACCCGATCCGGTGGCAGATTTGGGGCGTCACCAGTTTACTTACAGTTTGCTGCCGCATTGCGGTGATTTTGCCGACTCTGAGGTGCTGGCCAACGCTGCTGTGCTAAACCAGGGTTTGGTGCAGAGCGTTAATCGGGCAGCCAATGGGGTGTGTGTGCCGCTGCGGGTAGAGGGCGACGGGCTTGAACTGGCGGTGATTAAAGCAAGTGAAGCAGGGGGGAGTCTGGTAGTGCGGGTGGTTGAGCTGCGGGGACTGGCGACACGTGGCAGGTTAATTCTACAAGACAGTAGTAAACGGCTAGTTGAGACAGACCTGCTGGAGTGGAGTGACGGAGCGCAGTCTGAGATGGCGACGCTTGAGGTAGATTTTAAACCGTTTGAAATCAAAACCTGGAAGGTGGTGTAATATGGTCTCAGCTTATGACACAACTGTAGAGTGGCAGGCTTTTACAGGGGATACGATAATCCTGCCGGTCGGGTCGACTGAGCAGCACAGCGACTATCTCCCTTTAGCGACAGACGTACTGCAGATCAACAACTATGCGCAGGCTATAGCCCGTGAGTTGGGGGCGGCTCTATTACCGACACAACCATTTGGTACCTGCATGGAGCATAGCGGGTTTCGCGGTTCATTTGGTCTGACCCCGACGACACTGATGAACCTGCTCCACGATTTAGCCGAAGAGGCAGAGCGACAGAACTTCAAGTTTATGGTAGTGCTCAATGGCCATGGCGGCAACTTCAGTCTGGCACCGGCCTGCCGTGACTGGAATCGTCGAAACCGAGCTTTGAAAATTATTCTGGTGGCACCGTCGGAGTTTTGTCCATCTGAGGTTTTTGACCGGATGAACTTTGCCAGACCGGAGTTCCATGCCGGTGCGTATGAGACGTCGCTGATGTCATACCTCCATCCCGATCTGGTCAAGACGACACGTGGAATACCGATGGCTGATGTCTCACATGAGGAGTTTCCCATAGCACAGCGCGATCTTAACACCTTTGGCGTAGGGTATCTCAATGCGGGTGGCACGGTTGGCTATCCGGAGTACGCTTCGGCCGAGCTAGGGAGAAAAATGGCTGAGGGGGCAATCGCGCGGGTGGTACCGTGGATAAAAGAGAGGATCGAGCGGTTACGGGTAAACAGCAACTATACGGGTCCGGGCGGGATATTGGTAAGGCGTGCAGTAGCCGGTGATATCGACAGCTTAGACCGCTTAAAAGCGGCGGCGGGGTGGAACCAGAGCAGTGATGATCTGGAGTTTTTTCTGCAGCACTACCCTGAAACGTTGTGGGTAGCAGTTCAGAACGGGCGGGTTATCGGGAGTACGTCGGCGGCAATTTACAGTCAGCAGATGGCATGGATAGGGATGGTGCTGGTAGATCCGGCTTACCGGCAGATGGGGGTGGGAAAAAAATTGATGGAGGTGGCACTGGCGGCATTGCACGAGATACCGCAGATAAAACTCGATGCAACACCGGCGGGTAAACGTATTTACGATAAACTCGACTTTAAAGATGAGTGCCTGCTTTACAGGATGGTGAGACAGGCCGGAGCAGGTGTACGTGAGGCAGTACCTGCGGGGGTGAGACCGATGAGTGCAACTGATTTTGAGGCGATAGTGGAGTCGGACAGTCGGGTCTTTGGAGCTGCGCGTCGGGAGTTATTGCTGTCTGTTTATCAGCGGGCACCACATCTGGCCTGGGTTGATACCGCAGATCCGGCGGCATTTTCACTGGGGCGGCCTGGGGCATTGTATACACAACTGGGCCCGGTGGTGGCGGCTGATGACGAGAGTGCTATGCGATTGATAACCGCGGCACTACACTCACTTAACGGTGGTGCTGCCATGTTTGATGTTCCGGCAACACAGCAGCGGGTGATAGCATATCTGGAAGAGAGAGGGTTTGTGACAACCCGGCACAATATGAGGATGTATCTTGGAGCCAACATCAAGCCAGGAGAACCCGACAAACTGCGTGCGGTAGCCGGGCTGGAATTTGGTTGAGGCTACGGACTAAGGGGACAAAGGTGACAGACAATGAGACCGATACGGGTAATGGAGGTGTTAGAGGCGACTGCAGGTGGCACAAGGCGCCATTTGCGTGATCTAGTACACCACCTTGACCGTCAGCGTTTTGATTTGACGCTGGTGGTCTCCACCCTACGTGACCCCGACTTTCATCGCGACATTGCTCTTTTCCATATGGAGGGAGTACGGGTTGAGATACTACAAATGAATCGGCATATTACGGTAGGGGGAGATATCCGCGCGGTGGTAGAGATGTCCAACCTGTTTAGGCAGTACAAGCCCGACGTAATTCATGCACACAGTTCCAAGGCCGGTATGGTAGCTCGTCTGGCGGCACGTCGTAGTGGCAGAATCCCTGTAGTTTACACGCCACATGCACTCGCTTTCTTATCAGACTCTATTTTCCGCAAATTGTACTTGGCTCTGGAGCGTCGGGTTGCCGGGTATACGAGGTGTCTGATTGCTGTCAGCAAAGAGGAGTGCGATCTGGCTATGGATAAACGGTATGGTCTGGCGATGGATCCAAAGCGGGTGAAACTTATCCCCAATGGGGTCGATACAGGAACATTAAGACCAATCGACAAAAGAGAGCGGCAAATGGTGGGGTTTGTGGGGCGGCTATGTCGGCAAAAGGGACCGGACTTTTTTTTAACGGTAGCTCGTAATCTTTATAACAGCGATAAAACACTTTGTTTCAGGATGGTTGGCAGTGGTCCCTGGGAGCGGTGGGTGATGGCCAAAGCGGCGAGATTGGGATTAAGTAATTGTATGGAGATAAAAAATGTCCGCGACGAGGTTGAGGCATTTGACGAACTGGCTGAGATGTCATTACTGCTTTTACCGTCGCGCTGGGAGGGTTTACCATACTCCCTACTCGAGGCGATGTCTGTTGGGGTGCCGACAGTTGCTATGGCTGCCGGTGGAATCGGCGATGTGATAGAGAGTGGTAGAAGCGGTTTTCTGTGCGACATTGGTGATGTACACGGCATGGCACTGCAGGCGCAGGCGGTGTTGAGACAGGCGGCACTCTCAGAGCAGATAAGGGTAGCGGCGCACAAAAGGCTGGCAGAATTCAGCCTGCAAAAGATGGTTGCAGAGACGGCCAAAGTTTACGAAGAGATCGCTTAGGGTGTCTATCTGGGGAGTGGCGGTCTGTATCCACTTATCATGATAAGTGGATACAGTATGGGGCAGTTTAAAAAGTGATGATTTCGTAACCCTGTTCCCGGTAGGTCAACATCGAGGGGTGTCCCGACATATCACCGAGGAGCGGCAGGTTATGTTTCTCGGCATCTGCCAGAGATTCGAGAGTTGCGGCACAAGCTTTACAGACACCGGCGACCAGCCCGGCTTCGAGGGCTTTCTTCCAGAGACCGTGTAACTTTCCGGGCTGAAACAGGCCATCTACTAACCTGACAGAACCACCCTCCATAATGATTTTAGCTTCGCAGCCTCTGGCGTGCACATCGAGGGCGTTAAGTAAAACGTGGATAAAGCACATGGCGTCGCCATTAAAAACGAACAAGGCATATTTCTTCATGATAATTCCTTTGGTTTAAGTTTTAAGTGATGAGGATATACTGGCATAAGTTGGTTAATTTTGCAAGTGGCTGTGGCAAGGGGAGGGAGAGTAGGTAATAGGTTATAAATAATGAAAGTTGAATTATAAATGGTAAAGGATAAAGGAGAATACATTTAAACGTTTACGCTTAGACGAGGTGCTTAAACTGGCACACTGCATCAGGGGGACAGCTTGAACTGAAAGCCGCACCGGCACCGCCGCCCCGGTCGAGTCATAGCCTACTATCTTGGCCAGCCGCTTCGATGCTACTGCACCGACACCCCCGGCACCGATCACCGCAAGCGACCATAGCGCCCGCCTGCCTGCTACTGTGTCAGCCCTCACCACTGCCCTCCGGTAAAAGGTGACATCCCCGCCCACCTGCCTGCTATGGGGCTGTTACGACCGTTTAGTGTGGCTGTTTCGGTTACCTGTTGTTGGTAATAGTGTTGGTGATTTATAGTAGTTTTTAACCAGAAACTACAAGAAACTAATGGAAAGGAAGGAAGGGCGCAAAAAAGTTAAAACACCTTTAAAAGCCTTATATATCGCTGTTTTTTAGCTTTTGTCGCTGTTTAAACTGGAGCCAGCAGTCGGGGTCGAACCGACGACCTGCTGATTACAAATCAGCTGCTCTACCAACTGAGCTATGCTGGCCTGACAAAAGTCAAACACTCGGAAATAGGGGTATATATTAGAAAAAAGGGGACAGAAAGTCAATAGTGAAATTAAGGTCGGGAACTGTACGCGTAGGTATAGATGGTGGCTAAATGGGTCTAAATAAGGTTTGTTGATAATTGGGTGATAAAAAGTG
Source organism: Lentisphaerota bacterium (assembly GCA_012520735.1). Lineage (GTDB taxonomy): Bacteria > Verrucomicrobiota > Kiritimatiellia > RFP12 > JAAYNR01 > JAAYNR01. Next base: position 843 of record JAAYNR010000196.1, on the reverse strand, counting down.
TATACTGAAATTTTCGACATTGGTTGTAGTTTTAAATGTAGCAGGTAAATTTTGTTGGTGTTATGAAAAGAATTTTTTTGTCTATAAGATGTGTGGCGATGGCTGTGGGATGTCTCTATTTGGCAGGGCTTTTCACACTCCATGCCGGGATAGTGATGGAGCCTTATCTGCAGGGGGTGACATCGTCTAATGTGTGGGTTATGGTTGAGTGCGACAGTGATGATAAGGCCGTGGTGGTTGAGTATGGCGAGACGGCAGAGTATGGGGCTCGGGCCAGAAGTGTGTATGAGGTGGCAACTAATGGTAAGACGTATGTACACCGGGTGTTGTTGCGTGGGCTGAAACCGTCTACACGCTATCACTATCGGGTGAGTCATGATGGTGAGGTAACAAAGGATACCTCTTTTCTTTCAGCGGCCCTCCCGGGAACGCCATTTACGTTTGCGTTTACCTCCGATTTTCAGTCGACGGCACAAGTTCAGGATCATCTGGTGGTGTTGTTGTTAAACCATAAACCAGACTTTCTCCTCTATGGTGGTGATATGGCCGGTAATGGCGAGAAGTACCATATGTGGAAGGAACATTTTTTTAATAAGCAGTCGCGGTTAATATCGCAAATTCCATTTTTCGGTTGTGTTGGAAATCATGACCGTTGGACTAAAAACACCTGGGCTTTTTTGCAGGGACCGTATCCGTTGGATCCGCAAGCGGAGTTTTATTCATTTGAGTATGGTGATGCTCATTTTCTGATTCTCAATACTCAGGTAAATACGACGATGAGTTACGCTCAGGCGAAATTTGCACGGCAGAGTCTGGCGGCTAACCGTTTGCCATGGAGTATAG
>JAAYNR010000256.1 GCA_012520735.1 Lentisphaerota bacterium | reverse complement strand
TGCCGTCACGCTGGTCATTAAACCACCAGCCACTGCCAAACTGCATTTTACCGACAGTAGGGCCGCGCTGGAAGTTGCCGATCATGGCGGCGAGCATCTCATTATCACGAGGATTTAAGGTATAGACGATAGTTTTGGGGAGGGCATCAATCTGATCCAGACGGTCAAAGAGCCGGGCCATGGCAAGAGCGATAGGCCAATCGCCGATAGTATCATAGCCTGTGTCGGGACCGATGGCTTTAAGCATGCGGGTGTTAGTATTACGGATAGCACAGTAGTGGATCTGCCAAGTCCATCCGGCGGCGGCATCCATCTTGCCACATTCGAAAAGGACGGCTGAGCGGAACTGTTCGATGTCGGTGGCGGTAAGTTCGCCGCCGAAGCGGGCTTTGGCGAAGGTGGTGCGGATTTCGGCTTCGGTATAGGGAGCCGCATAGAGGGTCTCGACACCGTAATCGGAGAGGCGGCAGCCGGTGGCATTAAAGAAGTCGTGGCGCTTTTGCAGGGCATTAAGGAAGTCGTCCCAGGTGCGGATGTCGGAGTTGGCGGCAGTAGCTAGTTTATCGACCCACTCATTCCAGAAACCGGGGCGGTTGATGGCGAGGGCTTTATCGGGACGCCAGGTGGGGAGGATCTTAACCTCAAATCGCGATTCAGCCAGAGCTTTATGGTATTCGAGCGAGTCGGCGGGGTCGTCGGTAGTGCAGACGAGGCGAACGCGGCTCCGTTTCATCAGGTTACGGGCGGAAAATTCTTTTTCGGCTAGGCGGATATTGGATTGCTGCCAGACTGCATCGGCGGTATTTGGGGTGAGGATGTTGGAGATGCCGAAGTAGCGGGTCAGCTCCAGATGTGACCAGTCGAACATCGGGTTACGGAGTAGGTAAGGCATGGTAGCGGCAAAGGCATCGAATTTTTCACGATCAGGGGCATCGCCGGTAATCAGGCGCTCGTCGACACCATTGGCGCGTAAGAGGCGCCATTTATAGTGGTCGCCGCCGAGCCAGATGCGGGTGATGTTTTCCCATTGTTTATCTTCAGCGATCTCCTTGGGCGGCAGGTGACAATGGTAGTCGATAATAGGGAGAGGCGCGGCATAGTTATGGTAAAGGGTGCGGGCGGCTTCGCTCTCGAGAAGGAAGTCCTGATGGATAAATGGTTTAGTGCTCATAGTTTTTAATAGTTTCGGTGTATTTAGGTTAGAGGTTACAAAACAGTTTAGCTGCCGGTAGGGCGGATCATATCGGCAGTGTAATAACGGTGGGTCAGCGTGGGGTAAACACCTCGCCTTCGATCACCTGCCAGGGGAGACCATAGCGGTTGAGGTCGGCCATGAAGGGGTCGGGGTCGAATTGCTCCATGTTAAAGACACCCTTACCACGCCACTGGTTTGTGAGCATCATTTTGGCGCCGATCATGGCGGGTACACCGGTGGTGTATGAGATCGCCTGCGAGCTAACCTCATGGTAGCACTCTTCGTGATCGCAGATATTATAAACATAGACAGTTTTGGGCTGGCCGTTGGCATCTTTACCACGTACCTGACAGCCGATACAGGTCTTACCTTTAGTAAGAGGGCCCAGCGAGGCGGGGTCGGGGAGGAGAGCTTTGAGAAATTGCAGCGGGACAATATCGACACCATTGAAATTGACGGGGTCGATACGGGTCATGCCGACATTACCGAGGACTTCAAGGTGTTTCAAGTAGTTGTCGGAGAAACTCATCCAGAAACGAGCCCGCTTGAGTCCGGGAATATGTTTAGCCAGTGATTCCAGCTCCTCATGATACATGAGATAAACATTCAGTGTACCGAGGTTATGAGGCATGGTAAAGGGGTGGTTAAGAGAGAGAGGGTTGGTCTCTATCCACTCACCCTGCTGCCAATAGCGTCCTTTAGCTGTTACTTCACGGATGTTTATCTCGGGGTTAAAATTAGTGGCAAAGGGTTGTCCATGGTTTCCGGCATTGCAGTCGATAATATCGATCTCCTCGATATGAGGAATAAAGTGTTTTTGGATATAAGTGACAAAGACACTGGTGACACCGGGGTCGAAACCCGAGCCAAGGAGAGCCATCAGACCGGCTTTGGCGTAGCGGTCGTGATAGGCCCACTGCCATTTGTATTCAAACTTGGCCTCATCCGGCGGCTCATAGTTAGCGGTGTCGAGGTAATCTACCCCAGCCTCAAGACAAGCATCCATGAGGGGAAGATCCTGATAGGGGAGAGCTACGTTAATTACAAGGTCAGGGCGTTTGGCTTGAAGTAGTTTTACAGTTTCGGGTACATTATCGGCATCGACCTGCGCGGTGGCAATGGGACGCGGCAACGTTTTGGCGATAGCCTCACATTTTGAGACGGTTCTGGAAGCGAGGGTGATCTCTTCAAACACCTCCGGCACCTGAGCACACTTGTGAGCTACAACCGACCCGACACCACCTGCGCCAACAATTAAAACTTTAGCCATTAATTTCTCCCTTTCATCTTTTTGGAATTCCTGTTATTATATACTTTTCAATTAAGTTTTGCACCCTAAACTATGATTGAGTAAATTTTAAGGAGAAAAAGAGATGAATAAATCAGCTTGGGAATTTGTGGAGCGTGAGGTTGAGGCGACAAAAAAGCGCCATATGCGCGAATTTTTTGAATCGGATCCTACGCGTGCCGACCGTTTTACGGTGAGTGCAGCTGGTTGGACCCTCGATTATTCGAAAAATCGCTTTACGCCGGCACTGTTGCATATATTGCTGGCACTGGCGGAGGAGTCGGGGTTACGCGAGGCTACCGAGGCGATGTTTAGCGGGTTGCCGTATAACAATACGGAGAAACGTGCTGTACTACATACAGCTTTACGTAATCGCTCAGGAGGAGCTATCAGAGTTAATGGCGAGGATGTGATGCCGCAAATAGAGGCGGTGCTGGAGAAAATGGGGTCTTTTACCAATGATGTGCGTACCGGCATCTGGCGGGGGCATACCGGTAAGACCATCCGTAATATTGTAAATATCGGTATTGGCGGTTCGGATTTAGGGCCGGCCATGGCCTGTGAAGCACTGCACCCCTTTAGCAAAAAGAGCATGCGGACATTTTTTGTCTCGAATATCGACGGTACCCATCTGGCGGAAACTCTGGCGCAGATAAAAGCAGACCAGACCCTCTTCATTGTAGCCTCCAAGACCTTCACCACTCAGGAGACTATGACCAATGCCAACTCGGCACGTGAGTGGTTGATTAAAGAACTTGGCGATGATGCAGCGGTGGCCAAACACTTTGTGGCAGTCTCGACCAACAGTGAGAAAGTGGCTGAATTCGGGATCGATCCGGCCAATATGTTTGTCTTCTGGGATTGGGTAGGGGGGCGTTATTCACTCACCTCGGCCATTGGTTTGCCACTGATGATCTATATCGGGCATAAAAACTTCCTGCGGATGCTACGTGGTTTCCATGCGATGGATCGCCATTTCCGCACCGCTCCGCTAAATCGCAATATGCCGGTGCTGATGGCTGTACTGGGGGTGTTATACAACAATGGCTATGGGGCGGAGAGCCATGCGGTACTCCCTTACGATCAGTATCTGTCGCGGCTGCCAGCCTATTTACAGCAGCTCGATATGGAGAGTAACGGTAAGTCGATCAACCGTAACGGCGAGCGGGTAGGGTTTCAGACGGGGCCGATAATCTGGGGTGAGCCGGGGACTAACGGTCAGCACGCTTTTTATCAGCTTTTACATCAGGGAACCAAGCTGATTCCGGCTGATTTTATTGGATTCTGCAAGTCGCAGAATCCGCTGGGTGATCACCATGATAAACTGATGGCAAACTTCTTTGCCCAGACTGAAGCCCTCGCTTTTGGCAAAAGTGCCGAGCAGTGTCGGGCCGAGGGGGTGCCGGAAGAGTTGGTGCCGCATAAGGTGTTTGAAGGGAACCGGCCTACCAACACCCTGTTGGCCGATGCCTTGACACCTGATGTTTTTGGTGCACTCATAGCACTTTACGAACACAAGGTCTTTACACAGGGAGTAATTTGGAATATTAACTCTTTTGACCAGTGGGGCGTTGAATTAGGGAAGGTGCTGGCAGGGCGAATCTTACCGGAACTGACTGCGGCAGAAGAGCCTGAGTTGACCCATGATTCATCTACTAATGGGCTGATACGGCGGTATCGGGCGGCGCGGGCTAAGTAAGTTTTCAGTCTAAAAACATGTATTAATTCACCATAAACCCTTTGAAGAAGAGTGAAGGTGGAAGTGCTGGGAGTAACCGTGGAATACAACGGAAGCTCATGCAGGGGAAGAGACCACGAAGGCACATCCGGGGACAGAGAAGCTGTGGTGACACTGTCCACGGAGTTTAATTGAAACATCCATAACCTTTTTTATTTTATTTGTGAAGATTGGGTAATTTTTACTCTTGCTCTGTTATGGGAGAGGTGCTATTATAAATCGCTTTTAAGGAGAATATTGTCATGGCAAAAGTTTGTGAAGTGTGTGGCAAGCGTCCGATGACCGGTAACCGGATCGTCAGGCGTGGTCTTGCCAAAGCTAAAGGTGGTATTGGTCTGCATACTACTAGCGTAACAAAACGGCGTTTTATGCCGAATTTGCGTCAGGTACGTGTGAAAGATGGCCCGAATTCGCGTCGTATTAAGATTTGTGCCGCCTGCCTTAAGAGCGGCGATATAGTCAAGGCTTAAGGCGTGCCGAGGTGCCGTTTTGTGGCGGTACAAGACCAGCAGCGCGCCATCATATAGAAATGGGGGGTGCGTATGTCACAGTTAGATTATTCAGACGACCGCATTGAAGCTGCAGCCGATGTTGAAGAGGCAGCAGATTTTAATGCGGTTGATGTGTTGGATGAACATGGTGACGACTTTGACAGTGAGACAGACATAATTTTTGACTGTCCGCACTGTGAGCATCAGTTAATTATCCATGTGCGTGGTGCCGGACTTACGGTCAACTGTACGGAGTGTGGTAAGCCTGTGGCGGTACCTATCCCGGAGGGGATAGAGATGAGCGACTTTGATGAGTCGGCGGAGGAGTTGTTTGTTCAGGTGTTACAGTTACGACGTGCGTTAGCCAGTGCCGAGGAGCGCAATGCCGAGTTGGTAGCAACTGTGGCTGAGTTGCGTGAGTATAGGTCGGCATTGGAGAGTGCACGTGTGCGAATGGGCGATCGGTGCGCTGATATCAGAGAGCAGATGATTCTGATTCATCAGGCTCAGAGTGAGATAGCTGAGGCAACGGAGCAGATTGAGGCACTGTTGGCGGAAGAAGAGTGATGATTAATGCGCAACCTGTGCGTAATGTAACTGTTGTGGACAAGGACGCTGACAGCGGACAACCATGTTTTTTAGAACCACTGCAGGTGGCTATTGGGTATGTTTTCCGTGATGTTGTTCTGGCTGAGTGTGCAATAACACTCCCTTCATGGTATGTGGAGACGGCGGTGGGTCGGGATAATCAGCGGCTGGAGTTTCTGGGTGATGCTGTGCTTGGTTTGCTGGCGGCGAATCATCTTTATAACTCTTTTCCCGATCTTGATGAGGGGGAGATGAGTCTGTTGCGGACGCGGGTGACGAGTGGACGGGCTCTGGCTGAGGTGGCTCGTGAGATTGGTCTTAATGCTCTGTTACGGATTGGTAAATCTGAAGAGGCTGTGGGGGGGCGGGAGCGCGAGGGGGCATTAGCCGATGCAATAGAGGCGGTTTTCGGGGCTGTGTGGCTCGATGGCGGG
>JAAYNR010000135.1 GCA_012520735.1 Lentisphaerota bacterium | reverse complement strand
CCGCCTTAACGACGGCAACATCTCTGTCCTCGGCTTCGGCACCCACCCCCGCGCTAACACCTACCTCCTCGATATCCTCACCTATTGCAACCGTGGCGAAACCCGGCTAAACCGCAGCGCCCGCTGGAACATCCCCGATGAGATCACCGAATTCACCCTCGGTGCTGCCAAACCTGTGATGCACGACATCCGTTTTGTCTTCGACTCCGCTTCAGGCAGTGAAGTCTACCCCAAACTCACCATGAACCTCTTCGCCGGTCGTAGCCTCGATCTCTACGGCAGTTGCGGCAACAATATCAAAGAGCTCCTTGTCCAGCTTCGCGGTCGCGCCAGTGGCCACGATTACGACGCTATCATCCAACTCGACCTTGAAAACGCCACCCACCCCGGTACTGAAGAACTCCGCACCCGCTGGGCCTGGCAACGTATGTACCACCTCATCGGCCTCTACGCCCGCGATCCCAAACCTCTCTACCGTGAAGTCATGCAGGGTATCAACGAAACCTACGGCATACCGATACCCTACCTCAGTGACCTCGACCGCTAAACACGCTAACCATCACTACGGAGTCCCATTGTGAGATACTCCCCACACTCCTCCACCCCCAACCGCTCCCTAATCACCATAACCATTTTACTCTCCTCTATAGCCACCATCAGCTACAGCAACGCTATACGCTACCACCGGGTTTTCGACTCCCAAACCTTTAACACCTGCACCTACGACAACACCATAGCCATCGACTCCACCAACGGTGCTGTTCGCCTTAACTCTGCCGAACACATCATCCATGCTCCCGGCGACAAACTTTTCGGCACAACCGCCACTACCGGCTTTGGCAAAAAACTCACTTTCAGTAAAGACCTCATCGGCAAGAAAACTTTCATCCTCGATAACCCCCTCGCTCACAGCGCCACCCTCGCTATTTTTGGTCCTGCCGGCCAAGCCACCTTTAATAACACCCCACTAACCTTCACCAACCACCCCTGTCAGGCTGGCTGGTCCTTTGCGACCATACCATCCAACACCCTACAGCGCGGTGCCAACACACTCCTCCTCCATAAAGGCTTCAGTGTTATTCAGGATCGTACCACCGACCCTCCCCAATTCAGCCACTGCAGCCGCGACAACGGCACCACCTGGATCCCCCTCGCTGGTGGTGAAATGGTCATCAACCTCCAACTCCACCGCCACCCCGCCGGCGGCACCATCACCTCACCCGTTATCGACCTCGCCAACCCCGACAACCGCCAAACTATCACCCCGCGCCTCCTCCAGCCACAAGGTGGCATCGCCCTAACATGCATCGCCGACCTCCCCACAACCACCTCCATCAAGCTCCAGACCCGCTGTGGCTCAACACCATGGCCCGACAACACCTGGAGTCAGTGGCAAACCGATCCCACCACCGGCAAAGGCCGCTACCTCCAATGGCGTGCCCACCTCACCACCTCAAATCCGTTAGCTACTCCCGCCATCACCAACATCACCCTCTCCGTAACTCACTACAAAGCGATCTACGCCCATAGCCAGGGGATAACCCTACTCAACAAAGACGACCACCCCATCACCACCCCCTCCTACCCATACGACTACCAGCGCCCCTCCGCCAAGCTCACCGCTCTGGCCACCAAATACCACCTGAACGATGTTATCGCCCAAGGCACAAACGATTTCCACCGTCTCCTCCTACTCCGCAACTGGGCACGCCGCCAATGGCCCGGTAACGACGGTTTTGGCGGTCGTTGGGATGCCCACGAAATACTCGAAGCCCCCGCCGGCAACAAAGGTATGTGTGTTCAATTTGCCAACCTCTTCTCACAATGCGCTCTAGCCCTCGGTTACGTCGCCCGCCCTGTCATCATCAACCACCACTTCATCGCCGAAGTCTGGCTTGACGACCTCCGCAAATGGGTCGCCTTCGATGTCGAAGGCGCCTACCCGCCACTTATGTTCAAACAATACGCCACCGCCCACTACCTCGACACCACCACCCGGCTCCCTCTCAGTGCCCGTGAAGTCTCCGGAGCCTACTGGTACGCTATCAACAACCAACTCCCCCTTATCAGCAGCGTCACTCAGGTCTTCACACACGATACCCCCACAGCCCGAGCCGTCCCCCACCACCTCATCCGCCCCACTGCTGAACTCGCCCCCTACGCCCTCATCGCCCTGCCACTACGCAACAACCACCTCGACGTCCCTGAACCCTGGGAAGAGTACCACGGCCAAGACTACTACCACTCAAACACCTACCTCTGGTGGCGCAACCCCTACAGCCCCGCCACACCTCCCCAATACTCCCTTATCAGCAGCCGCCCCACCGACTTCGAGTGGTCGGTAAATCAAGTAGAAATCTCCCTCACCGCCACCGAAAACCCACACCACCTCTCAATCATTGCCAAAACAATGACCCCAAACTTCGCCACCTTTGAATACAACTTCGACCACACCACCTGGCACGAACTTGGCGGTCAATCCCACCACCCCGACCTCCAATGGGCCCAACTCACCTGGCCACTCAAAAAAGGGACCAACACCATCGCCATTAGAACCGTAAACCGCCTCGGCAAAAAAGGCCTCCCCAGCACCACCACCATCAAACTCCAATAATTCACAAAGGCTTGTCTCTCCAAAACATCCCCAGCGGCGTCCACACCGCTACACTTAGTCGCCTACTCTTAAACGAATCACTGAAACGAAATCCTCCTCACCCTGGAGACCGCCGTCCCCGGCGGAAGTATTCACAACGCCCAATGTACGATAGGCATTCCTGCCTGTCCCCATGCACTCATCTGGGAGCACCGAGCGCCTGCTCGGTCCGGGCCTGCGGTGTGCCAAAGGCACCACTGCGGTAGGGCGTGTCTCTCCGAAACCGCCGTCGTCAGCAGCGGCACCGGTTTCCACTGTCAATTATTTTATTGAGTTGCAGAACTGCCCCTGAAAATGGTATACAGAACCCTCAGATTGCTTGCGAAAGGATTAATATGACAATCACAGATCTTAATACTCAGGCTGGCCGCCGTTACCCGGCTCGTCGCCTCACACAAAACATCGTTGGCGGTGCTGCCCCGATTCAGGCCACCAACTTCTCTGCCGGCTATATCACTCTCGATCCCGATGGCGGACAAACCCCTTGGCATAATCAGGAACAGGAGGAGGTCTATATGGTTCTTGAAGGTACCGTTGAGATTTGCCTCGGTGAGGAGCGCCAGGTGTTAACTCAGGGTCAGGCGGTCTATATCCCCCCCACCGTCTTTCACCAAATCACTAATATCGGCAAATCGTATGCACGGTTTATCTATATCTATGGCCCTTCCGGCGACGTTGCCCACTGGCGTCAGGAACTCGATGGCACTCTCCCTAAAGCCGGTGTTGAAGCCCCACCGCTCCCCGCAGGTGCAGCACCGCAATGTACCGATAAACCACAAAACTAACCACCCCAATAACCTCTTAACTAAACGGAGTAGCAATGAGCAATGTAAAAGTACACAAAATCGGCATTATTATGAATGGTGTCACCGGGCGCATGGGGACAAACCAGCACCTGATGCGGTCAATTGTCCCAATTATTAAAGCAGGTGGTGTTAAAGTATCGCCCACTGAGTTTATCCTCCCCGACCCCATACTGGTTGGCCGTGACCCCATCAAGCTGCAGAAGGTCTCAGCTATGTCGGGGGTCGAGAAGTGGTCTACCGATATCGACTCTCTCCTCCGCGATCCCGCCTACCCCGTCTATTTCGACGCCCTCGGCACTAACCACCGCGTGGCATCAGTCTCCCGTGCTATCGCCGCCGGTAAACATATCTATTGTGAAAAACCTACAGCTACCAATACCGCTGAAGCTTATGAGCTATATCAGGCGGCTAAAAAAGCTGGTGTCAAAAATGGCGTGGTGCAGGATAAGCTGTGGCTCCCCGGTTTTGTCAAACTGAAGAGCCTGATTGAACGAGGTTTCTTTGGCGAAATCCTCTCCGTTAAGGGCGAGTTCGGCTATTGGGTATTTGAGGGCGATACCATCCCCACACAGCGCCCAAGCTGGAACTATCGCAAGGAGGACGGAGGCGGTATGGTGATCGATATGCTCTGCCACTGGCGCTATCTGATCGATAATGTCTTCGGCTCTGTCAAGTCGGTATCGTGTCTCGCGGCCACCCATATCAAAAAACGTTTTGATGAGGCAGGCAAGCCGTTTAACTGCACTGCCGACGATGCCGCCTACTCTACCTTTGAGCTCGAAAACGGCATAATCGTCCACTTTAACTCCTCCTGGGCTACTCGCGTACGTCGCGACGACCTCCTCACCGTACAAGTCGATGGCACCGCCGGTTCTGCCGTTGCCACCCTGCGTGATGTCTATTTGCAGCCTTATGGTGCCACGCCTCGCCCCGTATGGAACCCCGATGTCACCCAGCCCATCAGTTTTTACGATACCTGGCAGAAAATGCCGGAACAAATGGAGTTCGATAACGCCTTTAAAATTCAGTGGGAGCTTTTCCTGCGCCATATCGCACTCGACGAGCCTTTCCGCTGGAACCTCCTCGAAGGTGCTAAAGGAGTGCAACTCGCTGAACTTGGGCTGGAGTCGTCAGCCAAACGCGCCTGGGTCACACTGCCGGCGCTGCAGCCATGAGGTGTAATACACTTAAACGCTTACCCTTAGTCGAATCACTTAAACGAATCATCCACTCCTTGTTTAAGCGTAACCGTTTAAATCTGGCGTTTAAGTGTACCTTATTACTTGCTACCTGTTACCTGTTACCTCTCTTTGCTCTCTCTGCCGCGGCTACACCAATGTCCCCGCAGCCACACACGCTGGCTTATGTACTGCAAGCCGAAAATCTGGGCAAGGATCGGGAACAAGCGGTTGTTGCCCTGAAAGTCTGCGGACGCGATTGGTTGGTGCTTGATCTGGCATTCAGCAACGACAATCTCTGGCGCGCTGAAGAGATCACCGCCATCCGCCAAATCCACCCCGGACGTAAGGTATTGGCATACCTATCTATTGGCGAAGCCGAAGATTACCGTGACTACTGGCAGCCACAATGGAACCAGCGCAATGCCGACGGCAAAACCGCTGCCCCCGCCTGGCTGGGCGCTGAAAACCCTGATTGGCGCGGCAATTTCTGTGTAAATTACTGGGACCCTGAGTGGCAGGCCATTATCCTAAAGCAGGCCGACAAGGCAATCGGCATCGAAGACCTCTACACCAACGGTGACAAGGTCCAGCCCGCCGACCATGTCAAATATGTGCGCGGGTTCCTAAAACCGCTGCAGCAGGCGGGCAAACCGCTGTTTGTAATCGAATACGGCACTTCTAAAAAAGCTCAGCAGCACTCGCAGCGGAGTGCCGCTGCCGATGGTGCTGTGCTACTAATCACCGACCGCTTGCTGCAAACAATCGGCACCTCTTACTATAACACCAAATAAGGAACTGAAAATGAAAAAACCTGTTGCCATTATTACCGGCGGTAGCCGTGGTATCGGCTATGGCTGTGCCACCCATCTCGCCAAATCGGGCTTTAACCTCGTTATCGCCGGGCGCCGCCCCGAACGCGATTGCGCCGACGCCCTCGATGCCCTGCGCACGCTCGGTGCCGATGTTCTCTATCTGATCTGCGATGTAGCCGACGCAGCCCAGCGGAACTCTCTGGTTAGCGAAACGCTCAAACGTTTTGCCCAGTTGAACATACTGATCAACAACGCCGGTGTCGCTCCTAAAGTCCGTAATGACATCCTTAAGGCTGCCGAAGAAGACTACGACTTTGTCATGGAAACCAATCTCAAAGGCCCCTACTTCCTCACTCAGGCTGTAGCCAATGAACTGGTCAAACAAAAACAGGCCGACCCCAATTTCAAAGGATGCATTGTCAATGTTTCATCAATCTCAGCTACTGTAGTCTCAACCAACCGTGGTGAATATTGCCTATCCAAGGCCGGTGTCGCCATGGCTACCCAACTCTGGGCAGCCCGCCTTGCCGAGTACGCCATACCGGTGTTTGAGATCCGCCCCGGTGTAATCGCTACCGATATGACCTCAGGCGTCAAAGCCAAGTACGACTCCTTTATCGCCGACGGTGGCATACCGTTACGGCGCTGGGGCTTCCCCGACGATATCGGCCGTGCTGTTGCCACTATCGCCCGCGGTGATATCCCCTACTCTACCGGACAGGTGATCATGATCGACGGCGGTATGACCATCCAGTCACTCTAAACCTTCAGTCACCAAAGAGTGCTAAATAACAGTTGCGCCAGACGTTATAAAACATCTCTGGCGCTTTTTTTATCTACCGATCTCTCTGATCACTATTTCGCAAATTTCATCGACATCGCTGACACTCACTGCCGCTCCCGATGGTAGACATAATCCCCGCAGAAACAGCTCTTCGGCCACCCCGCCACCATAGATTTGTGCCTCAGCAAAAACCGGCTGCAAGTGCATCGGTTTCCATACCGGCCGCGACTCTATATTGACCGCCTCCAAAGCCTGCCAAACCCTCTCTACTATTGTCCCGGGCCGACCACTGACAGTCATCTGTCCCAACTCACCACCAATCTGTGCTACTGACAACCAGCGACTCGCCACGCCATACTCAGCCTCCGGCATCCACTCAATCATGGAGCATCCACTCAGTCTCTCTCTATACCACGAAAAAACCTCCCGCCGCCGCGCCACAAACTCCTCCAGTCGCGCCAACTGCGCCACCCCGATCGCCGCCACAATATTACTCATGCGGTAGTTATAACCAAGCTCTGTATGCTCATACCACACCACCGCTTCTCTGGCCTGTTGCGATAAATGCCGACCCCGTTTGATCAGCTCACTGTTACGCGATGCCAAAACACCTCCTCCCGAAGTGGTGATAATTTTGTTACCGTTAAAAGAGTAGACCGCTGCCACCCCTGCTGCTCCCGCCGCCTTTCCGCGATACGTCGCCCCCAGAGCCTCAGCCGCATCAATAATCAGTGGCACATTGTAGGTCGCACAAACCTTCTCCAGTTCGTCGTAATCGCAACACTGTCCATAGAGATCAACAGCTACCACAGCCGCCACGTGCCGCCCCACAGCTCTCAGCTCTTTTAAAGCCTCTGACGTTAACGCCGGATCGAGCATCCACGTTTGGGGGTCGGAATCAACAAAAACCACCTCTGCCCCCAACTGCACCGCAGGTGCCACACTCGCCACAAAGGTGAGTGTTGGTGCCACCACCACACTGCCACGCTCAACCCCCAGTTCCTGATACAGCAGATGCAGACCAGCCGTAGCACTGCTTAAAGCCAATGTATACGGCAAACCGGTCACCTCCACCATCAGCTCTTCAAAGTTGTCGACCATCGGCCCGCACGGTGCCACATAGTTAGACTCAAATGCCGCCTCTACAGCCGCACGTTCTGCCTCGCCCACAAATGGTGGCGAAAGGAATAGCCGTTTTTCACGCATACACAAAACACTACATCACGTTTCTGACACTCCCGTGCCTCACCCTCCGGCTGCTGCCAATGCCTCACGCGTCAACCGCTCAATTTCATCCCAGCGTCCACCACTTATCAGCGACTTCTCCACCATCCACGATCCACCAATTGCCGCCACTACCGGCAACGCCAGATAATCTGCCATATTACGGGCACTTACCCCACCCGTCGGCACAAACTTCACCCCTGTATGGGCATAAGGTCCCGCCAACGCTTTGAGCATGGCTGCGCCACCCGCCGCTTCTGCCGGGAAAAATTTCAACGTCCGCAACCCCAAAGCCAAAGCCGCCTCTATCTCCGATGGTGTCATCACGCCTGGCATAAAGGGCAATCCACGCTCTTGCGCCACCTTTACATTATCAAAATTGAAACCGGGAGCTACGCCAAAAACAGCACCGGCATCAACTGCACCGGCTACCTGATCAGCGGTCAATAATGTCCCTGCCCCCACGCACATCTCTGGAAACTTAGCCGCCACCCGCCTGATGGCACCCGCTGCTGCCGCGGTCCGGAAAGTCACCTCCATAATCGGCAGTCCACCACGTAGAAGTGCCTCAGCCAACGGTTCAGCCTGAGCTTCACTCTCTATCACCACTACCGGCACAATACGCTGTAACAGCGCCTTCTCTAATTTGCTCTCCATCACAATCCCCCAATGGTTAAAAATCAGCCACTATCTTACCACGCTTTACAATCAGGGTGTAGTACTAAAAATTCAAGACCCGAACATTTGAGGCTTTGACATCTCACTCCATCATCTCCATAATGTTTACTGTATTTACATCGCATAGTCTACTCTGCAAATACGCTCCGACATGAGCTCTCTCAGCCAGCAGTGGCTCTGCCTGTCGATACACCGTATGTACTCTCGACAATACTTAACGTGAGGTTAAAAATGTTTCCAGATCCTATTACGCCTAAATCGTATCCTGAACTACTAGCATCTGTCGACTACGACCCTTTTAACCTGATGCCTGCTCAATTCCCAGCGCACCCATACCTCTTTGCCACTCCCGCGCAACTCAAAAACACTCGCAAACTCGTCGCTAATGGCGGTTGGCCACAGCGCGCTCTGGAGTTGCTGCTGGAGCAGGCGGCGGTCGACCCCCGGCTCCCGACCCGGCCACCAACCGCCCCGGATTATAATCTGGCCAATGCTGCTGTCAAACACTCCCTGCGCAATGCCTGGGCAGCCCTCTACACCGACGACCAATCTTACCGCAAATCGGCATTACGCTCACTGCGCTGGCTGGCACGTGGCTATACCTCCTGGCCAGTCTACCCAGGACGAGGTCGCCTCGCTATTGAAGATATCTCTGAAGCCCACTTCATCCTCAATATGGCACGGGCTTACGATATGCTGGCCGCCGCTCCCCTTTCCAATGCTGATGCCACACTTTTTAGAAAAATGCTGTTGGCTACCCGCGACTCCTCCGACACCGCCAGTCATAGCACTTGCGGCAATCACGGTACGGGTGTCCTGCTGGGCCGCCTCGCCGCTGCCGTTGCTCTGCAGGATCGCCGGGGGATTCACGATGCCCTCTACGGCTTCCAGCACAACAACCGCTGGTGTTATGGGATCATCCACCAGTTACGTCACGATGTCCTCGACGACGGCATGCACTGGGAGCGTGCTGTCGGCTATCACGGCTTCACCCTATCTGTGTTGGCCTATATCGCCGACCTCATGCTCTCCGTCGGTGTCGACCTCTGGCACAAGCCTTTGCCACCCCTATGGCAAAACGACGGCTCCGACATCCATCGCGATTACGGCACAACACCCGGCACTAAAACACTCAAAGCCGCCTTTGATGCCCCATTCTACTACACCCTGACCAATGGCGACTTCTCAACACTTGGCGACTCACGTCTCGAAAATATCCGCGGTATGCTCGTATGGGGCACCTTCTACCACCGCGCTTATGATCTCTATGGCGATCCCAAGTACGCCTGGCTCATTAACCGTACTGAAGCCGAATACCCGCAGGCAGAGCGCCCTCTTCCCGACCTCCCTATGGCACTCCAATCACCCTGGCTCATCGAAGCCGAATTCTCACGTCTGGGACGTTCCGCCAAAATCCCGCAAGGAGAGTTCCGCCTGGATCATGATGCCGACTTCTCAATCATCGGCACCCACCGCAACGGCTGCTCGCAGTTTGCCGCCACCGGTGCCACTATCATCCGTGGTAAGCCAGCCTCGCCCAACACCGCCGCCGCCTTTATGTTCTGGGGCCCACACGCTGCCGGCCATCAGTCCCCGGCTGCCCTCCACCTCGATATCTCCGGTGGCGGCTCTAAGCTCACCGATGCCCCACGCATGGATAACCGCGGCTACTCCGACCCACTCTACCTCACCTGGGCCCGCACCACCATTGCCCATAACACCGTTACAGTCGATAACACCCCCATGTTTCCTTACGACTTCAACACCAAAGCAATCTGGGAAGCCGACTCCTGGCGTGACTCCATCTCTGATGGCCGCTCCGTACTCTTCCAGCACCAAAACACCACCTTTAAAGCGATGCGCGCCATCAATGAACGCGTCTACCCCGGTGTCTTGCTCGACCGTACCGTTATTGTCACCGCTACTGCCATCATCGATGCCTTCCGTGTCATTACCGAACGCCCACGTCAGTTCGACTGGGCCATGCATGTGGTCGGCACTCCACTCCTCCCTAAAGGGACCCGTACCGCTTCCCTCGGCGACAACCGTGGCTACCGCCACTTCACCAATATACGACGCCTGCCCACATCATCACAGCCGCTCACCCTCACTTGGGAACGCCACCCCACCAATACCTGTGCCACCTTTATCATCCCACCGCAAGCCAGAGTTTTCACCGCATGTGACCCTATCCCACCAGCCGATAAAATGCACACCATCGGTGAAATCGGCAATGTCGAACCACGCCACACCGCCATTATCCGCACCAAAGCCCGAGAGGCACTCTTCCTCTCCGCCTGGTCATTCTCCGGCACCCCGCTACCACTCAAACTGCTCAAAGGAAGTGCCACTACCGACCTCACACTCACCATTAACAACAAACCCAAAGTCCAAAGCTGGCTGGTTCCATATAACCCCGCCGAAATTTTACAAATATGACCGCAACCGACAACGCCACAGTTGAGCAGGCACTCAATGCCAGCCCCTACATCAGCCACCTGCTTAACATCTGCCACTCAGTAAATCAGGTGGGCGGCACGGCCATACTCGTTGGTGGTTCAGTCCGGGATGCTCTCTACGGCATTGCTCCAAAAGACCTCGACATCGAAGTCTATAATATCGATGTCGACACCCTTACCCATCTTCTTGAAAAACACTACTGCATCGATTTTGTCGGTCGCTCCTTTGGAGTCTTCAAAATCCACCACCACCCTATCGACATCTCCCTGCCACGGCTAGAATCAAAGTCAGGCCACAGCCATAAAGACTTCACTATTAAAACCGATCCCAACCTCTCAATTGCTAAGGCCGCCCGCCGCCGTGACTTCACCATAAACTCACTCTCCTACGACCCCCTGCAAAACACCCTCCATGACCCCTATAACGGTGTTGCCGATCTCAAAGCCGGTATACTGCGCCACACCTCAACCCAATTTGCCGAAGACCCCCTGCGCGTCTTGCGCGGCATGCAACTCGCCGCCCGTCTCGACCTCACTCCAGCTCTCGAAACTATCGCCATCTGTAGCACCCTCACCATAGAGCACCTCTCGGTTGAGCGTGTTTTCGAAGAATGGAAAAAACTGATCCTCAAAGGGATCAAACCATCACGTGGTCTCGCCTTCCTCAGAGAGTGCGGCTGGCTCAGCTTCTTCCCTGAACTCGCCGCACTAATCGGCTGCGAACAGGAACCCGAATGGCACCCGGAAGGCGATGTCTGGATCCACACTCTCCACAGCATGGACGCCTTTGCTGCCCACCGCTGTGGTGATGAGTGGGAAGACCTGATAGTCGGCCTTGCCGTACTCTGCCACGACTTAGGCAAGCCTGCCACCACCTGCTTTGAGCGTGGGCGTATCCGCTCCGCCGGCCACGAAGAGGCCGGTGCCGACCCTACCCGCTCTTTCCTCTCCCGCATGACCAACCAAAAGGAACTCATAGATCAGGTTGTCGCCTTAGTCACCCACCACCTCCGGCCGCAAATGCTCCACGAAGCCCAAAGCAGCGACTCCGCCATTCGCCGCCTCGCCAACAAAGTCCGTATCGACCGCCTCGTCCGCGTCAGTCGTGCCGACATGATGGGACGCCCCCCCATAATTGTCGACCACGACCCCGCAGGCGAATGGCTCCTCCAGCGTGCTCAAGCACTTCAAGTCGAAGCCAACGCCGCCAAACCACTCGTACTTGGTCGCCACCTCCTCGCCGCCGGCTACCAGCCCGGTGCCGAGATTGGTGCCCTCCTCAAAACCTGCTACGAAGCCCAACTCGACGGCCTCATCGCCACCACCGAAGAAGGCCTCTCCTACATTCAAAAACACACCTAAACGAATCTCACCTCAATCCTTCAGAGTTTCACAGGGAATCTGTTCTTTGTCGCGAGCTTTGTCGGTAACTTTGTCGAACGGATCAGCCCCAAGCGGCATTACACCTTGTTACGGTACGGCCACGTCGCACCAGGATGCGGTGGTTTCGGAGAAACACGCCCTACCGCCATGTGTTTACCATTTTGCCCCACTAAGGCATTAAGGCATTACCCAATTAAGGCATTCATCTCACTTATCACCTAAAACTGCTTACAGCCGTAACCAAATGTTGTACAGCATAGAAATCTTGTCCCCTCAACATATCTGGCACTTGCATGGACTCTCAATGCTGCCTTAGCTGCTTCAACGCACCAACTTATGAAGTTAGCTGCTTGAACTTCTTGTTTTTTTGACAGTAGCTAACGGGTTAGCTACTAATTGCCCTATCCCACTCCCCTTAGCCAGCCCCGACTTCACCGATACCCCGCTAATCTGTCCCAATTGTCCGGTCAAACGCCCCAACTCATCGGTCGTCGCCTCAACTACTAATGTCACCACCGACACCTTACCACCGTGCCCTGGCAACCCTACCCGGGCCAGGATAAGGTCGACATTCTCAGCCAGCACCTTGTTCACCAGATGACCGGCCTGATTACGGTCTTCAATCAACACACCCACAAAACCGATCCGCCTCGACACTGCTCCCTCCTCCTTCCCTGTTTCAGGATTGGCTCAGCTCACCACTCCTTCTGGCTGCGGCACCAATAGTAGCAGCAATAATCCCCTGTAGCTCCGACCCCTCTAAAATTTCCAGACCCGCCGCCGTTGTCCCCTTGGGCGATGCCACTGCCTTAATAAAGTCGACCGGATTTTGCCCCGTTTCACACAAAACCCGAGCTGAACCTAACATAGTCTGAATCGCCAACACCCGTGCCGTCTCCTCTGCCATCCCCAATGCCACAGCACCAAGTACCATAGCCTCAAGCGTATAAGCAAAAAATGCCGGCCCCGAACCGCTCAACGCTGTTACGGCATCAAAGAGCTCCTCCTTCAGCTCCACTACCCGCCCGGCAGTACCGAATATCTCTGCCACACACTCGCCATCACTCTCCAGCGCCCCATTGCCACAACAGTATACACTCATCCCTTCGCCAACCTGAATAGCCAGATTTGGCATCACCCGTACCAGACGGCACTCACGCCCCAAACCGGCCCGCAAGCTGTCCAGAGTTTTCCCTGCCGCAATCGAAACCAACAGATGGTTCTCACCTATCTGCGGTGCCATGCCAGTTAGCAAAGCATCCATATCCTGCGGTTTTACCGCCAAAATCACCACCTCACTATATTGCAACACCTCGCGCACATCGCTCGTTGTTCTCACCTTATAAGCTTCGCTCATAACACGCAGCCGCTCGTCCACTTTGTCACTGGCCACTATCTCTTCCGGCTTGGCCCAACCACTGCGCAACACCGCAGCAATAATAGCCTCAGCCATCTTGCCCGCACCTACAAAACCTAATTTCATATCTCCGCCTGTTGTTTCACTTAATAACCGCGCGATAACATCTGCTGCAACTGTACCTGAAACTCCGCAATATCCTCCTGCGGCGGCTGGTACCCCTTTGGCGCCCCCTCAAGTCCCAGACGTCCCGTCTGATCAAGTATCCAGGTAGCCTTCTGACCGTCGGAGAAAGTTACATCGCCACTGGCCATAGCACCCGGCCTCATTATGCGATCAAGCGATAGAGTTACCTTGCCACCACCACTGCTGCCGCTATCACCCTCCATATCGTCAAAATCGTCCTCATCTGCCGCTGTAGCATCATCCGGCACACTCTTCACCGGCTCAGGCTTATCCTGCACCTCTGCACCGATATCGAGTACCAACATCCTGACATCCATAAATGTCAGCGATACCCCCAGCTCGTCCTTCAGGCGTGTCTGAACCTCCGCCAATGAGGCACCTCCGTCAATCCACTCCTTAACTGCCAATTTTTGCTCATTACTCAACTCTGCCATAATAAAACTCCTTATTACCCTTTAAAATCTGTACAACAGTTTACTAACTTCCGGAAAAAACTCAACAAATTAGATTTTGACTTGAATTCATTAAATTTAGCTATTGACACTTAAACCTTATATTTGATCATTGTGATTTTGCTAAATATTTTTATATGCTCAGCAACTAGGCTGCTCAACTTTGCCACCTTATCCGGGAGGGAAAAAGCGCTACAGAACAAAACCCAGTTCACACAGTGCTCTTGTAGCACTACTGTTTGCTTCTGCTTTCTACTTTGGAGTATGCCTCCGGCACCACATGCCGCCCGCGCATGTAATGCCCAAAGCATCCCTTCTTGAACAGGGCATCGCAGGGCAACCATTACCGCCACCTCCTCATCGGCAGCGACTGGTGGTGCCAAACCGCCTCCTTATCGTACGGGGGGGACCTCCGTGTCCCCCTCACCCACCCCCACCTCCCGCCCAGCGCACCACCCCCGAACATGAAACCCTAGCCCAAGCCAATAAGAATTCTCCTTCGCATTACGAAGGATTTAACGGTGGTGTTCATACATTGGAGCTGATGTAGCTATTACTTTAGTAGCTAACCCGTTAGCTACTGTCAAAAAAAACAAGAAGTTCAAGCAGCTATCTTCATAAGTTGTTGCGTTGAAGCAGCTAAGGCAGTATTGAGAGTCATCATCAACTCTCTCTCTTT
>JAAYNR010000139.1 GCA_012520735.1 Lentisphaerota bacterium | reverse complement strand
TTTCCAAACGCATAGCGTTTTTATTAAAACTGCGCGAGTCCATGAAAGTGCCAGATATATTAAGGGAATAAGATTTATATGCTGTACAACATTTGGTTATGGCTGTAAGCAGTTTTAGTTGGCTCAAATATTGATTTTACCCCTTGACATCAAAAATCAGCATTGACCAAAAGGGTATAAATAGTGTACAAATGTGGCGTTATGAATTCCAACCAGCATTTTTCTAGGTTTACCATGATGATGGCGATTGCCGTTACTCTGGTGAGTTGTACCGTGATGGCGCAGCATAGCGATCCTGAAAAGGAGGCTTTTATGCAGCGCGAGCAGGCTTATATCAGGATGCTGCAGGACGACTTGCGCATGCCTGACTTTGCCGCCAAAGTTATTGAAGATGTAAAAAAAGTCTACCCTGATGCGGGCGCAGCCTTAAAAGTACTCGAGTTGCAGGGGTTGTTATCGCAGGGGAAATTTGACGAAGTAAAAAAGATTATCCTTTCACAGCGCAATCAAGATGCTCCGGAGACTTGGGCCATGTGGCTCGCCATGGCAGACGCTTATTACGCATTTGGGCGCAATGATGAATCTTTTGGGCTCTACAACAGTTTTTTCAAAAAATTCCCGCAACCGACACCGGAGCTGGAATCTTTCTATATAGATGCTGCCTATAAATATCCCCAAATGCTGTTGCAGGCACGGCTCGACAAGATGGCATTGGAGGCTTACAAGCGACTGTTAGGGGTTAAAAAGCTTCCCGGCGAGGTGATCCGTCAGGTGCAGGCTGACGCGGCTGAACTGACTGTCAGGCTGGCTGAGGCAGAGACCAATAAAAAAACTAAAGAGGAGATGCTGAAGGACGCCGAGAAACTGGCTGACCAGTTGCTTTGGGACCAGGATATGTGGTTTGGTAAAGGGATTGTGATCAAGGCGCACATTCAGGTACTTAAAGGGAATGCCGCACGGGCGCAAACGCTGATTGAAGAGTATATGGGGCCACTGAAGGCGATCCACGACTCGTTGGTAGCACAGGAGAGAGAAGATGGCGTGCGCGGGCTCGTCAAAATGAGTCCCATGGCACAGTGCCGATTCCTGCTGGCGGTAATGTTACAGGAGGAGGCGATGAAGGTTGCCAATACTCCCGGTGGCGACATGGAGATCGTTAAAAACTACCTGCTGGGGCAGCGCGATGGAGGCAACCGCAAGCCGAACGGTGCTTATCAACATTTTATCAACGTTTTTGTTAAATTCCCCGACAGCCAGTGGGCGATGGAGGCGGGAGAGCGAGAGCAGGAGATACGCGCCTTTATCAGGGAGAAGTTCGGTCAGGAGTTGCGCCCCATGATAACGGCGGAGATGATGGACCGGATACGCCAAAAACAGTTTGAAGAGGCGCAGTTGCTATTTGCCGGCAACAACTTTGAAGCAGCAATTCCGATTTTTATCGATGTGCTGAACCGTTTCCCCGAGACGACTGAGGCGGTACGGTCATTGAGTGAGCTGGTACAATCATTACTTGAGACAAAAGACAGCGATGGCTACAACATGTTGTTGTCAGAAACAGTAACAGGTCACTTGGCTGAGAGATTTTGTCTGGGGAGTTACGCAATGCAGGCCGGTAACGAAGTGTTGAGACTGGCAGAGAAGTATGGTTCTCTTGGTTATGGAGATAAACGACAGCAGACTTACGACACTTTTTTTGCCAACTTCACCACGCACCCCGAGGCGGCACAGCGTTTAATGAACTTTGGTGTTAAAGCACTTGAGAGTGGCGACGACGCCACAGCTTTAGGTTACTTTGAGCGTTTGACCACCTCTTACACCAACTCTGCCTGGTATGGTGATGCCCTCAGTCAGATTGCCGCCGTGGAAAACAGACGTCAGAACTACACCAACGAGATTGAGGCACTGAACGTCTATATTAAACACCTTCAGGTGACGAAAAAGCCGGGGCTCGCATTGTCCACGGCTCGTTTCCGAGTTGCGCAGGCGACACGCCAGCAAGGGCTCAGTTTGATCCGTGAGCAGGAAGACGAAGAGGCCCAGCGCGCCGGTTCGATGTTGCTGTTACGTGCGGCGGTCTTGTTCGACAATGTCGGCAAAGAGCTCGATGCCATCCCCTCCGGGGTGGCGATCGACACCAAACAGGCCAACCTCTTCCGCGAGCAGGCCTCCTTGCAGAAAGCAGCTTCACTGGCACAGGTAGTGGCACCGGCGGCGATTCTCCCCCGGACACGTCCTCAGGCTATAACGGCATTCCTCAGTTTCGCCGAAGAATTTCCTAAGTCGGAGCATGTACCGGCGGCACTGATGAAGGCCGGCACACTCTATACGGTGTTAAAAGAGACTGAGAAGGCCCAGGATATATTCACTCGTCTGCGCCGCGAATTCCCAGAATCGGAAGAGGCACGCAGCTCGGTACCGATGTTGGCAGCCAGCTTGATGGAGCTGGGGTTACGTGGCGACGCTATTGCCAAGTATAAAGAGATGTTTGTTGGTGGCGGCACCACCATCTACACCGATTATCAGATATTAACGGCAGCTCGTGCTTTACTGGAAGCGCGGGAGTATGATGTTGCCTTACAGGGCTTTGATAAAGTGATCGCTGCGGCAAACGAGGTGTCGATTCTGGGGCCGGCTCACTTTGGGCGGGCACAGGCGTTGATCAGCATGAAGAGACACAAAGAGGCGCGTCTGGAGCTTGAGGCCTTTATTAAAGAACATGGGAAATCGTCGCTGGTGGTTGATGCCTACCTGTTACTGGCCGATGCCGCCAGTGCTGAGGGTGAGAGCGAGCGCGACAACAAACAGCGCGACCAGTTGTTCAACAAAGCGATCGATGCTTTCAAGTTTGCGCGTAACTACCGCACTGAGATCAAGGATATGCTCGACATAGACCTACAGGTGGGGCAGGCGATGATACGGCAGATGAACGCCGACAAAGCCTTTGGTCTTGAAGACCTGGCGGCCAACTCTCGTGGTAAGGCGATTATCGCCTTTAAGCAGCTTATCTTTGCTACTGACCCGCGCAATGCGGTATTGGCACCACAACTGGAAAAAGCCTTTTTGCTGAGCATACCGCTGGAACTGGACCATAAACAGTTTGAAGCTGCGGCGGAGTCATGCGAAGAGTATCTGGAGACCTTTGGCAGCAGTCGGAATGCGCCACAAGTTCGCACCTGGCTGAATCAGGCACAGATTGAGATAGGTAAATAATTTAACGTACAAGGAGAGTGTTGAAATGAGAGAGAAAAATAGAATAATCCGCTGGGCTCTGATAACATTGGTGGTTGCGGCGGCAGCGCTGGAGTCGCTGGCTCAGGCGACCGGAGTTCCCGGTAAACTATACGTTAACAACCGTGAAATTATCGGTATGGTCAGGTGGAAGGCCACCTCCCGCGAGTACACTGTGTTAGACCCCCGCACCAACATTGAGAGTGTTTACGCTCTCAATAACGTGCAGAAGATTGAGATTGTGCGCCCTAAAGAGCTTGATCCGGCCATCAGGGCGGTGATGGCGAAAAACGGCGCGGCGGCAATTCCGGTGTTAACCAAGATCGCCCGTGACTACGCAATGCTGCAATATGACGAAGAGGCGGCCCGGTGGTTGGGTGAAGCTTATTTGTTGAGCAACAACAGCGCCGAAGCGCGCAAGGCTATTGAGAAGGTCACTTCAATGCGCCCCGAGGCAGCATATCTGGGCGAACTGGCTCCAGTTTACTGGCGTGTACTACTGCAGGAGAACCGGCAGGCACGGCTTGATGAACTGCTGGGGATGGCGGTAAAGAGCGGCGACCGCCCCGCTTCAGCAGCGGCATTGATCATGCGTGGCGACCTGATTCTCAAGGGCGGCGACACTCAGGAGGCCCACACTAAAGCCCTCAAAGACGGCTACCTGCGGGTTATCACCCTCTATCGTGGGGTGCGGCCGCTTCAGGCAGAGGCAAATTATAAAGCCGCTAAAAGTTTTGAGAAATTGGGGATGACAAGCCGTGCGCAAGAGCGCATTGATGTAATCCGTAAAGAGTTTCCCGGAAGCGAATGGGCCAGCAAGCCTTAAGCAACGGCGAAGTAATAAACGCCGGCGCTGTAGCGTCCGGTTCATTAGAAGAACTGTGTAAAACTAAACGAACAGGTCTCAAAGAGAAATAACAGAGTGAGGAAAGGTTAGAGGTCACTATGAAAAAACTGCTGATGAGTGTGGCTGTGGTTGCGGCTTTAATGAGCGCCCCGGCTCTCTTTGCCCAGGATAACGAAGGTGGCGATGCTGTCGCTGAAAATGCGGCCATTGTAGATGCCAAAGACGGTGCGTCGGCGCCAAAGTCAAGCAGTTCCGGCAGCGGCTTTGGAGCAGTGCTGTTTGGTTCTGGCCTGATAGGATTTATTCTATGGGTAGCTCTGTTTGGTTGCGGTGCAGCCGCGATCTACTTTATTGTTGACTGTTCGATTCTGGTGCGTCCCCAGAAAATGTTGCCGCGTTCTTTGATCGATCAGGTTAAAACCGCCATGGCAGAGGGTGATGTTCTAAAAGCACTCAAAGTTTGCGAAAGCGAGCCGGGTGCTATGGCTAACATCCTCAATGCTGGCTTCTCACATGTGGAAGAGGGCTTTGAGATTATTCAGGAGAGTGTTGGCACGGCGGCTGACCTTGAGACCGAGAAGATGATGCAGCGTCTTACCTGGATTTCAGTTTGTGCCAACCTGGCCCCAATGTTGGGACTGCTCGGCACGGTGCAGGGTATGATTATGGCCTTTGAACAGATCGCAACGGCAGCACCTGATGCCGGTGCTCTGGCTCTGGCTATTTCTCAGGCACTGTGGACGACGGCAGCCGGTTTGATCGTGGCTATCCCGGCCATCACTTTCTATTACAGCATACGTAACAACGCCACCAAGCTGGTGTTGCGTATGGAGGCGATCACCATGGAGCTGATCAAAGACCTCCGTAATGTCGAAGTTGTCAGCGATTAATTACCAGCAAGCATACACTGTCGCACCAGACTCACTGCCGTTGGTGCGACAGATGGCTGCTCAAGGTCGGCAACATATGTATAGTAAGGCAGTAATGGCCGTTAACAGGAGTTTCAATGGCGAGAGAGCGTAAATCATACTCTACCGGGAGTGACCTGAACATGACGCCGATGATCGACGTTGTGTTCCAGTTGATCATTTTCTTTGTGGTCACACTCAAAATGACCAAAGACGAAAACACCGATATTGAGCTTGAGGATGGCAAACACGGGCCGATTGTAAAGGAGATGCCTCCACAAACTTTGATTATCGAGGTGGCGCGTAATGGTCGTATCTCCATACATAATGCGGCAATGAATGAGCGGATGTTGCAGGAGATATTGATTGGGCGGGTCAACAGGTTCCGTAATACCAGCTTCCCGGTATTAATCCGGGCTGATTACCGTACCAAACACCGCGATGTTAAGCGGGTGATGGATGTTTGCACTTCTGCAGGGATATGGAAACTCTCTTTTGTCGCTATTCAGGAACATAAAGCAGGCGGGAAAAAATAGGGAGGCGGCATGAAAAAAAGTAGAAAAAGACGCATTACAGACGACCAGCCAGAGCTGGAGATGACACCGATGATCGACGTAGTCTTCCAGTTGCTGATCTTCTTTATTGTGACGCTTAAAAAAGAGGATATCCTCTCAATGCTCTCAGCGGCACGTCCGGCTGCTGACAGTGCGGCAGACCCGCGTAATCAGCCGAATGTGATAAATATTGAGATAAACAACATGGGATTTGTCTATCGCGGCACCCCGGTATCGAAGAATCTGCTGGAGCGCCGTTTGGCCAGTATGGCGGTGTACGATAAAAAAGTTAGTGTCGTGATTCGTTGTACTGCGGATTCCCCTCATAAGTTCCTTGTACAAACGCTCGATATATGTTATAAACTTCAGTTGCAAAATCTAGCTATATTTAGCATGTAACCGCTAACGTGCTTTTAGCACAGCAAAGGAGGCAGTTATGACAGAGAACACAAGTGATCAATTTGTTGAAGATATCGATAAAGGACTTGACGAAATAGATGAACTTTTCAATGAGGACGGTTTTTTTAAACGGTTCTCCAAGATGATCAAAGGCTTTGGCAGTCCACGCAACAGTAGGGAGTTTAAAGCGGCCAAAATTGAAGCGCAGCGATTGGTTGCGCCGGCTGCGGCTGTGATAATTCCTGTTGTCTCAATTGCCTTACTGGCGGTTTTGGCCACCGGTAGCAGCTCACCGACTCACTTGGTAGATGTTGAGTATCTGGAGCCTGATAAGGTTGAAGATTTGGATCACGACGAACCACCACCACCGGAACAGGTGTTTGAGTTCGACACCGACATGACCCTAGACACCGATGTGCGGGTTAATATTGAAGCTCCGGTTACCACCACCTCTACACAACCGATGACAGCCAAGCCGTCGAGCATTGACGCTGTACAGCAGGTTAAGAGTCCGGTGATCATGCGGGGTATCTACGGTAACCGCACTGGAGGTATGAAGGGAACCCTGATGAGTAAATTCGGTGGTGATGCCCAAACTGAAGCCGCTGTGATGGCCGCTTTACGATGGCTGAAAAAGAACCAGCGTGCTAACGGCTCATGGGCCAAAAATCCGCAAGCGATGACCGGTCTGGCTCTGCTGACCTTCCTGGCGCATGGCGAAAAACCGGGCTCTGCCAGTCCTGAGTTCGGCGAAACAGTCCAAAAAGCGATAGAGTACCTTATCAAGGCACAGGCTGCTAACGGCAGAGTTGGCTCCTCGTATGCCCACTGTATTGCCACATATGCCTTGTGCGAGGCCTATGGTATGACGATGAACCCCAATGTGAAAGAGGCGGCTGATAAAGCACTTAATGTGATTGTCAGTGGTCAAAATCCACAAGGGGGCTGGCGCTATGCCCTTCTGCCGACAGATGAGAGCGACACCTCGGTTATGGGGTGGTGTGCTCAGGCTTTGAAAGCCGGCCAATTGGCTAATGCTTATTACGACAAAGAGGCTCTCGATGTGGCCATTAAAAAGGCGATTCGCGGTTTTCAGGGCAACTACAAAAAAGGTGGTGGTTTCGGGTATTGCGGTCCGGGTGCGGGTGGGCTCTCCAGTGTTGGGGTGTTGTGCCTGCAACTGATGGGACAGGGCTCGAGCCGTGAGGCGACATCCACACTGGAGCTGATGGACTCCTGGCCACCGGCTTTCTATACGGCTGATGCCAAGGGGATTGGCGGTAGCCTGCAATATTACTACTATTATGCTACTCAGGCCAAATTCCATGCCGGTGGTAAGCGGTGGACATCTTGGAACTCTAAGATGAAGCCGATCTACCTTAAAGAGCTGAAAATCCAGAAAAATGCCTATACCGACCATGAAGGCAAAACGCACGATATCGGGCATTGGGAGAACACCGACAATTACTCTGATCGCCCTGTGATGGATACATGCCTCGCAGCGTTACAGTTGATGGTTTATTACCGTAACCTCCCCACCACACAGGCTAGTGCGGTGCGTGATGATTCGTCAGTAACCACGGCAGATGCTGCAACGTCAACCATTGAGATGGATGATATTCGTGTAGATCTTGGTAACCTCTAAAACGGCGAATACATAGCAGTAGAAGGGCGTGGTTTTCGAAATTGCCGCGTCGCGGTGAGGTTATGTTGCATCGCAATAAGGTGAAATGATGCGGGGGACTGAAGGCGCGGAAGCTCATGACCGGGCTACGGTGTCTCCGGGTGCTGCGGTTTCTGCGGAGTGATTTCGTGGCGTTGCCACGGGCTGGTATGTATAGTCCTTTCAGGGTCGTCTTTTCACTCTTTTTCATTTAAGTGTAGGGCGGCAACGGAGTGCCGCCCTAGTGGGAGTCTGCTTTGTTACCAGACACCGGGGTTGGTGGCGGGAACCTGATAGAGTTCGGTATGGAGTACCTTTTCTACTACACCGCCGGTGGGGTCGTCGGCGGGTTTGCAGAGTTGCCACGGTTTTTCGGGAAAAACCGGTGTTTTGAAGGTGTTCTGGCCTATGTTTTTGGTTTTTTCCTGATGCTCCATGCAGGCGCGGATGCAACCTTTGGCACCGCAGACGGCGAGGTAGCCGCAGTGTGCCGATATCTGCCTGATGTAGGGTGAGGCCCAGCCACCGGGGAATTCGGTTGAGTCACGCCAGACTGCACCACCCAGTGAGTGGGTGATTT
The DNA here is from genome assembly GCA_012520735.1 of Lentisphaerota bacterium. Lineage (GTDB taxonomy): Bacteria > Verrucomicrobiota > Kiritimatiellia > RFP12 > JAAYNR01 > JAAYNR01. Next base: position 3,633 of record JAAYNR010000139.1, on the reverse strand, counting down.
TGTAGGCGAGTTCTTCCGACATAGTTGACTCGGTGATCTCCAGGTTGAAACCGGGGAAGAAACGCTTCAGGAAGGGCGAGGCGAGGTAGTTGATGCCGTGATGGGTGGCAGTGCAGCGCCCCATGTTGACATCGCCCCAGGAGTACTCCTGATCGTCGAGTGTGATGGTGATCTTGCGCCCTTCGCGGATGGAGGGGATGGCGTTGCCGGGACAGGTGGGAACACAGCGCATGCAGCGGTCGCAGAGTGTGCCGGGTTTGATCATCTCGTCGTACTCCAGTTCGGCATCGGTGAGGATGTTGCCGATACGTACGCGCGGCCCGTAAACCGGGTGGATGAAGACCTTTGACCAGCCGATTTCGCCTAGGCCACAGGCCATGGCGGCGATACGGATGTTGAGGTTCACATCAGCTACGGGGCGTCCCGGTACAGGGGCAGGGGTGCCTGGGTAGACTTCGGGGACTCCCGGATAGACGGGTACAGCTTCAAAACCGTGGTCTTCGATGAAACAGGCCAGTTGTCTGGTGACCATAGGACGGAAGGCGGTGTTGAGGCGGTTGTAGGAGTAATAGGTGTAGTTGTTCCAGTGTGTCCCTTCGGTGATGCCGCGGTAGGTACTGCGGGGGATGGGTTGGACGACAGAGATCACCGATTTACAATCGGGGAAGATGTTTTTGGGGTGCATCCGCTCAGGGGCATTTTTAAAGCGTGAGATCGGGGCAATGCCGACAATCTCCACCCCACCACCGCCGCCCCCGATTTTAAGGGCGAGGTCTTTGATCATGCGTGCTGTCAGTTTTTTGTTATTAGACATGGCGTTTCTCCAGAGTTACGAGATGTTTTGGCCGAGCAGGTCGCGTTTCCAAGGTGCGGTTTGCCGGAATTTGTGGGTGAATTTCTCTTGTGGCAAATCGCGCGCTTCGAGAGCGGCGATACAGGCGCGGTTACAGGCTGCCGCCATACGGTCGACAGTATAGAAGCGCCCTTCGTTGGTTTGGATGGCACCATTTTTGCAATGGAGGCAGATGTTGTTATCGCGGGCGGCAACATTACGCTGGTAGCCGGCCAGACCATATGGTTGGGCGGCAGCGGCATCGAGTGCCTGGAGCGGACACTCCCTGACGCAGTCACCGCAGTCGTCGCAGATGTGCGGTTTGAAGGGTACGTCGGCTTCGATTTCGGCATCACTGACGAGCATGGCGAAACGCTGGCGCGGTCCGTACTCGGGTGTTAGGAAGAGTCCATTGAGACCTGTTTCACCGAGTCCGGCAGCTTGTGCTACCAGGCGATACTGCAGGATGACGTTTGGTGCCGGCTTGCCGGGTGCCACAGGGACACCGACGGGCTGGCCGGGGGTGTCGTAGCCGAAGAGTGGTACGGCTTCAAGGCCATGCGCTTCAAACCAGAGTGTGACATCGTAGGTGATCTTGGCGAGGGTAACATCTTCCAGTGCATAGAGTCCGTAAGTTGGGTAAGAGTTTTGGAAATCCTTCCCCTGTTCAATGCCGCGGAGGGCACCACGGAGGATTTTACGGCCAATGACGATAACCGTTTTGGCACCGGAGTGAATTGAGAGGGGGTTGATTTCGGCGGGGAGATAACGGAGTGCCTCGATGGAGGCTATGCCGACCAGATCGGCACCGAAGTCACGGGCGGCTTCTTTAACTTGTTGTGCTGTCAGTTGTTGTGACATTGATGGTTCCTTTCTCAGGCATTAGGGGTGAGAGGGGTGACGGTATATTTGCCGTGGACGTCGCGTGTCCAGACGGCTCGGCGGCGGAAGGGAGCAGCAAAGCGGTTGCTGATTTTCTCTTCGAGAGCCACGAGGCAGGCACGTCCGCACGAAGCGGGCATGCGGTCGAGTGGCTCATAATCGCCGGGTTCGATTTTAAATTTACCGTTAGCGCACAATTCGCACAATTTGGTGTCGATGGTAAAGTGCGGTGAGCCGTTATCGGAGATAGCCTGCAGCGGACAGGCGCGGAGGCAGGCATCGCACCCTTCACAGAGGTCGACATCGTAGATACTGTCACCGGCTAGTTCGAGGTCGGTGAGAATAAGTGCCAGACGTTGACGGTGTCCATACTTTGGAGTTAAGAAGAACCCGCCTTTACCGATCATACCGAGACCGGCGGCGTGCGCCAGGGCTTTGGTATCGAGGCGTACAGCGGAACCGGGAGCGGTTCCACCGACCATGGGGAGGGCCTCTGACCCCTCTCTTTCGATTGCCGCAGCGATCTCCTGTACGGTTTTCGGCATGAAGACTCGCTCCATATAGCCTGCGCCGTATGTGCCGTAAGTGGAGTTGAAGTTTGTCCCCTCCTCGACGCCACGGAAAGTTCCGCGGAGGATGCGGCATCCGACAACAACAACGGAGCGGCAAGCGGGCATCAGCGTTAGGGGGTTGGACTCAGCCGGCCAATCGGCCCAGCGGTCGTATGGCACCACGCCGACAAGGTCGGCACCGGCCTGGTACGCCAGTTGCTTCAGTGTCTCATTATTCATGTTTTCTCCTTTATGTTTGGCAACATCTCTCATTTACTCGACAAAAGGTTGGCCCAGGGCAAAAGAGAGCGCCTCAGCGACACTCTTTAATTCCTGTTCTACGGCGGGGGTCAGGGTTGATTTTGCCGGCATCAGCACTCCCAGCGCACCGCAGAATATATTGCCGGCGCGGAAAAGAGGTGCTGCCAGTGCCAGCACACCGACTTCATTGCGGATTGCAAAACGTTTTTTTTTGATTTGCCGACAGTCGTTAAGCCAGGCTTCACGATTAATCTCCGGCTCGGTGCCGGCTACCTCAAGATAGAGCCTGTCGCGTTCTTCGTCGCTGGCAAAAGCGGCACAAATTTTACCACAGGCACTATGGCGGATAGAGTGGATTTGGCCTAAGACGATGCCGGCATCGGAGTGAGCACCGTTGGGGTAGGCGACATCGACAATCAGTGAACGGCCCTGCAATGGTTGGGAGAGATAGGCGTGCCCACCGAGCGATTGTGTTAGCCGTGCTGCGAAAGGGTGGCCGATGCGGCGGAAATCGAGACTTGCCAGGCGTGCATGGGCGAGGTTGAGGATTTTAAGACTTACCCGATAACGGCGGCTCTCGGGATTTTGCTCAACATAGCCTGTTTGTGCCAGCGTCTTAAGCAGCCGACATACATTACTCATAGAGATACCAGTCTCCTCGGCAACTTCCGTTACCGAGGCCTCTTTACCCGAGGCGGCCAGCATCTCAAGCAGGCGGAAACCATTTTGTAGTGTATTATTCACAGAGCAATTCCATTTTGCGGTAAGTGCGACTATATTATTCCATATATTGGAATAAGTCAAGGGCTTTTGTGAGAAAATTTGGCGTGGGTGCGGTGGGCACAAAATAAACCACAGAATACAACGGAAACTCATGCTACTGGGAAGTAATTTACCTCAAAAAAACGCAAAGAGAGCAAAGAGAGAAGGTGGTTCTGCTCGAAGGTCGAGTGTCGCGAGTCGAGGGTCAAGTTAGCTGGCCCGTTAGCCAGTAGCCAGCGCAACGCTGGCTACTGGCTAACGGGCTGTACGCTCCTTCATGTGTGAATAACAGCATTTTGGCACATTGAGGGGATGGTAACAAGGGAAATATGGCAACGGCGGGGG
>JAAYNR010000108.1 GCA_012520735.1 Lentisphaerota bacterium | reverse complement strand
TTTTGTATAAACGTTTTCAAGCGCTGAACCCCTTTCTTTGTAGGTGTAAAAAAAAGCATTGTAAGGGTAATTCGGCGCTTTTCAAAACCTGTTTTCCAAACGCGTAGCGTTTTTATTAAAACTGCGTGAGTCCATGAAAGTGCCAGATATATTAAGGGAACAAGATTTCTATGCTATACAACATTTGGTTACGGCTGTAAGCAGTTTTAGGTGTTATGGAGAGGTATGTGTGGTAGAGGAGTAATTGGGGTATTGTTACTGGCGGTGCTGCAGGTGGGCGGTGTGGCTGCGGCAGAGCCGGTGGAGGCGTTGCTGCGAGTGGGGGAGTCGCTGCTAGGGGGAGTGGTGTTTAATACTATAACAGCCGCAGTGTCGGGGCGGGTCGAGGCAACTATCGAGGTGAAGAGAGCGTTTGCCAATCCGTATGATCCACAGTGTGTCCGTTTGGATGGGGTGATCAGTGGACCGCTGGGGGTGAGGGTGTACCCCTGTTTTTATATGGTGGATGTTGATGAAGAGGGGGTGGCTAGAGGGGGTGGGGAGTGGCGGTGGCGACACGCTTTCCGGATGGAGGGGGAGTATGATGTGCGGTTTCGTCTGCTGGTGGCGGGACGTGAGGATGAGTACACCGATTCGCAGCGACTGGTAGTGAAGGGGCGGGGTCAGGGTGGTTTTGCCCGACCCGATTTTGAGAAGGCGGGGGTGTGGGTGCGTGATGACGGAAGCCGCTTTTTTGCTACAGGACTCAACGCGGCCTGGTTCGAGGAGGGGAAACGGGAGGCGTATCGGGGAGTGTTTGAGCAGTGTGCCGCAGCGGGTATTGAGATGGTGCGGGTATGGATGATCGGTTTTGCGCGTCAGGAGCTAGAGTGGAGTGAGGAGTTGTGGGAACCTTGGAACAGAGGGTATGGGCTGGGGCGTTATAATCAGAGCGTGGCCGCTTTTTTTGACTGGCTTTTTGCTACGGCGGCAGAGTATGGCGTATATGTGCAGTTGGTGTTGGAGACCCATGGTGAGTGGGGGACAGAGGTAGACGGGAACTGGGAGTTTAATCCTTACAATAAGGATCACGGTGGTTTTCTGGAGAGGCCGGCTCAGTTTTTTACAGATCAGCGGGCTACAATACGGGTATGGGCGCGTTATCGTTATTGTGTGGCTCGCTGGGGCGCGGAGCGGGCATTGGCGGCGTGGGAGTTGTTTAATGAGGTTGACCACAGCGATGCGATCCGGCTGGAGAAGGCTGAACTTGAGGTGGCGCGGTGGCATGCCATGATGGTTCGGTATATTCAGCGGATCGATGCCGTACCGCGTCCGGTGGTGAGCAGTAGTGGTGATGAAGAGTATCTGATGCGTCTGGCTCGCCGTGTACCGGAGTTGTATCGGTACGATATACACCTTTATCGTGACGATGCGGCGGCTATTTTGGGGCAAATGGCCCTTGAGTGGCAGCGAGAGTGGGGGCACGTGCCGCTTATTTGCGGTGAGTTCGGTGTGGCATGGGAGAGTGGCACAGAGCCGGAGCAGATGGATGGAGTGCGTGCCCAGATAGAGAGGATGTTGTGGCAGGGGCGAGTAGTGGGGGTGCCGGCCTGGTACTGGTTTTGGAATAAGGCTGAGGAGGCTGGGGTTTTTAAGGTTCACCGAGCACTGGCGGAGGTGTTTGCGGGGTGGCGCTATGAGTATGAGCATAGGGTGAAAGTAGTGGTTGAGGGTGGGAAGGGGGCGAGGGCGGTCAGCGAAAAAGAGCGAGCGCGGGCTGGAGGTGTGGTCAGGAGCCGAGTTATAGTGTATGATAGCACATTTAAAACGGAGGCGTTGAGGCCGACAATATCGGCGGCAGCGGTGAGTGATGGGGCGCGCACAGTAGCTTATGTGTGTGACGAGCACTTTCTGATGGGCAATGCCGGTGGCGGGTTATGGCAGGGGGCGACCTTGCGGATGGCGCGTTCACCGGTGTTGACCACAACACTTCGGGCTAGATTTTTTGTTCCTGCCACTGGTGCCACTATAGGCAGCAGTGTGGCTGTAAGAGAGGAGACAGGCGATATTTACATAGTCCTGCCACCTTTTGAAGCGAGTATAGGAGTGGTATTGGAGTGATAGTTTTATGAACGACAACTGGCGTAGGCGTCTGTTTTTTGTTTCAGTGGCGCAATTTCTGGCGACCTGTGGCTTTGGTTTTTCGCTCCCTTTTATCCCTTTTTTTATTAAAGAACATTTGGGGATAGTGGATGAGATGCAGCGCAGTATGTGGGTGGGGTTGTTTGCGGCAGGGGGGCAGTTGGCCCTCTGTTTGACCTCACCGATATGGGGGGTTGTGGCTGATATTTACGGTCGGCGTAAGATGCTGCTGCGGGCTTACTTTGGCTCGGCGTTGATTTTGCCGCTGATGATCTTTGTACCTTCGCCGCCGTGGCTGGTGGGTCTCCGTTTTGTGGTAGGCATGTTTGCCGGCACGGTGACCGCCTCGCAGGCGTTGATAGCGTCGACCACACCACAGAATAAGGTGGGGTATGCCATGGGGATTGTGGTTTCAGTAGTGGGGAGCGGCAATTTAACCGGCATGTTGCTGGGCTCGGTGATGGTGGAGTACTTTGGTTATACCATCTCCTTTATCTCCAGCGGCGTGTTGTTGCTGGTGGCGGGGTTGCTGATATTATATGGCGTGACGGAGCCGTTTGTGCAGCAGACAACCCTGCGTGAAAAAATGCGCGAGACCGAATTCCGTTTACCACAGTTTGGTGCTATCTGGATTTTGCTGATTTTGATGTCGGTCACCGGCTTTGTCACCTACTTTGAACGTCCATTTATACCGCAACTGGTAGAGATGGTGACGGGTGGTATTAATGCCAAGCGTTGGGTAGGGATAGTTTTGAGTTGTTCGGCGGTGGCGGGTATCGCGGCGGGGTCGATTATGGGACGTCTGGCCGACCGCTTTTCGCCGCCTAAGGTGGGGGTGGCCTCGGCGCTGCTGGCCGGTCTGTGCACTTTGCCGGTGGGGTTGAGCACCTGTATCTCATCGTTAGTGGGGTTCCGTACGGGGATGGCATTTTTCAATGCGGGATTGGATCCGGTGTTACAGATATGGTTGGCCAAGAGTGCACCGATTGAAAAACGGGCTCTGTTTATTGGCTGGGGTACCAGTTTCAGAGCGATGGGGTGGTTTTTCAGTTCGACAGCAGCGGGGGCAGTGGCTATGTGGGGTGGTGTGCGGATGGTTTTCTTTGTGGCGTCGGTATTTTTCATTTTACTGATACCGATGATTTTATCGGCTGCGAAAAAAATAGGGGTAAAGCAGCAGGCTACCAATTAAAGGGTACATTATCATGAAAAAATCAGATTACTTGCCGATTTCGTTGCGGGTTGGGGGACGCCCCTGTCTGGTCGTCGGCGGCGGTACGATAGCACATCGCAAAGTGATGGCGTTGCTTGCCGCCGGTGCTGAGGTGACGGTGGTGAGCCCGGCACTGACACCTGAGTTGCAGCAACTGGCTGTAGAAGGTGGGTTGGTCTATCAGGAGGCCAATTTCTGTACAGACTATCTGGAGGGTGTGTTTCTGGTTTTTGCTGCCACCAATGATAAAGATGTAAACCGTACTGTATTAGAAGAGTGTCAGCGACGTGGTATTCTGGGAGCGGCAGTTGACAGCAACTGGACGGAAGGGGATTTTATCTCAGCGGCGGTATTGCGACAGGGTGATGTGGTGGTCTCTATCTCTACTGAGGGTAAAGATTGTAAAGAGGCGAAGAGGGTGAAAGAGAGGCTACAGCAGTGGCTGGGTGAGCCTGAATAATTTCTCTCTGTCCCTGGTGGAGGGGCTTGTGGTAAACTGCGGTCTTAATCTTATGGTGATTGGCAGTTATGCTCGTTTTCCTTAATCCATTGTTTTTGTGGGCGTTAGCGGCAGCGGTGATACCGCTGGCGCTTCACCTGTTTCAGCGACGTCGGACAGTGTTAACACCGTTTCCGACGGTGCGGTTTTTGAAGCTGGCACAAAAAAGGTCGTCGAGTCGGGTCCGTTTTGAGAATCTGTTGTTGTGGCTGTTGCGTACTCTGTTACTGGCGGCTATTGCTGTAGCGTTTGCCATGCCGGTGATCCGCAAGACGAGTGCTGCTGACTGGCTGGCGAGGACACGACGTGATGTAGTGATTGTACTTGATGGCTCTTACAGCATGGGGTATGAGACAGATCGGGGGACGGTTTTTGATGTAGCCCGAGAGACGGCGATTGCATTGGTGGAGGGGTTGAATCAGGGTGATCGGGTGTGTCTCTATATTGCGGCAGAAGAGCCGGTGCCTTTGATTGAGCGTCCTATTGGGGAGGTCGCTACGGCGTTACAGGCGTTGCGGGGTGTGGAGTGCGGTTATGGCGGGGCGGCATTGGATGAGACGGTGGCTTTAGCACTTTTTAATCTGGAGCAGCAGGGGGACGGTAAACGGGAGCGGGAGATCTATATTTTAAGCGATGGACAGGCGCGATCCTGGCAGGGGTTTCAGGCTCTGGCCGACAGTAAGGCTGAAGGTGGCGGTGGTGGTGGTGGCGGTGGCGGCGGTGCGGTGGTGAGTCGGGAGCATCGCGATACCATTCCGCTGTTTGCGCTGTTGGCTGGTGTGGAGGCCCCGGAGAATACATGGCCGGTGTCGTTAACAGTGACACCGCCATTGTTGCTGGCGGGACAGACCGCGCGACTGAATGTGACACTGGGGCGGAGCGGGACGGGGCGTGAGGTAGCACTGACAGTGACTATTGGCGATGAAGAGCGGTTGAATCGTGGTGTTTTTGTGGCGGCTGATGGCGAGAGTGAGGTTGAGCTGGCTCTGCCGGCACTTGAGGCGGGGAGCTGGCAGGGGCGGCTGCAGACGACAGTTGATGCATTGGCATGTGACGATGAGTTCTTTTTTTTACTGCGGGTACGGGATCAACTGCCGGTACTGGTGGTGGGGCCATCTCATGCTACCCGCTTTCTGCGGGCGGCGCTGGCGCCGGGTGGTGAGGAGGCGGTGCGGTCGATAGCACCGGACGAACTGGATGGGGTTGAACTGACAGAGTTTGAGGCGGTTTTTCTAGCTGATGCCCTGCCGTTATCGGGTCAGGCGATAATGAGACTTGAGGAGTATGTCCGCGCCGGCGGTGTGTTGGGGCTTTTTGCCGGTGATCGGGCATCACCTCAGGCTTATGCTAATTTGGGAGCACTATTGCCAGCACAGGTAAGTGGTACATTAACTGTACCGGTGGCTGAGGCGGCGCGGCAAATAGGTCGGGCGAGTCGGGAGGATGAGATATTCCGCAACTTCCGTTTCCCGCAAGGGGTTGTGCCGACCATCGCCTTAAAACGGGTGCACACCTTCGCTGATCCGGAAGAGGAGGCTTCGGTGGTACTTAACGCCGGCAATGAGCAGCCCTTTCTGCTAGTTCGCAATTGTGGACGGGGGAAGGTGTTTCAGTTTGCCGTGGCAGCAGATCGCGACTGGAGCACGTTGCCATTGACGGCATTTTTCCTGCCGGTGGTTCATCAGGTGATTCGTCATGGCGCCGGCGTAACACAATACCCACCTTATGCGACACTCTACCAAGAGCTGTTGGCGGCTGAGCATATTGCCGGTGTCGGTGGCGCTGACAGGCTGTTGGCACCTTCGGGGCGTGAGGTGGTTTTACGCGACAGCGGTAATCGGGTGTACACTATTGAACCGTTGGAAGAGCCCGGTTTTTATAAGAGGTTGACGGTCGGGGGAGATAGTGCCCCAACGATTCTGGCGGCTAATACGGATCGTGGGGAGTCGCGGCTCGACATGGCTACCGCAGAGGAGATTGCTGCCTGGTGCGGCTTTAAAACATTCCGGGCGGCGCGGTCGCCCGAAGAGCTTCTGGCGGAGATTGAAGAGATGCGCAATGGCCGGACGCTGATTGAACCGCTTCTGTGGCTGATACTTGCACTGGCTCTGACAGAGTGGTGGTTTGCCAACCGTTCATTACGCAAACGGGCACGGTTAACCGACTCACTGACAATCGACAGCGCCGGGAAAGTGAGTGGAACTGTATCATGAACACTACCTGGACATATGAGTACACTATACCGCTACTCCTATTGTGGATAGGGTTTGCAGTGGGTGTGGTATGGAGTGTTTACGGGTTTGCGCGGCATCTCCCCAAGACAGCAGCGGGGGTGGCGATACTCTGTTTGCGACTGGCATTTCTGGCGCTGTTGTTCTGGGTGATGTTATTGCCCGGGGTGAGGCGGTCGACGGTAGAGAAACTGCGACCACGCTTTCTGGTATTGCTGGATACCTCTGCCTCGATGCAGCAGAATCACGATCCGACCTCAGCAGAGAGTCGGTGGCAAAAGGGACAGGAATTTCTGAAAATGGGGTGGACCAAAATTGTGCGGGCGCGGTGTCAGGTGGAGGTCTATCCATTTGCGGCTGAGCTTGGTGTGCCATTGACAATTGAGCAGGCGGCGGAACTGACAGCAGAAGGGGGGGCGACACATCTCAATGCGAGTTTGACGCGTCTGTTTGAGCGGAGCCGCGGGCAGGAGCTGGCAGGGGTATTGGTTCTCTCTGATGGGGTCGACACCCGTGAGCGGCATCACGCCTGGGCTGATGGACCGTGGCCGGCACCGATATTTGTAGCGGAGCTGGAGGTGCCGGAAGAGGTAGAGGAGTTGCCTGATGTGCGAGTTGAGGCGGTGGATACGCAGCGGCGGGCTATTGTGGATTGGGACACTACACTGACTGCGACGATCGCCGGCAACGGGGTGCGCGGGGAGTCGTTTGCGGTGGAGTTGTTGCGCGACGACAAACCGGTTGAGCGGGCACAGGTGCAATTACCACCGGAGGGCGGTTCACGCGATTTACAGTTTACACTGGCACACCCGGTGGTGGGGACAGAGGTGTGGCGGGTGCGGATACCGCCATTGCTGCGTGAGGCGCAAACCAACGACAATGAGCTGGCGGTGGCTGTGACAGTACTTGACGCTCAAAACAGGGTTCTTTTTCTGGAGAACACACCACGTTTTGAGAGTAAGCATGTTTCACGTGAGCTTTTTGCCAACCGCAATATTACGCCATTGGCCTATTTCCGCGGGCCGGGGGGCGTATTTATAGCTTATGGCGACAGACCCGGCAGTTTACTGGAGGTCTCGGCAGAGCAGTTGGCTGAGAACAAAATTGTGATTTTGGGTAACTTTGATGCCGAGGCTTTTGATGCGGCAAAGAGTGAGGTTATTTTAGAGTTTGTAGAGAAAGGCGGCAGCCTGATACTTTTGGGTGGAGATCGCTTATGGGGTGCAGAGGGGATTGGCATTACACCGCTGAATAAACTGCTCCCTTTCAGTCGTGCGGCAACAGCGGCGCAGGAGGGTCGCTATGGCGTACAGTGGACTGCTGAAGGGCGGGCGCACCCGGCTTTTGCCAATGCGGCAGAGGTGCCGGAGGAGCTGCCGCCGGTATTGACGGTTTTTGCCGGAGCACGACCCAATGCTGCCGCACTGACACTGGTTGAGGCGGAGGTGGATGGGGCGACAGCACCGTTGATTTTATCTCGGGTTTATGGGCAGGGTAAAGTGTTGGCAATATTGACCGACTCCCTGTGGCGCTGGGCGATGCAGCCGGGAGAGGATAAGCCGTACTCATTTTTCTGGCGGCAGATTATTGAGTGGATGTCGCCTTCAGCCGAGGAGACAGGACAGTACCATATTGAACTTTTCTGCGACACTGCGGTTATGGCGGTAGGTGAGATGGCGATGTTACAGGCACGGCTGATCGAGCCGCCTGATGCAACACCGCGGCAATGGCGGGTTACCTGCGATGTAGCCACGCCGACGGGGCGGGTGATTCCGCTACACTTCGCCTCGCGCCTGATACCCGGGCCGGGCGGACGCGATACGCAAGGATATGTGGCTGAGTTGATGCCTGACGAACCGGGCAATTGGCGGGCAGTGGCGAGCGTGGAGGTTGATGGACGACGGCTAGAGTCGTCACCTTGCTTTTTTACCGCGCGGGCGGTTTCGCAAGAGAAGGCGGAGCGTCCGGCCAACCTCAATGTTTTGCGCAGCCTGGGGCGCGGGGGTGGCGGTCGGTATGCGCCACCGCCTGAGCTTGATGCTATACTGCGCGACCTTCAGGTACGGGAGAAACAAGAGCGGCGCATGGAGTATAATTCACTGTGGCAGAATCGGTGGTTGCTGGCTCTGTTGATCGCCCTGCTTGGTGTTGAGTGGGTCACTCGTAAACTCAATAATATGCAATGACAAACTCTCCTCCTCTCTCTTTCAAAAACGTGACGGTTCGTTATGCGGCTGGATCGCAGCCTGCTGTGGCTGATGTGACCTTTACGGTGGCTCCCGGTGAGCGGGTTGGTCTGTTGGGACTTAACGGCAGCGGTAAAACCTCCCTTTTGCTGGCGGCGGTGGGACTGGTCAACTTTAGCGGTGAAATTACCACAGCCGGGTTGGCGGTGGTGCCGAAAAACCTGCGCCGAGTGCGTGACAATGTCGGGTTTCTCTTTGGCACGCCGGATGATCAGATACTCTTTCCTAATGTATTACACGATGTAGCATTTACGCTGGAGCGTCGGGGGGTGCCGCGGCGAGAGGCCAGAGAGCAGGCACAGCAGGCATTGGTAGCACTGGGGGCCGGGCATTTGGCAGAGATGGCACCGCACCGCCTCTCAGTAGGGCAGCGGCAACGGGTGGCACTGGCAGCGTCGCTGGTATCGCGACCACAGGTGGTATTGCTTGACGAACCTTCATCGGCACTCGATCCGGTAGGGCGTGAAGAGCTGGCACAGCTACTGGGGCGGCAACAAGTTAGTTTACTGATGGCAACGCACGATCTCCCCTTTGCGCGACGGGTGTGCCACCGTTTTGTGATGCTTGAGGGGGGGCGGGTGGTGATTGAAACCACTAACATCAATGTGATTGAAGAGTATCAAGAGCAACAGATAGCGCAAATAGTTGAGGCAAGCGGGGTTTATTTTGCTACTCGGGTTAGTAGCTAACCCGTTAGCTACTGTCAAAAAAACAAGAAGTTCAAGCAGCTATCTTCATAAGTTGTTGCGTTGAAGCAGCTAAGGCAG
>JAAYNR010000319.1 GCA_012520735.1 Lentisphaerota bacterium | reverse complement strand
CACTGAAAAAGGAAGAGTATTGACGATAACTCTCAATACTGCCTTAGCTGCTTCAACGCAACAACTTATGAAGATAGCTGCTTGAACTTCTTGTTTTTTTTGATAGTAGCTAACAGGTTAGCTACTATTGAAAGGTAGCCACTGCATTTCATGAATATGACAACAAACGCCGTAAACCACCAGGCAATTGACATCGCCACAGGCTCTGTGATCCCCTCAACCGGCTATTGTGATCAACCATACGTGGTTAAACTTTACGGCGGTTCCTGGCTTTGCACCATGACCACCGGCAGCGGGGATGAGGGTGAGTCGGGGCAGCATGTCGCCGCCACGCGCAGCCTTGACCGCGGACAAACCTGGAGCCCGCTCGTAGCCATTGAGCCCCCCGATGGCCCCGAGGCGTCATGGGCTATGCCTTACCTTACAAGCTATGGCCGAGTCTATGTTTTCTACACTTACAACGCCGCCAATATGCGTGAGGTTATCGCCGAGACACCATACGCCAGCAAACGAGTAGATACATTGGGCGAGTATGCCTTTAAATTTTCTGACGATGGCGGCCTCACCTGGTCGCCGCGGCGGTGGTTTATACCTGTCCGTGAAACCGCCATTGACCGGCAAAACCCCTATGCCGGTAAAGTCCGTTTCTTTTGGGGAGTAGGCAAGCCGCTACTCCATAAAAACGCCATGTATCTGGGTTTTGCCAAGGTGGGCAGATTCGGTGACGGCTTCATGGCCCACAGTGAATCGTGGTTTTTGCGGTCTGATAATATCGATATTGAGCGTGATCCTGATAAGATCAATTGGCATACCCTCCCCGCTGGCGACGAAGGGTTGAGGTCGCCGTGCGGGTCTATTGCCGAAGAGGTCAACCTTACCAGCCTCTCTGACGGATCGCTTTTTTGCACTTACCGCACTGTGGCGGGCCATCCCTGCCACGCCTACTCCCGTGATGATGGCGCCACTTGGACTTCCCCTGCCTTTATGACCTATGGCCCTGGCGGGACGCTTGTCAACCATCCGCGCGCCGCAAATTTTGTCCGTCGCCTTACCGAGGGTCCCTATGCCGGTCGCTTTATTTATTGGTTTCACAACCATAAGGGAACATCGTATGAGGGGCGCAATCCGGCTTACCTGCTGGGGGGTGTCGAAGTTGACAGTAGCGAAGGCAAGTTGATCAAATGGGGATCGCCAGTGGCGGTTCTGTATGACCAAAACCCGCAAACCCGAATCAGTTATCCCGATTTCATTTGGGATAATGGCCTTTTTATCACTGAAACTCAAAAGACCGTTGCCCGCGTTCACCAAATACCGGATCATATTTTACAAAACTTGTGGCATCTGGACGAAGGAACGGAAACATAAGAGGGGGAGCATACCCTGGGGACAGAGAAGTAATAGACCAGAGAAGTAGTGGGCCAGCTTGTGCTCCTTGCATTGGTTAAAACAAGCGCCTATCATAATCGACAACCGTTTGCGTTAAAAGTGTTTAAAATTGAGGATAATGGTCAGCGGGGTTGTCTGGCAGTCCGCGGTTTTGCTAAACTGGAGTCATGAAAATAACACACGACTTACACATACACACCCATTTGTCAGCATGTTGCGCCGACAAAGAGACCATGCGTGTCCCCAATATCGTGGCTGAAGCCGCTCGGCTCGGCTTAACCACCATCGGTTTTTCCGACCATATCTGGACAAACGAGGCCGTCCCGGCTTCGGACTGGTATAAGCTGCAGAATGCCACGCACATAGCCAAATTGCGTCGCGAAATAGAGGAGTCCGGCGCTGCGCCTTTAAGAATTTCTGTTGGCTGTGAAGCCGATATGCGCGCTCCCGGTGAATTCAGCATTACCCCCGATTTCGCGGCTACGCTCGACCATGTGCTGCTGGCATGTAGTCACTTCCATATGCGCGGTTTTGTCGAACAGCCCGCCGACACCACCCCACGCGCCATTGGCGAGCACCTGATCAAATTTTTTATTTCCGGTGTTTCCTCGGGGTTGCCCACCTCTATCGCACACCCTTTTTTCCCGTTGGGCAGCATTGATCGACTTGACGCCATCATCGCCAGCATCCCCGACAGCGAGCTCAGCGATACATTGAGCCATGCCGCCGCCCACAATGTGGCTTTGGAGATCACTACCTGTTTTATACCCGGCAGCAATGAGCAGGGCAATCCGGTTTTCAGTCTCGATACCCCGCTACGGCTCTTGAGCCTGGCCAAACAGGCAGGCTGTAAATTCACTTTTGGCAGCGATGCCCACAGCCTGTCTCGCCTGCATGTGTTGTCCCAGCTCGAGTTTTATATTCAGGCGCTGGCACTCGATTATGACGACATGGTCATAGGGGAAGTTTCAGGGTAGAAATAACTCCACATGTTCTCTCAGTCATGGAGCGCGCGGTCTCCGCGGCTGGCGTTTAGTTTGTCCCGCCGAGACGGCGGTCTCCAGGGCTTCTCTGACCCCGGACTCCCTTGTATAAGGCCAGGGATTGTCGTTTGTGGCCGGTGCCGTCAGATAGAGCGAGGCGTTGTTCTGTAGCGCCAGATCACCGGCGACCGTAACGGAGCGGGCGGTAAGTTCGAGCCGTCCCTCTGTGATGGAGAGAGCCGCGACATCAAGCAGGAATCCTGGTTCGACAAAAGTGACTGCGGCGCCGTCCAGCACGACGGCGGAGTTGGCTGACCACGCGGTGACGCCATGAATACGCGTGCCCTGCGACGAGCTGCTGACTGTATAAGGCCCTCCGCCCGGCCCGCGTCCGCTGCGGTAAAGCGTGGTATCAGGTTGGTAGCCTTTAAAGTCGGCGTTGATGATGCCAGTAGCAGAGACTGTCAGGTTAGAGCAGATGATCCAGACACGGTTATCAGGCGTCCAATCGGCGTAAACGCCGACCGTGCCGCTGACATCGCTCTGCATCGGGTGCGTCACCGTACCGTTAATGACCACATCGCCAGATGTCAGCTTGTTATCCCAGCCGATGCAGACGAGGGCGCCGTCGAGGGTGAAGGCGCTGAGGCTGGCGCTGGCGACATCTGCCGTGACGCTGTGACCCGCGGCCACCAGGACAGTCTCCGCGTCACCCGGCACGCTCCCGCCCCAGGTGACGGGATCGCTCCAATTGCCGCTCTGCACGCTGGTCAAGGCGTGTGCCGCGCCCGCCAGCGCCAGCGCCGTCGCCGTCAGAATGGTCATTGTCTTCATGGTTGTTGCTCCGTTGTTTCGGTGAAACCCTCTTAGTAGCTAACCCGTTAGCTACTATTGGGGCAAGCGAAACATCGGTGCAAAGGAGAATTTTCTTACCGCGTGTGGGGTGAATCACCAACACGAAGCGTATTGTTCCGGCGACTGGCCGCCAGAGTAGGTCAACAACATCGCCGTATACCCTTGGCCTCCCCTTGCGTTTTGCCCTTTGTGGCGGCGGCAGATAGGCGACGGCATTCATGCGGGCGGAGCTCACCAGATGCCAACCGGCGGAGAGCAGCGGCAATATCACTTTCGCCGACGCGTAATAGGCGTCGGCCACGATCATGGCGGGGACATTGATTCCAATGTCTAGCGCCATGCGCACCAATTTGTCCAACTGTGTCCTGTTTT
>JAAYNR010000193.1 GCA_012520735.1 Lentisphaerota bacterium | reverse complement strand
TTTAAAAGGAATAGAGGTGACGATGACTCTCAATGCTGCCTTAGCTGCTTCAGCGCAACAACTTATGAAGATAGCTGCTTGAACTTCTTGTTTTTTTTGACAGTAGCTAACGGGTTAGCTACTAACATAGCGAAACAGATGCAAGTCATTATAAAAGGAGATATTAAAACGATCGGCCAACGTTCATTCGCGATTATTAACCGCGAATGAACACGAATGCGTACGAAACTCATGCTGCTGACAACGGCGGTTTCGGAGAAACAAGCCCTACCGCTGTGCGTAGAAACGCACAGTCCCTCTGCACTTAAGTGCTGAGGGCGGCTCACCGACACGGCATGGCGCGTAGCCGTTCGAATATGCTTACGGTCTGCGACGCCATATCCGTGTGAAGCCGGTTCACCCTACCTTGGTGAGGCGGGTGTGGGGTGGCTATTTGCTGAGGATAATGGGTTGGGTGACGATGGGGGCGATGAATTGGAGTGCCGGGAATTCTTGCTGGTAGTGTTTGAGAAGTTCGTCGACGCGGTCGTTGTCAAGGTGGACAAGGAGGACTTTTTCGAGTCCGCTGACCTGTCTCAACATGGTAGTGATCTGTTTGTAATTGCTGTGGCCGGAGAAGCAATCGAATTTTTTGACAGTGGCTTTGATGGGGATGGTGTCGTTGTTAATCTGAATGGTTTTTTTTCTACCGAGACGAATCAGTTTGCCGCTGGTGCTGTCGGGTGAGTGGTAGCTGACAAAGATAAAGGTGGTTTGGGGGTCAGTGAGCCAGTTACGGATTTGTGTGGGAGTGTTTGCGTGATCAACCAGTCCGGAACTGGCGATGGAGATTTCGCCCGGGACGGCTTTTGAGATGGTAGTGCCACGGGTGAAGATGTTGTCGAAGGGTGGCTCAGAGAAGTAGCGGGATGCAAAGAAGGGGTGATATTTCTCGTGGCGGAACTCTTTGAGGTAGATGTTATTGATTTGAAAAACGGAGTTGCCGTAAATTTTAACTGGTGTGTCGGGGGGGATTGTCCCCTCTTTCATCCCTTGTGATATCTCCCACAATATCTGCTGGGTACGGTCGAGAACAAAGGCGGGGATAAAGACGCGCTGGTTTTTTTTAATCTGATCGCCAATGTATTGACGAAATTCACGGCGTGAGCTTGGTGTAATGGGGTAGAGGTCGGTGCCGTAAGTCCCTTCGATAATAGCATAGTTGGCCTCTTTGACAAAGTCCTGCTCGGGGAGAAAAGGTGAAAGGGCACTACCGTAATCACCGGTAAAAAGGAGTGATTTGCCGCTTTTGCCGCTTGTGGCTTTGATCATGACAGAGCCGGGGAGGTGTGGGGTGTTGAAAAATTCAATGGTGATGTTAGGAGTGATATTGACAGGGGTGTAAAGGGGGATGGTTTTAACTTTGTCCATAATGTGTTCGATATCCAATTCAACACAGAAATTGCATAGACGGTAACCTTTATCGGCGAGTTCAGTGCGGCGGGCGGTGATATCCTGACGGTTAGCGGGGGAGATTTTACTGCCGCCAGGACAGTCAGTGTGTGAATGGACAACAACGAGGCGTTTTTGTCCGACGTTACGTTTGGAGTAGTAGAAGTTTTCGATACCGTGGTCGCTGAGGCGAGCCGACATATCGGTCATAACGGGGAGGAACGCGCGGGTAGGTTCGGTACAGTAGATGGCGTTGGTATAGCCGAGGTTGAGAATTGTAGTGAGACGGCCAATGTGATCGGAGTGGGCATGACTGATAACGATGGCTTTAAGGGAGGTAACGAGGCTGGAGGGAATAGCGGCAATGGCATTGGTATTGGCATCGTCATAAAAAGCACCGGCATCGAACATGATGGCCTCGCCATCGATTTTAAGGAGGTGCATGGAGCCGCTGACTACGCGGTTACCGCCATAGCCGATATACTCGAAGCTGCTGTTGGCAGCGAACAGCGGAGTAGAGGGGAGCAGGAGGGAGAGAGAGAGGTTAAGTAGCAGTAGGTGCCGTCTCATTTTCGTTACTTTCGTGTTGCTGAGGGTTAAGTTTACTAAATAGAGTGGTATTGCTGTTTATATTAATGGAAGTAACGTAGTATGGCAAGGTTGAGTGTAGGGTAAGGGGGTTGGTGGGGCTGGGAGGAAGTGGGAAGGGATTCACCACAGGGAACGCAAGGAGAGCAAAGAGGCGACGGAAGGCACGGAACTTATGCCCGGGGAAGAGGTTATCTCACAGAGCCACAGAGTCACGGAGGGTGAAGGAATGCCTTAATGCTCATGCTGCTGGTATGGTGCAAAATGGCAAACACATGGCGGTAGGGCGTGTTTCTCCGAAACCGCCGCATCCCGGTGCGGTTTACCGCACCGGGATGCGGTGTAATGGCAAACACAAACTTTGTCGCAAGCTTTGTCGTGAGCTGGCGAATGATTTTCTGTGCGTTGGAGACCGGGTTATGTCACGCCCTTACAGGGCTAAAATATTTATGTAACGTAAACCCGTGGCGTTGCAACGGGCTGGTATGTATAGCCCTTTCAGGGTAAGGGGGGAAGTAGTGGAGTGGGTTGGTGGCGGGGGCGATGGTTTTGCGACCACGGAGTGGACGCAAAAGAGTGATTAAAAGAGGGATATTGCTTCTCTGTCCCCGGCTGGCAGATCTCACAGAGGCACAGAGGCACGGAGGGTGGGGGTTATACCAGTGTAGCGGCGTGAACGCCGCTGGGACAGGCAGGAATGCCTATCATACATTGGGCATTGTGAGTGTCCCGCCGGGGACGGCGGTCTCCAGGGCGAGGTGGATTTCGTTTATCTTCATAAGTTGTTGCGCTGAAGCAGCTAAGGCAGCATTGAGAGTCATCGTCAACTCTATTCCTTTTAAATCTGTTTTCCAAACGCGTAGCGTTTTTATTAAAACTGCGTGAGTCCATGAAAGTGCCAGATATATTAAGGGAATAAGATTTCTATGCTATACAACATTTGGTTACGGCTGTAAGCAGTTTTAGTGGAGTTTGGTGAATTTGATGGCGGTGTCGCGGGTGAGGGGTGGAAGGGTGATGGTGGTGTTGGTGGAGATGGTGATGTTGCCGGCTTGGGGTGGGGTGGTGGTCCAGGTGTCCCATAGTTGGTAGTGCCAGTTGCCGGGTGTGAGGTGGGCCAGATTTAAGGTGAGGGTGGTGGCGGGAAATTGTGGTCCAGGGGTGGTGGCCAAGGGGTCCCAGGAGGTGCGGTTTTGGTCGTAGGTGGAGCTGATTTCACGTGCGTATGTCCACCAGTTATGGTGGCGGCGTTTAGGTGGGGGGATGTTGGTGAGGTCTTGGCGACATATCCAGGCGTAGGCTGTTTGGGTGCTACTGCGCCAGAAGGTGGTGAGTTGGGGGGTGGCGGTGGGGTAGGTTTCGGTCTTGAATTGCCATTCGGTGGTGGAGAGGTCTTCATCTTTTATAAAGGCGGCGAAGCGGGCGAGGTGTCGGTCGAGGTTTTGGCTGAAGATGAAGCTCCACCACCAGGGCATGGGGGTGGCGGCGATGTCGACCATCAGTCCGGCCCAGGGGCCGTCGTGAATCTGTTGAGCCAACCAGTGGGGAGTGCCGCCGGTGGAGTGGCCGCCGTACTCTTCGAGGAGGAGTGGTTTGTAGTAGTTTTTAAAGGTGGCAGCGCGGGTTTGAAAGGTGTTGATCAGGCCGTTGGCGTCGTAGGCGGCTACCTGAGTGAAGTCGATCTCGGGGAGGCCAAAAGTGGCGGGGTGGTCGGTGGCACTGCGGAATTCGGTGGAGATGGGGTGGGCGCGGCTGTCGTGGCGACGTAATTCGGTGGTCATCTCCTGATGCCAGTCGGCAACGCCGCGATTTGTGGCTCCATCTACTTCGATCCATAGTGTCCAGGCGGCGAGGGCGGGGTCGGCACCCCAGCGGGCGGCCATATAACGGAGGAGGTTACGGTGGGCGGTGCGGAGTTGGGGGTCGGTGAGGAGGTCTTCGGGGTTGGT
>JAAYNR010000141.1 GCA_012520735.1 Lentisphaerota bacterium | reverse complement strand
TTATGTCACGCCCTTACAGGGCTTTATATGATTTTTTGCGTATTCCCGGGGCGTTGCCCCGGGCTGGTATGTATGGCCCTTTCAGGGCAGGCTTTCACTTCACTTTTCACTTTTCTTCCTTCACTCTTCATTTACGTTTAAGTGGTGCGTTTAAGTAGGCGACTAAGTGTGGCGTTTAAGTGTAGCGGCGTGGACGCCGCTGGGACAGGCAGGAATGCCTATCGTACATTGGGCCTTGTGAGTACTCCCGTGCCTACTGTTTTCAATTTACCTCTTACCACTTACGCAGCCGCGTGAACGCGGCTGCTGACGACGGCGGTTTCGGAGAAACGCGCCCTACCGCAGTGGGCAGCGGCGTATGCCGCTGCTGACGACGGCGGTCTCGGAGAGACACGCCCTACCGCGGTGGCGCTGAAGGCGCACCGCAGCTCGAAGAGAGATACGCCCTACCGCGGTGGTGCCGTTGGCACACCGCAGCTTGGCGGGGTGGTGGCTTAACGGGGGAGGAGGATATAGTCGGCCCACTCGAGATCGGTAGTGACGGTGAGAATACCATCGGAGTAAGTAGAGGTGAGTTTTTTATCGCTCTGGACAGAGCGTGCTTCACGGGGTTGGTGATCGAGACGGATTTTAATTTCCAGACCGTCAACCGGTTTGTCTGTCCAGTTGGCGAGGGTTACGACGCTCCCTTTAGACCCGGTTTTGACGATGGCTTCCACGTAGGGATTGCTGCAGGTGGCAGGCTCTTTGAGTTCTTTGGCACTTACGCCAAGTTGAGCCAGTTTGGTAGCAGCGGGGTTGAAGGTGGTGGGGGTAACCGGGGTGCGATTACCACCGCGGGCAAAGGGTTGTACCGGTAATCCCGATTTCATATAAGCGCAACCGGCGAGGGTGCCGACGGCAAAGGCTTTACCTTTGCCGAGTTCATTGACGGTAACGGCAGGCTTACCATTGGCCCAGGTGCCGATGACTTTGGCCGAGGCGGGGACGAGTTCCTGGCGCAAGCCGACGGCAGGGATGGCGGTATCGTCAAAGGTGAGGGTGTCGATCGGGGTTGCGACCGGGAGTTCGAGCGTTGAGCGGATAACAGCGAGGTTTTTGGTGATTTGGTCGGCCTTGGAGAGACCGAGTATTTTCATCAAACCGGCTTCGGGTTCATCAAACTCATTGCGGATGCCGAGACCGGCAGAGGCGTAGAGGATGCCGCCATCTTTAATCCAGCTCTCAAGCTTAGCGGGAACACGGTGGTCGATCCACTCACCGGCAAAGTAGACGACATCGAAATCTTTGAGGATCCCCTCGGTGATATCGTCTTCGGTGATCAGCTCAACTTTGTGCTGACCATGGAGGAGTGAGAGATAGATCATTTGCGCCTCAACGCGACCGAGGGTTTGTTGCACGGTTTTATCGGCATTTTTACTCTTGGCCATGAGGTGGTCGTCTTCTTTTGAGATCTTCTGATTCCGCTCGTTATGATCGACTGCTTTACTGAGGACGACAGCGGTACGACCGGGTGCGACTTTAGCATTGACGAGTAGGTCTTCGGCGGCGGCGGTATCGTAGATAGATTCATGGAGCGTGCGGAAGGTGTCGGTGTAGTTCCAGGCGACAAAGTTTTCAGTGTAATTTTCAGCCGGCGCGATCCAGAAGTTGTCGATATGGTCGGCACCGGCACCCGGGGCATAGATCATGCTGCGGCGGAGATATTCGGCTAGTTGCCCGGGGGCGTGAGGCATGACATAAAAATGGACTTTCTGGTTGTTATATTTGATGGCACAGCGGACTGTTGCCAACATCCAGGAGATAATCTGCGGCGGCATGGGGACACTGAAGACGTAATCCTCGGCCCAGTACATGGTCATACCATTATGTTTAAAGATATCTACCCACTGATAGATAGGGCCATAATACATAGGCGTGGGGTGCGGTGAGTAGTTGGCACCGGTCTCGACCTGTGGCCCGATCAATTCGCGTGCTTTAGCGGTGAGGTCGCGGAAGATGCCAAAGCGTTCATGTTCGTTAAACATCTGGGCATACCAGCCGATGCGGCGGTTGGCGTGGCGATCGGCCAGTTTGGCATCGGTTATTTTGATGCCACCGAGATCAGTAGCAGTAATACCGGTCTGCTTCAGCCAGGCGGTAAATTTGTCCTGCATTTCAGGGCTATTCCAATTGATCTGGCCGAGGGAGATCTCATCGCCAAGGCTCATCACTTTAAACCGTTTTTTCTGGTCGTCACTCATATTACTAACATATGTTTCCAACTCTCTGATATTGTGACAGTGCTGGTGGTAGCCATCTATGGGGGCGTGGTCATATTTATCGGGGAGGAGGGTGTTATAACCTATAGCATCTTTAAGTTGACTGACCCATTGGTTGCCACTGCCGTCACGCCCAAAAGAGCCGTAGTAGAGGATTGATTTAGGTTTACGGCCTTTGTTACTGGTGCGCCATGAGGTTTTGGCGAGTTTGACGAGTTCGGCAGCGCGATCCTCACTGGCAAAGATCTTACGTGACTTGTTCCAGGTGATATCGACCGGCACGACAAAACATTCGTTATTTATCACTTTAACAGCACCGACTTTATCTTTTCCAGCGGGGTCACGGCTGGCTTCAATCTCTACGGGCCCTTTAGCGTCTTTAAGGTTTACGCGGAGGCCTTCATCGTGTACCAGGCGGCAGAAGGGGCCGATGTTAACCCATTCGCTCCAGGCACCGGCAGCGACATCGTTAGCAGGTATGGTAGTACGGCGGCTACCGTAATTAGGCTGGAAGTGGCCGGTGGGGGTGGCAATTTGCAGTTTGGCAGCGGCGGGGGAGTTGTTACGGAAGCGGATATAGAGTTCGGTTTTTTCGAGTGCTTCAATGGCAAAAGGGGTACCGACACGATACGGCTTAAAGCCCTGATAGGTATCTTCCGGTTCGGTAGTGAGAATGACAAAGTCGACAAAACGGCAGCCGGCAGGGGCGGGGTTGTCGACAGTGATGAGTTTGATCTCGGCCGCTCCGGCGGCGAGATTGACCATATTTTTGGGGGCTTCGGCAGTGTCGTGGTCGACACCCCAGAACCACCATAGTTCATCGCTTACACCACTGAAACTCCAGAGGCGGTCAGTCCCTTTTTTGCCATAGGTGTGTTCAAAAAGTTTTTTTCCGTTTTGCGACACTTCAATCTTATGGCAGTAGTTAAAATATGGCGGTGCCTGATATTTACTCCAGACACGATAAGCACCGGCCACGGGGATACTAACGATTTGTGTGGCGGTGGCACCGACACTATCGGCGTCAGCTCCAAGGCAGCCGCCTTGCGAGAGCCACATACCACCATAGCTGTGAGAGGCGTAGCTATCGTCCATATGGGTAACAGACCATCCATCACCCTGCGGTTTAAAAAATTCACCTTCAGCGACAACAACATCAGCGGCGTGGGTAGCGTTGGCCATGATAACCAGTGCGGCACTGATTGTTGAGAGGGCGATTAATTTTTTCATAACGTCTCTTTGTTTTTTTACCAGTTTTCTGTTTGACAGTTAGTGAGTGTTCAATTTGTAAAATCTGCAAATTTCAGGTTAAAAATTTCAGCAGAGTTTGAGTAGAGTATCTGCTTCTTAACGTCGTCTGTGAGGTCGGCAAAGAGGACTTTACCGATTTGATGTTCCATTGAAAAAGTGGCGACATCGCTACCCCAGACAACACGGTTGGCACCAACGGCTGTGACCATGGTCTCGATCATGTTGGTGTGTTCACGTGAGTATGAGAGGTCGAGGTATAGATTTGGGGTGCGTAAGGCGGCATCAATGTATTTACGATAGGCAAAAGCACTGCCGGCATGGCCGGCGAGGAAGGGGATTCCGGGACAGGTGCGGGCGGCTTTATCGAAATTAGTAAGATTATCACCCCAAGTGTGTGCCAAGACGGGGATGCGGAGTTTACGGACAACCTCCCAGATGCCATCAAAGCGTGGGTCGTCAAAGTCGACATCTGTCTGATATAACTTGAGGCCTTTAAAAAGGCCGCTGGCAAAACAGCGTTCAATTTCGGCGGGGGCGATATCGGGGTAATTGCCACTGACGTGACAGTAGGCACCAAAACGATCGGGGTGGAGTTCGACCAGTGCTGCGGCGCGGTCATTACCCCGTTTGAATTCGGCTCCTAGAGAGAGACCGGTGCTGACGATAGTCCAGGCGATACCGGTGCGATCCATACGGCGCAGGCGGTCGGCGATGCCGGCTTCGTTATTTTCATTGAAATCAAAGTGTGCGTGAGCATCAATAACGGGGAAAGTTGTTATCGGCACACCGCGTTGTCCCATCTCTTTCAGGGTATAGCTCATAATTCAACCTCGTTAAGGAGTGTTGCCAGATTATCGCTAAAGATAGCACTTTTGGCTGTGTCTGAGATATCGGCATACATCACATGAGTGATCATGCCACCTGGTGAGAAGTCGGGGAGACCCGAGCCGAAAATGAGTCTTTTATAGCCATGATGACGAACAAACAACTCGGGGTTACCGGCGGGGATATACATATGGCCCAGAGAGACGTAGAGATTGGGGTGGGCGCGGAGAAGTGGGTAGAGGAAACTGTCGCCAGAATACATGACACTTGTGAGTATGACTTTGAGGTCGGGGAATTCCCGACAGAGAGTGTCGATATTATCGGGCGGTAGCCCTTCAGCATACAACAAAACGGGGAGTTTCGCCTTAGAGCAGCGGTCGAGCCACTCGCCCAATTGCCAGCGCCTGAGACTGTGAGTTAGTTTTTTTGAGGCAAAGGGTGAGTTAATCCAGAGAGCTCGGGCTTTGGCATCACGCATCAAGCCAAAGCAGCTATCGACACCGTTATCGGCTTCATAAGGGTTAAGTGCCAGTGAGAAAGCGGGGATGAGGCGTTCATTATTGTTGATCATCTCAACCAGAGTTTGGTTACACTCATCAGCCTGGCTAAGCTGACGGATACGGTTGCTGTAGACCAAGGCGCGGGAGATACCAAAACGATCAAGTTGGGCCACAACTTCATCTACAGTACTGGGTGTGATGATATCACGTTTGGCCCAGCGGCCTATGCCACAGAAAGAGTCAAAAATTTTAAAGCTCATTACAAATCTTTTAAGTGTTCATATAGAGTAAATAATGGTCTTAAACGTAATTTATGTCAAGTGTAGTGTGAGTTGTTTCGAATTTGAACAGAAGGGGTTCTCTGCTATAATAGCGGCATTTTGGTATAAGAGAGATGAGAGATACGCTACGCAAAAAACTTGATGAGTTGCCCGACAAGCCGGGGTGTTACCTCTACCGCGACCGTGCCGGTAAGATTATCTATATCGGCAAGGCGGTGTCGTTGCGTAAGCGGGTGCAGTCGTATTTCCGTGCCTCAACACTCCGCTCGGCGGCCCCTAAACTACGGAGCCTAATTAACTCAGTGGCTGATATTGACCATATAGTGGTGCGTAATGAGGCCGAAGCACTGTTGACAGAGGGTAACCTGATCAAACAATATAAACCGCGCTATAACATACTGCTGCGGGATGATAAGCGGTATCTGGCTTTGCGAGCAGATCCGCGCGAGCCGTATCCCCGACTGACAACCTGCAGAATTGTACGTGAGGATGGGGCAATCTATTTCGGGCCATTCCCCTCATCACCGATTGTGCGTGCGACACTCGACTTTGTGGAAAAGAAATATGGTTTACGGAAATGTCGGGCTATTACGCCGGGGCCGGAAGATCACGCCCATTGCATTAATGACATAGTGCGATTTTGTTCGGCACCGTGTGTGGGGCGGGTGACACAGGGGGAGTATCGGGAGCGTTTTGAGGAGGCATGTGCTTTTCTACGCGGTGAGCGGCTGGCGGTGATTGAAGAGGTGAAAGGGGAGATGGCAGAGGCGGCTGCCAGACACGACTTTGAGAAGGCGGCGCTGTTGCGTGATACCTGGATTGCCTTGCGGGAGATGATTAAAAAGCGGGCCAGAGTGTTGACAACACCGGCGATGAGGGCTGAGGCAGCGGCCGGTGGAGCAGCGGAACTCGGTAAATTACTGGGAGTGGCGGCACCGTTGGGTCTGATAGAGTGTTTTGATATATCGAATCTCTTTGGGTCGTGGAGTGTTGCCAGTATGGTGGCGGCGGTGGGAGGGTTGCCAGATAGGCGGCTCTACCGACGTTTCAGGATCAGGAGTGTGGAGGGGGCTGATGATCCGCGTTCGATGGGAGAGGTGATAGAGCGGCGCTATCAGAGACTGATTCAGGATGGGGGGCAATTACCCGATTTGGTAGTGGTTGACGGGGGAGTTACGCAGTTGCGGGCGGCAAGGGCGAGATTAGCGACATTGGGGCTGGGAGGGGTGACTGTAATTGGACTGGCCGAGCGGCAGGAGGAGATTGTACGCGACAATGGGCTGCCATCGCTTTTGCTGGAGCGGGACTCAGCAGCGTTGCAAGTGCTGACACGCTTACGGGATGAGGCTCACCGCTTTGCCTTAGACTATCACCGTCGTTTACGGCAGCGGATTATCAGAGAGTCGAGCCTGGATGAGATTGAGGGGATTGGACCGGCAAAAAAGGCGGCATTGTTGAAGCATTTTGGGTCGGTTTATCGTTTGGCACGGGCTGATGTGGCTGCCATTGCGTCTGTGCCGGGGATAGGCATGGAGCGGGCAGAGGCGATACGGCGGGCATTGGGATAGGTAATAGATGAATACTTACCAGTTGTTGCGGAGGCGGTGAAGGGAGGGGAGGGGGGAGCTTTCGATGCCGCGGCTGACTTCGAGGAACATGGGGGCGCGAGCGGTATGGTTGGTCCAGGTTTCGAAAAGAGGGGAGAAGTCGGGGTAGCCGCCGGTACGTCCGCAAACATGACGATGGCCTTCGGGGAAGGGGTTGTCGGTACAGGGGAAGGCGATGAACTGGTGGAGGTGCATGCCGTTAATTAGGTGGCCAAGGGTTTGCAGCCAGTAGGCCGGCGGGAATAGTTGGGTGTAAGGGGTATTGTTAGCGGCATGGCCGATATCGAAATGAAACCCGATATTTTTATAGCCGGTTTTTGCGCTGAGTTTATCGATAAACATGACACATTCAGCAGGGAGGTGGCCGAGACGGTAGCGGGCGTGTGGTGGTTCGTTGGCAGCCATGTGCATGTTTTCAATGCCGATGGCCAGACCGGCTTTGACAAGGGGTTCTACCAGTGTAGCGTAGAGCTCAAAGTAGTGTGATGAGTTGGCATGGAAGTCGGCAACAGGGCAGCGGGGAGGGTGGAGGGTGACGCGGTCGATGCCGAGTTCAATAAAAGTTTTGCAACCGGCAATTAGTTTATCGAGATTAAGAGAGGCGGGGACGATATCGGGGATATGGTAGGAGAGGATACGCCCGCCCACACTGCGCCAGGAGTCGATTTTGTTGGCCAGGGTGTCGATATCTTCGGGGAGTGCGCCGTTGAGTTCGAGTAGGGGTGAACGGCTGGCGATAACATCATCAATCAGCTCGGTGTAGCGGTCGAGTTTGATACAGACTCCGAGGTTGTTAAGAAATTCAGACTGCATGGTTTGTGGCCAGTCGACAAAGATGTCGCGGGTGAACTTTTTTTCGAGTGTTAGGAGAGAGCCGAAATGGGGAGCAGTGACATAAGTTTCCGGGGAGAGGGTGGCGATCTCTTTTTTAATGAGGTCGGCATGACGTGGCAGCCACATGGAGTCGGCGGAGCGGGATATCTCGCAGAGGTGAGTCAGGATCAGATTAGTTGGCTTAAAGCGGAGCATGAAGTTTGAGAAGTCGGCCACCATGGGGAAGTCGGCATGGTGTGAGCAGTCGCGCCCGAGCCAGACATGACCGAAAAGGTAGTCGATAGGGGGGAGGTTAGCTGGTGGTGGCAGCGAATAGTCACGGATATCGACGGGGAAAAATATAGTGACACCATCTGGGAGGGTTACTAGAAATGAGCCTGAAGGGTAACCCGGGGTACCAGGTTCGCTATGGTAGCCGGCATAGCAGGTGATCTTAATACCGTCAATTTCAATGGTTTCACCTTGGTTCAGGATGGTGACATCGGCAGGCGCGAGTTGGTTGTTGGTGAAGAAGAGGTCGGAGATGGCGGCAGGGATAATGATCGAGGTCTGATTATTCGTGTGAAGGTGGTGGAGCATTGATTTCTGGCAATGGTCGGCATGGCAGTGTGTAATAATCACAAACGGGAACTGCTCCATGCCTTTAAGGAATATATCGTACTCGGCATCGGTATAATTTTTATAGGCGGAGTAGACGGGATCGATGGCCCATTTGGTAAAGCCGGTAGTGAAGAGATACGACGAGGCGTTAGGGAAACGAACCACAGTGTGTTCGGGGTTGGCTGTACGGTCGATATCGCGCAGGAGAGTACTCCAGCGATCGAAGCGGGTATCAAAGGCGTTTTTTTTGTACGTTTCGTATTGTTCAAGGCGTTGTTGTTCTGAGTTCATCCGTATGGGGCATTTTTCGGTTCTTGGGTTAATCAAATTCTCTGTTACTTCAAGTGTAACAGGGCAGAGAGACAACTCCCCCAATAAAGGTAAACTATAATACCTTATCAGGCTGCAATAATAACAGTAAAATTTTAAAAACCCGGCTGCGGTGCCCATGACTATGACATACCGCGTAAGCAAAATGACAGATGACAATGGAGCGCATATGTGATAAGGTTGTTTTACTTGGTAGTCCTTTTATTTATCGATAAATAAAACTTAAATTTAGGTAGTTTTTTATGAGAAATATAAAATTGATCAGTCTGTTAATCGTGTGTGGCATCATCTCAATAATACAAGTAAAGGCCGAGCCCATTATCTGGCTGGGTGGTGACGGCGATTGGCATGATGCTGCCAAATGGAGCAGTGAAACTGTGCCGGGTGAGGGGGCTATAGCAGAGGTTAACAGTGGCAGCATATCGTTGACAAATGGCACCGCAGAGCTAGCTGCTTTTACAATAAATGGCGGAGAGGTTGTTTTCGATGGCTGGGAGAGCAGTTTGAGTGCTGAAGAGATAGCTATTAACGGGGGCTCATTTACGCATAATATCAACACAGCTAAAACCACCAATGCCGAGGGGAAGTGGGAGCCAACGGCTCGGGTTTTGCTGGTCTGTTCTAAAACTGCTTACAGCCGTAACCAAATGTTATACAGCATAGAAATCTTATTTTCTTAACATATCTGGCACTTGCATGGACTCCCGCAGTTTTAATAAAAACGCTGCGCGTTTGGAAAACAGGTTT
>JAAYNR010000236.1 GCA_012520735.1 Lentisphaerota bacterium | reverse complement strand
GGGGGGGGGTGATAGTTATGTTGCCACTCTTGATAGATTGGCCAAAGGTTTCCCTGTCGAGTGGGTGGATCCAATTTCCGATGCGTCTGAGTTGGCAAAAGAGTTACGTACGTGTGATGTTTATTGTTATCCCTCCATAGCAGAGCAGGGTGAAACTTTTGGTGTAGCTCCATTAGAGGCAATGGCAGTGGGTTGTGCTACTGTAGTCTCGGCATTAGAGTGTTTTCAGGATTTTGTTGATGATGGTGTTTCTGCTTTAGTGTTTAATCACCGTGTTGACAATCCTGCAGAGCAATTGGCGGAGAGAATTGAATATTTTTTGACAAATCCTGATAGTCGAGAAAAAGTGGCCACTGAGGGGAGCCGAGTAGCGCATACCAAATTTAGCAATGATCATATAGCAAAGCAGTACCTGGCTGATTTTCACAGTTTGCTATCGGATAAAAAATACGCAAAACAGTAAGGAAACATTAATTATGGATGGAACATATGTACAGAAAGTGGCACGGTTAGCCGGTAATCTGATTGTTAATCCCTTATATCTACCCAGATACTTACGGTATCTACCTGTTAAAGGAGCGCAACCATTAGATGTTGGATTGCCCTGGTATTCATTTTCGGCTATTGACCTTTTAGCCCGACATGTAACAAGTAACTCAGTGGTTTTTGAGTGGGGAGGAGGTGGTAGCACTTTGTTTTGGGCTCGTCGTGCAAGGCAGGTGATATGTGTTGAAAGTAGCGACACATGGGCTGACAGATTGGAAACAGTGTTAGACAATCTGGGTGTTTCAAATGTTACTGTTTTGCGACATTACTTTGATCCCCAAAGTAAGGAGTCGTTTAAAGAGTCTGAATACCTGAACTGTATTGATGATTACAGTGCTGATGTAGTTGTTATTGATGGTTATGAGGAAAGTGTACAGTTGCGCCCATTATGTTTTTATAAAGCAGAAAGTAAGGCTAGGTCAGGTTTGACTATCGTACTGGATGATTCTTGGCGGTATAGCACTGTAAGAAACAAAAATTGTGCAAATAGGCAAGTCATTTGTAAATCAGTGGGACCGTGTAGGTATGGTGTTACAACAACTGATTTGTTTTTTATTGAGTAAATATATGCCTTTGTTGAGTCGTAAAAGTTCTGTTCAGTCAGGACGTTATGCTTCGCCATGGAAGTTGAATGAAGTAATAAGTATTCGACTATGGCATATTGTATGGTGCTTGTGGTACCGATTGTCGCCGAAAATGTGTAATAAGTGGCGATTGTTGTTGTTGCGCCTGTTTGGAGCTAAAATTTCAGGACGGCCTTTTGTGTATCCTTCATCACGGATATATGCTCCTTTCTTATTAACTTTAGATGATCATGCATGTCTAGGGCCTTATTCAGAGGTTTATAATCTTGGGCCAGTTCATTTGGAGGCCAGATCAACACTATCACAGCAAGCTTATATATGTAACGGTACTCATGATTTAGAAGATCCAGATCAGCCACTGTTGGTTGGAGAAACAAAAATTGGTAAGGAGGCTTTCATTGGGGCTCGTGGTTTTATTATGCCGGGAGTTTCGCTTGGTGAAGGAGCGGTGGTGGGAGCTTGTGCTGTGGTGACGAAGGATGTGGCGCCGTGGACGGTGGTGGTGGGGAATCCGGCAAGGGTTATTAAGAAGAGAGAGATTAAAATGCCTAAATAGGCGAGGGGGGGAGAATTTGAGTGATTGAGAAGGTTAAAGTATCGGTGATTGTGCCGGTGAAAAATGAGGAGAAGAATCTGGCGCAGTGTCTAGATTCATTGCGAGATTTTGATGATGTGGTGGTGGTTGATTCGGGTAGCACAGATCGAACAGGAGAGATAGCGGCGGAGTATGGGCGGCAGTTGGTGCAGTTTGTCTGGGATGGGAAGTTTCCCAAGAAGCGTAACTGGGCTTTGCGTAACATTGAATTCAAGCATCCCTGGGTGCTTTTTCTGGATGCTGATGAGCGGATGACAGCCGCTTTTGCAGCAGAATTGTTACGGTCATTGCCCAGAACCGCGCATAATGGTTTCTGGATTTTTTATGATAACTGGTTCATGGGGCGAATGTTAAGGTTTGGTGATGCGATGCGCAAGTTGGCCATGGTGCGGCTGGGGTGCGGCGAATATGAGCGCGTGAGTGAGGATGGGTGGAGCGGGCTGGATATGGAGATCCATGAGCATCTGGTGGTTGAGGGGAGTGTAGGGGTGTTGCGGGCACGTCTGGAGCATAGTGATAGACGAAATTTGAGTTCGTATTACAGTAAACATAATGAGTACTCTTCGTGGGAAGCGAACAGATTTCTGGCACTGCAGGGTAGGGAGGAGCTGAAGGGACGGCAGCGGTTAAAGTATGGTTTATTGAGGTGCTGGCTGTTTCCGTATATCTATTTTATGGTGGCATATATTTTTAAAGGTGGGTTTCTGGATGGTAGATCAGGGTACTATTTTGCCATGAGCAAGATGTTTTACTTTATGCAGATTCAGGCAAAGGTGAAGGAGCTGACTGCGGGTTATTGCGATAACTGAGTGGTCGCAATGGGTGATTAAAAGGGAGAGAGCGACCACCGAGTGGCCGCAATGAGTGATTAAAAGGGGGAGAGTGACCACCGAGTGGCCGCAGTGAGTGGTTAAAAGGGGGAGGGAGAGCGACTGTGGTCACAATGGAGAGATTTAAAGGTGATTGGCGGAGGGCTTGGTTTTAATCACTGGTTTGCGCCTTCTTGGTGGGCGCAAAAAGGGAATTCATGAGTAACCGCCCTCGCAAAAATTATGACTATGGCCGTGCCGGCATAGCGATGGTCACGCTGAAAGCCAGGCCTGATATGTGGCTATGCCGCATAACGCAGGACAGTTTCAAGCTTAGCCCTATCGGGCATATCGTACATGATCACCTGAAAAAGATACCTGGTTTCTACCCGCAGGCAAAGATTGGGCAATGCCAGATCATGCCTGACCACCTCCATACCATGATGCATGTGGTGGCAGATTTGCCACCTGGGGTCACTTTGCATAGCGTATTTCGTGGTTTCAAGATAGGAGTCAATAGGGAGTGCCGGGACAGATTTGTTGCAAGCTCATTCCAAGTGTTTGAAAAAGGTCTAAATGCCAGCCTGGTATTTACGCCAGACCATCTGTAGCGTGAGGTGGCTTATATCCGTGATAATGTGCGGCGCTACCGGTTGCGTAAAGCCAATCCCGAGCTGTTCAAAAAACCGCAGGTGGTCATGCGGCCTGCCGATGGTACGGCACTTTGGGGTATTGGTAATCACTTCTTGCTGGAGCACCCGCGGCGGGTGGCGGTGCAGTTCTCGCGACGTATGACCGAGGCGGAGTGGCATACGGAGCAGGAAGCGCTGGCGTATTACCTTGAGCAGGGGTATGTCTTTGTGTCGCCCTTCATATCGCCGTATGAGAGAAGGTTGTTGAGTGAAGTGATAAGGCAGGGCGGCAGGGCAATACGGCTGACGCACAAGTTTTTTCGTGAAAGATATAAACCGTCTGGTGAGCTGTTTGATTTATGCAGTGAGGGGCGGTTGCTGGAGGTATCAGTGGCAGGGGCGTTTGAGCGGTATGCGGAGCTGAGCCGGGAGGCGTGCCTGAAGATGAATGAGGTGGCGCGGGTTATTGCGACCACCAAGTGGTCGCAATGAGTGGTTAAAGAAGAGGGAGAGCGACCACCAAGTGGTCGCAATGGGTGATTAAAAAAGAGGGAGAGCGACCACCAAGTGGCCGCAATGGGTGATTAAAAAAGAGGGAGAGTGGCCACCAAGTGGCCGCAATGAGTGATTAAAAGGAGAGAATGGCCTAAGGGCGGCATATGGAGCAGGGGCGGTTTTTAACCACTGGTTTGCGGCCACTGGGTGGTCGAAATGACAGGATCATCTCGACCGGCCCGGGGCGTTTGCATTTTATCCCGGCGGCGGCGGCGTTGCGTGACCGCGGAGAGGCAGTGCGGCTGATCACGGGCTGGGTGGCACCGGGGTGGCTGGCGAGGGTGTGGCCACGGTTGGGGGTGCGGGTGATGCCGGCAGGGATATCGTACCGCGCCTGTGCCATGGCGGAACTGTTGACGCAGGTGGCAGTGCGCCTGACGCGGTGGCTGCCAGCCAACGCGAGGGGCGCGGTGGAGGCGGCGGGATGGCGGCTTTTCGGCTGGGCCAGCCGACGTCACATCCGCGACGCGGCGGTCTTCCATGTCCGCTCCGGCGCTGGGCGCGGGGGGGCTATCGCCAAGGCGCGCCGCCAAGGGATGCTGGTGGTGGTTGATCACAGTATTGTTCATCCTGGGTTTATGGCTGAGAAGTTGGGGAAGGAGTATAGTGTAAGTAATCTTTTTTGGCGACAAGTGTTGGAAGATTGTGATGACGCTGATGTGGTTTTGGTTAATTCTGAGTTTGTCCGTGACACATTTATTGCGCAGGGTTTCCCTAGGTCTAAGCTGCATGTGGCTTATCTGGGAGTGGAGCCTGAATATTGGAAAATCAGGCGTAAGGTAGCTTCGAGTGGGCCTCTACAACTTCTGTTTGTAGGGGCTTTTGGTTTACGGAAGGGAGCTGAGCAGCTTTTAGATGCTATGGAAAAGTTAAGGGAGGCGGGGGTAGGGGTTAGTCTGGAGGTGGTGGGGAGTGTGTTACCAGGGTATAGAAGGCAAATAGAGGGCGTGACTTATCATGGATTGGTTTCAGGGGAGAGGGTGCGGGAGTTTTTGAAAACGGCCGATGTTTTTGTGTTGCCGACGTTGGCTGAGGGTTGTGCGCGCGCCGTGATGGAGGCGCTGGCGGCGGGGGTGTGCGTGGTGACTACGCGTGAAAGCGGGGCACCGGTGGTTGATGGCGAGACGGGCTTTCTGATCCCGGCAGGGGATAGCGGAGCATTGGCGGAGAGATTGAGGTGGCTGGCAGTGAATCGTAGTGTTGTGGAGAGTGTTGCTAAGGCCGGTGCGCTAGCGGCTCAACAGTATTCTTGGGAACGGTATAGTGCTGAAATTTTGGCAGTGATTCAGTGAAAATGATATTGTAGTAGTATGAGAGGTTAATAATGAAAGTGTTGATTACAGGCGGGGCGGGATTTATCGGGTCTCATTTGTGTGAGAAGTTGATTGCTCAGGGGGATCGGGTGACGGTGATCGATGATCTGTCGACGGGTAAGTATGAGAATATCGGGCATTTGGAGCGGAATGGTAATTTCCGGCTGGTGATCGATACTATTCTAAATGCGCCGCTGATGGAGGAGCTGGTGAAGGAGGTGGATGTGGTTTACCACCTGGCTTCGGCGGTGGGGGTCAATTTGATTATAGAACAGCCGGTGAAGACGATCGAGACGATTATGGGCGGGACTGATGTGGTGCTGAGCGCGGCACGGCGCTATCGGCGTCGGGTTTTGATCACTTCGACCTCGGAGGTGTATGGCAAGGGTATTAAGGTGCCGTTCTCGGAGGATGATGACACGGTGCAGGGGGCAACGAGCATCCGGCGCTGGGCGTATGCTAATGCTAAGGCGATGGATGAGTTTCTGGCTTTTGCACATTGGCACGAGACGCGGTTGCCGGTGATCTGTGTGCGTCTTTTTAATACGGTGGGGCCGCGGCAGACGGGGCAGTATGGGATGGTGGTGCCGCGGTTTGTGCGGCAAGCGATGAAGGGCGAGCCGATTACGGTGTTTGGTGATGGTGAGCAGAGTCGGTGTTTTTGTCATGTATATGACGCCGTGGAGGCGTTGATTAAGCTGATGGCGTGTGATGAGGTGCTGGGGAAGGTGGTTAATGTGGGTAACCCGGAGGAGGTGACCATGAACCAGTTGGCGCAGCGGGTTAAGGAGGTGACGGGGTCGGCCTCGGAGATACGGCATATACCTTATGAGGTGGCCTATGCGGAGGGATTTGAGGATATGCGGCGGCGTGTGCCGGACATCACGCGGGTGAAGGGGCTGATCGGGTTTGAGCCGCAGCGGAGTCTGGATGTGATTTTGCGGGATGTGATGGCTGGGGTATGAGGTTTTTTACACGCAAAGAACGCTGATTTAGCGTAAAATCGGGTGTGCCTCACCCATGGATACATGGACGGCACGACCCATTTTCCGCTGGATTTGGATATTATATGCATCCATTGTATAAACAGGCTGACGGCTTGACAGGAATTGTTATTAGTGCTGCCATAACAGTTCAGAATCACTATGAATGATTGCCAGTCAGAACTTAAAGAGGTTTTTGTGGATGACCGGGAGCCTGAGCACTTTCTGGAGTTATTCAGGGCAGCGGGGGCAGTTAAGGTGAGCCGAGTCCGTTTAAAAGTGGGCGATTTTGAGGTCAACAGACGCTGGGTGTTTGAGCGTAAAACAATTACTGATCTTTGCATGTCGCTGATTGATGGACGGCTATTCAGCCAGACCTTGAGAATGTTGCAGACAGATAAACATCAAGTTATGATTCTGCAAGGCTCAACCAGTGATGCCGCTTCTGTCAATGTGTCACGTGAAGCTTTGTCGGGTGCCCTGATAACGATCAATGTTTTTTCAATATCCCCATTATGCGGGCTATCGATGAGGCTGAAGTTATAAAGCTGATTAAATATACTGTGACACAGGGGCGGCGCTACAGTAAGGAGGGGGTGCATAGACATGGTTACAGACCGAAAAAAATCGAGCGGCAGAAGTTGTTTTTGCTGCAAGGGTTGCCCGGAATCGGTTACAAAAGAGCGGTGGCATTGCTGGAGCATTTCGGCAGTGTGGGTAATATCATGCGGGCTGATGAGGATAGTTTGGCGGCAGTCAAGGGGATTGGCAAGGAGACAGCCCATAGAATTTGCCAAATTTTGAGGTAAGTCCACCGTGCGGTTGCGCCGCGAAAAAAACAGGGAGTACTTTCAATTCACCACAAGTAACGCAGAGAATACTAAAACTGCTTACAGCCGTAACCAAATGTTGTACAGCATAGAAATTTTATTCCCTTTTTGTCATGGGTCTGGTGTGGTTGGTGGTGAGTGGTGGTCGTTATAGCCATAGACTGGCTGCAATGAGGAGGGTGAAAAGGGGTGACGTGAAGAGATTGTTGACTTTTGCACAGAAAATGTGTTATTGTGTTTCTGTGTAAAGGAGGTGTGGCTATGCAAAATATAACTTTGCGGATGGATGCGGAATTATTAAAGACATTGAGGTATAGGGCTGTTGATGAGGGTAAGTCACTATCTGCGTGGGTAACTGATACGTTACGCACTTTAGTGGAAACAAGTATGAGCGCTGATAAGGTGAAAGAAGAGGCGCTTGCTTATCTGGAGCAAGGATTTCATCTAGGGGGGGAGCCGTTTAGTCGGGAAGATATTTATGAACGTTAATGTTTTTTTTGACACCAATATTTTAGCCTATGCATACGATTTGGATGCAGGGGGGAAGCGTGAAAAGGCAAAGTTGTTGCTATCTTCTTTATGGCATGAAAGCAAAAAACCATGGATCAGTGTGCAAGTGCTGCAGGAGCTGTTTGTGACATTAAGAAAGCGTGGCGTCGAGTGGGCGGTGGCACAAAAGGTAACTGAGGCGTACACGCAGTGGCGAGTGATCGAATCTGATGTTGGGCTTTTTCGGCAAGGGGTGGCGGAGGCGCGGCGTTGGCAGTTGTCATTTTGGGATGGTTTGATTTTAGCTGCTGCCCGACAATCAGGCTGTAGGAGTCTGTATAGTGAGGATTTTAATTCAGGCCAGGATTATGGGGGCGTGGTGGCGGTAAATCCATTGCTGTAACGAGTGCTTGCTATGGGGGATGTTTTATTTAGTGTTGTGATGCCGGTGTTGAACGCTATGCCCTATTTTGAGCGGGCGTTGGGGTCGGTGATGTCGCAGGCGGGGGGAGATACCGAGATTATCGTGGTGGATGGCGGGAGCACGGATGGGACGGTGGAGTTATTGCGCACGGTGGAGCGCAATAATGAGTGTTCAGATGCCAGTGTTCAGTGTTCAGATGATTATTGCAGCCAGAGGAATGACTGCAATTACGAGGGTAAAAAAGGGAGTTTAACCAAAAAATCAGCATCAGGGAGGGGAGTAGAATGCCTTAATGCCTTAATGCCTGAACGCTTAAGTGTAGAGAAGGATTTAGCGGCGAATGGTGCAAGGGAGAAGAGAGGCGAATGCCAGGAAGTGCTGAATACTGAATACTGTACACTGAATACTATCCAGCGTAGTGTGCGCACACTACGCTGGGTTTCGGAGAGAGATGGGGGGCAGAGTGAGGCGCTAAACAAGGGGTTTGCTATGGCCAGAGGGAGGTACCTGTTCTGGTTAAATGGTGACGATATGTTATTGCCGGGAGCGCTGGAGAAAATACGGGGTTATTTGAAAGAGCATCCTGAATGTGAGTGGCTGGCGGGAAATATGGTGATAATTGATGAGAAAGGGGTTGTG
Organism: Lentisphaerota bacterium; assembly: GCA_012520735.1. Lineage (GTDB taxonomy): Bacteria > Verrucomicrobiota > Kiritimatiellia > RFP12 > JAAYNR01 > JAAYNR01. The sequence goes on along the minus strand of JAAYNR010000236.1, from coordinate 1,554 downwards.
CGCAAGTGTTTGAGGGGCAGTAACTGGTTTGATTATATCTACCGACATGCGCCGGTACGGGTTTATGGGCCAAGTTCGGTATTCAGTCGTGAGCTTTATTTGCGCTCGCGTGGGTTTGATAATACGCTTCATTATTGCATGGACTCTGATTTATGGCAGCAGTTCAGGGCAATGGGGGTGAGATATGTAAGATTGCATGAGTACATTTGGGGGTTCCGCAACCACGAAGCTTCTAAGACTAATAGTGGTGTTGCGACGACAGAGGAGGTGCAGGCGCAGGAGCGGAAGCGGATGCATAAGCAAAATGGGTTGCAGGTGAGGCGTTGGAATACGACTTTGAGTCGGGCACGGCGCTGTTTGGATGGGACATATTTGATGGCATTGGCGGACACATTGCGCATGCGAGGGCAGAGAGTTTGAAAATTGCCTTTTTGCAGATACATGAGGCACCTTATCGCGACGATTTTTTGTATTATCTAAATCGTCAGGATGGGGTGGAGTTATCTGTTTTTTCTTATAAAAAGAGTGATGAATATCATACTTATTGGGGACTAGAGCAACAAGAGCCGGTGGCCAAATGGTTGGGAAGACATTTGCGGTTAGGGTCATCGTTGCTCCACTTTAAGCTATTAAACCCATTTTTTTTGCGACGCTTTGACATGGTGGCTGTGACGGCTCATTCAAATATGACCTCACTGCTGGCTTATTTGTGGTGTTGGGTTTGGGGTGTCCCTTATGTCTATATGGCAGATACGGTGACAGAACGGATCAGATGCAGACCTGCATATCATTTTAAAGCGGCAATTTATAAGAAAGCCGCTTTTATTTTTGTTCCGGGGGTTGTATCACGACAATTTTTTATAGAGCGGTATGGTATTGTTGATAAGAAGATTCTATTGGGGTATTATAGTTTTTCATACAGCAAGATAAGGGGGTGGGCTGAGGTAGGGCGCGAGGAGAGAGAGGCAATACGGAGTAAGCTGGGGATGGCAGAGGGAGAGAGGTTGGCGATAATGGCTGCAAATTTTCTCTCCTTTAGAGATCACTTGGGATTAATTAAGGTGTTTGCCAAACGGGAGGAGTGGCATTTACTTTTGATAGGCGAGGGTCCAACTTTGATAAAATGTAAAAGGTATGTTGAGGTGAACGGTTTGTCGGATTATATACATTTTATGAAAGGACAGAAATTTAAAACTCTGATTGCTATTCTGACGGCGGGAGATGAGTATGTCCACAGTGGCAAGGAGCCATTTTCCACTATGCCGCTACTGGCACGGTTGTGCGGGGTTAAGCTTGGCGAGCATGGAGATATTCCATCGTGGAAAGATTTGGAGTCGGGCAGCCTCCCGGGATATTTGGATGCAGAGGAGGTGGCCAGAAGATTTGCGGTTGCTGCCAGGATGGTTGAGCCTAAAAACGTAAATTAACTAAAACTGCTTACAGCCGTAACCAAATGTTATACAGCATAGAAATCTTATTTTCTTAACATATCTGGCACTTGCATGGACTCCCGCAGTTTTAATAAAAACGCTGCGCGTTTGGAAAACAGGTTTT
>JAAYNR010000023.1 GCA_012520735.1 Lentisphaerota bacterium | reverse complement strand
TAGCTGCTTCAACGCAACAACTTATGAAGATAGCTGCTTGAACTTCTTGTTTTTTTTGATAGTAGCTAACAGGTTAGCTACTAAGGCATTCCCGCATTAAGGCATCCCCCCCCTCCCCGTGCCTGAGCTTCCGTATTTTCTGCATGTTTTGTGGTTAATTCACAGCCCATTTGACTCCGGACTTCGGACTCGGAACAACCTTCACTTATTACCTATCACCTACTCCAACAACCCGGGGAAGAATTGTAGAGCATCTTGAACCGGACGAAAGCTACGGCGGTGTTCCGGACATGGGCCGTGACGGAATAGTGCCTCAATATGGGAACGGGCACCATACCCTTTGTTGGCTGCAAAGCCGTAAGCAGGGTAGTGCAGATCGAGCTCTTCCATGTAGCGGTCGCGTTTAACTTTAGCGACCACACTAGCTGCTGCTATGGAGAGACTCCGTGCATCGCCATGAACTATCGCAGTGGCAGCGCAAGGCAACCCTTTTATCGGTAACCCATCAACCAGGGCATGGTCAGCCGACTGCGGCAGATTTTCGAGTGCACGCCGCATTGCCAGAGCAGTGGCGCCGAGGATGTTAAACTCATCGACCTCAGCCGCACTGCACCACCCCACACCTATCAATATATCGGGCTCAGAGACCAAAACTTCGAAATAGACCTCGCGTCGCCCGGCATTTAACTGTTTGCTGTCGGTCAAACCCGCCAGTGTGTCGCTATATAACAATTCAGCCGTCAGTGGCGGTAACACCACTGCGGCTGCATATACCGGACCTGCCAAAGGGCCTCGTCCGGCTTCATCTACGCCTGCCACCACGCATGATGGCTCTCTAAGCCACATGTTACGTTCATTGGCCAGCATATCTCCAGCAATGCCGTTATGTTGGCCGGAACGTCGTGGCATACGGCTTAAGCCTGACGCAGACGGGCTTTTTTACCGGTCAGCTTGCGCAGATAATAGAGTTTGGCGCGACGTACCCGCCCTGAGCGCTCTACTTCCACTTTCTGTACCGACGGCGAATGGACAGGAAATACCTTCTCTACGCCCACGCCAAATGAGATGCGTCGCACAGTAAAGGTTGAGGTCGCCTCTTTGCCGCCATCGCGGGCAATTACCGTACCGGCAAATACCTGAATGCGCTCTTTCTCGCCCTCTTTAATCCTGACGTGCACACGCACACTGTCACCAATCTTGAACTGCGGCACTTCAGCCTTCAAGTTCTCTTTCTTGATCTTGTCAATCGCAACCATTGCTCTCTCCTAATCGTGTAAATCAAGCCTGTGGCTTATTGTTCAGCAACTCAGGCCGCCGCCGCGCTGTCCGGTCAAGAGCCTCGCGCCGTCGCCATTCAGCCACAGCCCCATGGTCACCCGTCAGCAACACCTCCGGCACCGCCATACCGCGATACTGCGGCGGACGCGTATACTGCGGGTGCTCCAGCATCCCGTCACTAAACGACTCGTCCTGTGTCGCCTCTTGGCCGCCACCGAGTACCCCCGGTAACAGTCGTACCACTGTGTCGATTACAACCGCCGCCGGCAACGCGCCATTGGTCAGTACATAGTCGCCAATCGACAGCTCTTCATCAACGCGCGCTGCACGCACTCGCTCGTCTACGCCCTCATAGTGGCCACAGACAAACACCAGATGCCGCTCGCCAGCCAGTCGCTGCGCCTCGGCTTGATTGAACTGCCGCCCCGAGGGGGACATCAACACAACCCGCGATTCTGCAGCGCAAACTGCCTCAATTGCCTCAAAAAGTGGCTCGGGCTTCAGGATCATCCCCGGGCCGCCACCATAAGGCCTGTCATCAACCGTACGCCGACTATCTTGTGCGAAGTCGCGTAGGTCAATGACCCTAATTATAACGGCACCTAAACGCACTGCACGCCTGACCATGCTCTCGCCCAGAAAGCCTTCCAGCATCCCGGGAAATAT
>JAAYNR010000149.1 GCA_012520735.1 Lentisphaerota bacterium | reverse complement strand
TGCCACTCTTGCCAGGCGGCGTGGCCGTCGTGGTCGGTGTCGCTGAGTTCGGCGGTGGTGAAGTCGGGCTGGGTGAGGTCGTGGGTGGCGAGCCAGTAGAGTGGTGTGCCGAGGGGGGCTGTTTGCGGGGTGAAGGTGGCGGTGATGGTGGTGTCGTCGTAAATTGTGGCGGTGGTGAGGGGTTGTGTTGGTTGGTGGATGGCGGCGTTGGTGGCGGGGGTGGCATCCCAGGAGTTGAAGTCGAAGTAGTCGGCTGCTGTGGCGGTGAGCTGGACGGCGGTGGCGGGGGGTGTAAAGAGGATGGGGAGGTCGTTGGCGGTGGCGTGGGTGCCGCCAAAGGCGACGGTGGTGTTGACGCGTGCCAGCCAGAGGAGGCGGCCGATATTGAGACGTCCGTAGCCGTAGTAGTCATTATAACCGTCGGTGTAGGTGACATCACCGACTTTATCGGCAGTGGCACAGAGGAGGTCGCGAACTTGTGTGGCGCTGAGGTCGGGGTGGCGTGAAAGGAGGAGGGCGGCGGCACCGGAGACAATGGGGGCAGAGGCGGAGGTGCCGTTGAAGTCGGAGGTGTAGGCACCGCTTGTGTTATAGCCGGCACTGCCGCTGCGGTCGGTGGTGGTGATGCCGACGAGCCCACCGGCACCGGGGGCTACAATGTCGAGGTCGGTGCCGTATTGACTGAAGTAGGAGCGGTAGTCGAACTCGGTGGTTGCACCTACGGCAATAACGTTGCTGTGGCTTGCCGGGTAGCAGACGTAGGGGTCGGTGGCGTAAACGCCGCTGTCGATAGAGGTAAAGGAGGGCGGCGTGGTGCCGGCGGGGTAGGAGCGGAATTCGATAAAATCGTAGTTTGCTTCCGATGATATCCAGTAGAAAAAGGTGATGCTGTTGGTGGCGGTGGAGACTACGGGGCGGGAGCGACAGATGGCGTAGGTGTTATTTTGGGTTATTTGTGGACGGGCCTGGTAGCGACCGAGACCAAAGGATTTGGCGGGGTTGTCTTCAATAATCCAGCCGGGGCGGTTGGCATCGGGTTTGAAGTCCCAGTCGGGTGGTGGTGTGGGTTGGTCGAAGCGTTCGACGGTGAAGTCGGGGAAGATTACAAAGCCGAGGCGACAGGTGTCGTCGCCCAGTGATATGGCGGCATCTTTGATGTAGCGCCACTCAAAGTAGTTAGTGCCGGGGGGGATCGCTTTAGTGTAGTAGTAGTAGTCGGAGGCACTGTTGCCGGAACTGCCGACGATCACGGTGCCTTTGCCGTTGCGGCCGTGGGTGGCGGCATCGGTGATGGCGGAGTCTTCGGCCAACGTAGGGGCACCACCGCCAAAGCTCATGTTGATGATGTCGGCACCGCGCCAGGGCATGGGCGTGGTGAGACCGGCGGCGTAGCGGATCGCTTCGGCCAGAGCGGAGGCACCGGCAAAATTGTCGCCGGCAAAAATTTTGATGGGGAGGAGCCGACAGCGGGGAGCAACGCCGGTTACGCCGATGTTGTTATCGCCACGGGCGGCGATTAAGCCGGCCACTGCGACACCGTGTTTGTCGCCGCTGGTCTTAGGCTCCGGGGTGTTGGTATTATCGGTGAAGTCCCAGCCATAGGTGTCGTCGATATAGCCGTTGTTGTCGTCGTCGGTATGGTTGCCGGGTATCTCGGCACTATTAAAAAAGATGTTCTTGAGGAGGTCGGGGTGGCCGACTTCGATACCGTCGTCGATAACCGCAACGACGATATTTGTATCGCCCATTTCGCGATCCCAGGCATCGGGGGCATTGATATCGACACCGGCGGGTGAGTAGGGGAGGCCGTTAAGGAGGTAGCCGTAGTTGTGGAGATGCCATTGGTCGGGGAGGAGAGGGTCGTTAAGAGAGCGGTGGCGCTGATGTTCTTTGATAAAATCGGGTTCGGCCCAGACGACACCGGGGTGGGCATCGAGGGTTGAAGAGAGTGCGAGGAGTTCTTCGGCGGTGAGGTCGGGGCAGGAGATGAGGTATTGGTTAGTAGTGCCGCGCAGGAGGCGAGCTTGAGAAGGGTCTATGGGGAGGCTGGTGAGGGTTGCAGGGTCATCGAGAGCAACGATCAGGCGACCGGAGTGGAGGAGGCGGAGGCCATTGCGGGGGTTGATGAAAACGGGGTTTACGGTGGCAGTGGTTTTTTGTGCGCGTAGGGTAGCGAGTGAGAGCGGGCGGGCGGTGATGCCATGTTGGTGGGTGGTAGTGGTGGGTGTGGTAGATTGGAGGAGACGGAGCGAGCCGTGGACAAGGTTTTTTTCAGGCGCGAGGGGGGTGAGTTCATTATTGCGGCAGAGCCGGTGGAGATCGTTGGTGTGGGCGAGCCACTCATTGGCGGCGCGTCCCAGAGGTTTCCATTTACCGCCAGCACGGTAGCCGTCGCCGTCGTGCTGCCACTCGGGGGTGGAGTTACGGCCTGCTACAAGTGTGCCGGCATAGAGTACCAGCAAAAGCGTAGCGATAAGAAGTTTGTAGTGGCTCAGGGGTTTCATAAAATGTGATCTAATTGGTTTAGGTGGGGTATTATAACTAAAAGTGACATAATTTGCTTAATTTTTTTAAAATTTGTACAATGGCGGTTCTGTTATTGAAGTAGAGTGCGGCAGGAGTTGTTAATTATTTAGGAGGCTGGGGTATGATAGCATTTGTCAGAGGGGTTTTATTCGAAAAAAAACCGACTGAAGCGCTGATTGATGTGCATGGGGTAGGGTATAAGGTGATGATATCATTAAACACTTACGACCGTTTACCGGCGTGCGGTGTTGAGTGTCGGTTGCACACCTATCTGATCATACGTGAAGACGAACATATTTTGCACGGCTTTTACGATAGCAATGAGAAAGAGACCTTTGAGTTGCTGATTACGGTAAACGGGATAGGCCCGAAAGTGGCTCTGTCTATTCTCAATGGGTTATCGGTGAGCGATTTACGGGTGGCTATAGCTGATGGTAATGTAAAGCGGTTGAGTTCGGTGCACGGTGTGGGTAAGAAAACGGCTGAGAGACTGATAGTTGAGCTGCGGGATAAGATAGATCCGGCAGAGGCCTTTGCAGCGCGGGTGGCGGGAGATGGTGTTGGAGATACAGCCATACTGCGCGATACTGTGATGGCTTTAACCCAGCTTGGTTATCAGCAGGAACAGGCGCGGAAGATGGTACAGAAGGTGTTGGATGCCGGTGGCGACACTTCCAACACAGAGGTGCTGTTAAAGAGGGCACTGGCCGGGAAGTAGGGTAGTGGAGGCTATTAACCTAAAACTGCTTACAACCGTAACCAAATGTTGTACAGCATATAAATCTTATTTTCTTAACATGTCTGGCACTTGCATGGACTCCCGCAGTTTTAATAAAACGCTACGCGTTTGGAAAACAGATTTTAAAAGGAAGAGAGTTGACGATGACTCTCAATGCTGTCTTAGCTGCT
>JAAYNR010000273.1 GCA_012520735.1 Lentisphaerota bacterium | reverse complement strand
GGTCATATCGTCGATAGTACCACGTGAGGGGTCTACCCGTTCAACGCGGAATTTTTCACCAAATAGGGTGACCGTTTCACCGGCTGTGACATTAACTTTAGCGGCGATGGCATTACCAAGTGCTACACTACCCTGCGGTATTGGTGCCTGGATAGGGGAGCGCCCACCGGGGCGGGCGGCTAGAGCCATTTGCCCCCGCACACCACAGAGTAAAATTGTTTCACCGGCCTCACGCCACTCAACCTGCCGCTGTAAAACCGGGAGCTGGTGATTTAACGACATCAAGTCACTGGCTGCCAGACGTTCAGCATACTCAAACGGCATAGTAGAGGTGACAAAACCACGGAGGCGCATCTCATCGGTTTTTTCAGCGGCTGGTAGAATCATCACATTATAGCCCATCCGTTTCATTATGATACGGTAGTCGTTCTCCATGGCTTTCATCGCTTCACGGGTCTCGGCCTCTTTCTGTTCGACCAGTTTTTCGGTGCGTAGATCGTGGCTACGTAGTAGGGACAAACTGCCGACAACCGCTGCCACAGCCACAGCTACTGAAGCACAACCCAGTATAAAAGCGAGCCTGCGGAAGTGGATCTCCTCACGCAACATATGCCAAAGTGTCATTCTATTTTCGCCTCGTGATACCAGATAACCAAATTATTGCACCAAAGGCAAGCAACACTACAACACCAATTTGCAGCCAGCGTGCGAGACCAGACCTAGTGGCCGGCTCCTGAAGTGGAGCAGCGGCGGCAGCCTCGGAGATGGTAGTGTTAGTGGTGTTAATCTGGGCTGAAGGGATGATACCGCGGATATCTTCAAGCTGTACATAGGCGGTATTAACGCGACTCTCAAAATCGGCAAAACTGCCGGCAGGTTGGTCGTCCCAGGCGGCATTGAGTATCAACTCCAGACCGGGATTATCGGATTTTACCTCACAGGCACATTCGCCGACTAAAAACTGGGCCGCAGCGGTGATATTAGCCACATTGATACCGGCGCCGGCCAGAGCGTAGAGCACAAGGCCGCGGCCATAAATGGGGAAGACTATCGGCTGGTCGGTTATTGCGCTTAAGTCGGGTTCGCTACGCAACAACATGGCGATCAGTTCATTCTCAGCAGGATCGTTACGGTTAAGAGATATCCGTGGAAAGACCGGCGACTCTTGAGTGACGCCATAAGCACTGGCGGCTTCAGGAAGATTAAAGACCCTTTCAAGGCGATCCAGCTCATTGGCCAGAAGATTAGCTGCAGCGTTATCACGACTACGCTCACCGCTATTGAGTATCAGCCAGACGCCGGCACGGCGGTCGAGTAAATAACGGACGATTTGCTGTCTGACTGGGGAGTCGAGCCAGCACTGCGGTTTGACATTGCCGATTGGTCCACTCCAGACGGTACGGCGACTATCACCTCGGACGGGATAGCGGACGGCCAGCCAGGGAGTAGTTGTAACGGGGCTGGCTTCGAGCCACTCGCCGAGAGTTCCCTCGGTGTAATCGGGTGGAATGTCACGGATAACGACATTAACATTATCGCCGCTAAGTGACTGAAACTCCTGAAGCAAGGTTAGGGCTGCCGGCTCAGAGCGGTGTACCAGAACAACCTCATAAGGGTCGGCCGGCCAGAGATTAAGGGCATAGACAAAGACCGGAGTCTCACAAGCCAGTGTTGTTGACAGTGCGGTAGAGAGGAGTATTAGACTTGCCAGTACGGGGGCAATCAGCATAGTTTGGCTACCTGATGCAGAAGGTGTAACATCTGTTGCAGTTGGTATGTCAGAGATATGGCAACTGCGAGTTACCACTCTGAAAATTGATTTTAAATTGATGCCCATACTCCTTTGTTCCCAGTTATTGACAGATTTTCAGGCAAAGATACTTACCTGAAAGCTACTGTGCCACAGAAATAACCCCATTATACAATATGTAGAGTTTATTTGCCAAACTTCTTGCTGTTGGTGGGGGTTGTCGTGGGGGAGTTGGTATGTGGAGACATCTAAAACTGCTTACAGCCGTAATCAAATATTGTACGGCATATCTGATCGTTGATACAGCCGACAAAGCTCACTATAAAGAAAAAAGAACAGATACCCCTATGAAATTATGAAGAGCGAGATGGTTTTCGTTTAAGTGGGGCGTGAATGCGCCAGCTTGACTTTGTGGATTGTTTTGCTATGGTATTTGCCATTTGACTTAATGTCTATTTTTTACAAAGGGAGGTTGGGTTTATGAAAGTTGATATTGGAAGCGATAAGCAGGCGATGGCGGTTGCGGCTGCCAAGTATGCAGCGGATGGTATTCGCGAGGCGATTGCTACCCGTGGTAATGCCCGTATTATTGTGGCGACCGGTGCCAGTCAGTTCGAGTTTTTGCAGGAGTTGATCGCTACTGCTGATATTCAGTGGGATAAGGTGACAGGCTTTCACCTTGATGAGTATGTGGGCTTGCCGATTACTCATAAGGCGAGTTTCCGGGCTTATCTGCGTGAGCGTTTTCTGAAGGCACTGCCGGGACCGATGAAGGTGTTTAATGAGGTTGATGGTGAAAATCCTGATCCTGAGGCGGAGTGCGACCGTTTGCAGAAGTTGATTGATGAAGGCCCGATTGATGTGGCGTGTGTCGGTATCGGTGAAAATGGCCATCTGGCTTTTAATGATCCACCGGCTGATTTTGATACACAGAGAGCGTATATTGTGGTGAAGCTCGATGAGGCTTGCCGTAAGCAGCAGGTTGGCGAGGGGTGGTTCCCCTCGATTGAGGCTGTGCCGGCAACGGCTATTTCGATGTCGATCGCGCAGATAATGAAGGCGAAGCGGATTGTCTGTACTGTGCCTGATGGTCGGAAGGCTCCGGCAGTGAAGGGGACAGTGAAGGGGCCGGTGAGCAATATGTGTCCGGCTTCGATCATGCAGCAGCATGATGACTGCACTGTTTTCCTTGATCCGGACTCTGCAAGTCTGATTCGCTGAGCGGATAAGACGTTTCTTTAGTAATACCGCTACTCACCCGACGTTTCGGCGTTTAGGTGGGTGGCGGTTTTTTATAGTCATTTTAAGTGTTTATGTGGTACAATATAAACTTATTTTTTCAGGCAGCAATAGGCTGCCTATAACTCTTTTAATGGGGTTTTGGCAAAGTGTCTAGTGATCAGCAAAGGGGCAGTAAGACTGGTGAAACAACGGCTGGTGAGTTGCGTAAACCGCCATGGATTAGGGTACGTCTGAGTCAGGGTGGTGTTTTTGCCGATACGCGGGAGCGGATGCGGCGTTATGGGTTGCATACTGTTTGTGAGGAGGCGGCGTGTCCTAATGCCGGCGAATGCTGGGCGAGTGGACGAGCCACTATTATGATTTTGGGAGATCAGTGTACGCGGGGGTGCCGGTTTTGCAATGTGGAGAAGCGAGTAGTGGCAGCACCGGATCTGGATGAGCCGCGGCGGGTGGCTGAGGCTGTGCGGGAGAGTGGTTTGCGTGAGGTGGTGATTACTTCGGTCACGCGTGATGATTTGCCTGATGGTGGAGCGCGGTTGTGGGCGGAGACGGTTGAGCAGATTCGTGAGCAGGCACCTGGTGTGCTGGTGGAGGTGCTGGTGCCGGACTTTCTGGGGCGTGGGGAGGATCTGGAGGTAGTGTTAGCGACGCGGCCTGATGTGTTTGGGCATAATCTGGAGACGGTGCCACGGCTATATAAAGTGGCCAGACCACAGGCTGATTATGAGCGTTCACTGGCAGTGTTGGCGCAGGCGGGTGAGGCGGGGCTGATTGTGAAGACGAGTCTGATGCTGGGGATGGGGGAGGAGTTGGCGGAGTGTGTGGAGGTGCTCGAGGATGCCCGGGCAGCGGGAGCGACCATTTTTTTTGCGGGGCAGTATCTGCGGCCGTCGGCGGCGCATTTGCCGATTGTGCGTTATGTGAAGCCGGAGGAGTTCGCGGAGCTGGAAGAGCGGGCGTATGGGTTAGGGTTTGAGTTTGCCGCTTGTGCGCCGCTGATTCGAAGCTCGTACCATGAAGAGGGACAATCGGCTTATGTGCGTCGTGTTTTAAGTAGCGGTGGAGGGAAACGGTGAAAGAGCGGGTGTTGTTGATTGTAGCGGCTCCTTTTGTTCCTTGGCATGGGGTTTCGCTAAGGACACGGCACACGGCGATGGCGCTGGCGGCATTGGGGTATCAGGTAGATCTGCTGGCTTTAGCGGGGGGGACGTTGCCGGAGATTCCGGGGGTGCGCATCAGGCGTACCGGGAGGGTGCCGTTTTTGTCGGCGGTACGCAAGGATGGGGTTTCGACCTGGTGGGTTTATCGGATGTTGCTGGTGTTGCGTACGTTGTCGATGGTTGTGGGTGTTCGTTATCGCTTTGTGCATGGGGTAGATGGAGCCTGGCCGTCAGCGTGGTTGGCAGCGCGGATATGTGGGGCGCATCTGATTTATGAGCACTGTGAGGCGAGAGCCGGAGAGGCACGGACACCGCGGCAACGCTTTATTATGAAGCGGGCGGCGGCGGTGATTACAGCCGACAGGTTGGTGGTGTCGCAGATGCGTAGTTTGGGGCGCGAGAGTCGGGCGTGTCTGATCAGCGATACACCGGGGACTTGGCAGGAGGATGAGGCGATAGGGAGCAGTATAGATATACGCGATGGCATGGGGGTGGCACCTTCGGTTCTGGTGGTGACGTACGTGGGGTCACTCCGTAAGCATCAGGGGGTTGACCTGTTGTTTAATGCATTGCCGATCTTGCGGCGAGATCTCCCTAAATTTACCATGATAATTGTGGGGGGGACGGCACAGGAGATCAGTAGGGCGCAGGGGCTGTTGCAGAAGGCGGGGGTTGACGATGCGGTGATTTTTACGGGGCAGGTACCGACTGACTCGTTGGTGGCGATTATGGCAGCATCGGACATTCTGGTGGCACCGCGGCGGCACGGTTGGCGGGCACCTATCAAGGTGCTCGATTATATGTTGGCGGGTAAGGCGATTGTGGCGACAGATTGTGCGGCTAACCGTAATGTACTGACTGATGAGTGTGCGCTGCTGGTGCCGGGAGAGGCGGCAGCATTTGCGCGTGCTATTACTTTGCTGGGGCGGGATACATCGCGCCGGCTGGCGATGGGTAAAGCGGCTCGGGGGCATGTTTTAAATGAATTTTCGTTTGGTGCATTCCAGGAGGGGTTGCGCCGCTGTTATACTTACGTGGATATAAAAGATAGCAATAGGTGAAGTAATGGAGAGATTGCCCCGTGTGCATGTATTGGCCTGCGGTGTATTGGCTGCTGATTTGAAGGTAATCGAGCCGAAAATAGCGGCTAAACTGACCTTTGAGTTTTTGCCCGGTAAACTGCACAATGTACCAAACGATCTGCGGCGTCGCTTGCAGGAGAAGATCGATGCCATAAGTGCCAGTGGTGAGGTAGATTTCATAGCTATTGGTTATGGTGTATGCGGGCGTGGTACAGTGGGATTACATGCCAGAAATGTGCCATTGCGCTTGCCGAAGACGCACGATTGCATTGCGCTGTTTCTGGGATCGGATGCGGCTTACAGCGAGCAGTTCGGGCGGCATCCCGGGACCTATTATGTCTCTTCGGGGTGGGTGCAGGAGGGGATGGGGAGCGGCAGTGCAGTGGTGCCGGATTCGGAGCTGCGTGAAGGTGCCGACGGTACAGCTATCGACAAAGTGGAGGCGCAGCCGGGTGATTTGGCAAAGCAGTATGGTGATGATAACGCATTGGCTATTCGTGATTTCATGGGGAGCTGGAAGCGCAATTACACACGGGCAGCTTTTATCGATACGGGTATCGGTAATAAACATCATGCCAAACTGGCGCAACAGATGGCGGAGGAGTATGGGTGGAATTATGAGCCGCTGCAAGGGTCGCATGATGTTCTGGCGGCTGTTTTAACGCCGACACCAGACCCGCGGGTGCTGGAGGTGTCGCCGGGATATATCACAGATTTCAATGCGATAGAGCGAACCATCTGTGCCCGTCCACCGCGGCTTGAAAGTGTAGGGGATGGTGAGGCTCAGGAGAAAACACGGGTAGTGGCCTCTGCGGGAGGGTCGGATAAACGGAGCGGTCTGGGGCTGGGGATCGATGCCGGCGGGACCTACACCGATGCAGCGATTTTTAATTTTGATACGCGTAAGGTAATAGCTAAAGCTAAATCACCCACAACTCACTGGGATTATGCCATAGGGATAAGCGGGGCACTTGATCTGCTGCCGTCGGAGCTGTTGCGTCAGGTAAAAGATGTTTCGGTATCTACGACATTAGCGACAAATGCGATTGTTGAGGGTAAGGGGCAGAAGGTGGGGTTGCTGCTGATGCCGCCGGCGGGTGGTAATGGGGCAGATAGCATAAAGCACAAACCGCTACGGATAATTGCGGGGCGATTGGCTATTGATGGCGAGGAGCTGGTCCCGGCAGACCTTGATGGGGCGGTCAGAGCGGCAGAGGAGATGGTGGCCGGCGATCAGGTGCGGGCTTTCGCGGTGACGGGTTATGCCAGCTCGATAAACCCGGCTCATGAGTTGGCGGTAATGGAGGCGGTGCGCAAGGCGACAGGGCTGCCGGTGACTTGCGGACATGAGGTTTCGGCGTTGCTTGACTACAGGGTCAGAGCCGAGACGGCTGCACTCAATGCACGAATAATTCCGTATTTGGAGTCGTTTCTGCAGCGCCTCCATGTGAGTCTGTACGAACGGGGAATTACCGGCAATGTGATGGTGGTGCGGAGTGACGGATCGCTGATGAATGTACAGCGCGCGGCAGAGCGTCCGGTGGAGACGTTGTTATCGGGGCCGGCGGCCAGTGTGGCGGGGGCGCGTTTTATGTGTGACGCACCGGATGCGCTGGTGCTCGATATTGGCGGCACTACCAGCGACACAGCAGTAGTGGCGGATGGTGTGGTGCGGAGTGATCCGAACGGTGCACGGGTAGGGCAGTGGCGTACTCATGTGCGTGCGCTGGCGGTACGGACAGTAGGGCTGGGCGGTGACAGTGAAGTGTGGCGCGACAAAGAGGGGTGGCGCGTGGGGCCGCGACGGATTTGGCCGGTGTGTAGGCTGGCAGAGGTCGCGGGTGAGAGTGCGGCGGAGCAGTGCCTAGCGTGGGTTGAGCGGCACCCTGACAGTGAGGCATCACTACATGCGATTTATGCATTGATGCCCGACAGCGAGATACCGGAGAGTCTTGATCAGCGGAGTAAGGGAATTTTAGCGACACTGGCAGCAGGGCCGATGGCTGTGGGTGAACTGATGGCTAAAATGGAGGTGATGCGAGCTTCGTTTATGGGGCTGGAGGCGTTACAGGAGCGACAATTGGTACGGCGTTTCGGTTTTACGCCGACCGATGCCCTTCACGTGCTGGGTGAGATGTCGATGTGGAACAGAGAGTATGCAGTAGCTTATGCGGCGGTACTTGGTGTGGGGGAGAGAGTTGACGCGGTAACACTTGCGCGCCGTGTAATTGAGCGGGCGGAGTACCGTCTGGCAGAGACGTTACTGTTGGCCAGGCTGGCGGAGATGTGTGACGGACGTGAGATTAACGGTGCGGGGGAGCCATTGGCGGCAGAGTTGCTGAAGCGTGGGCTGGGTAATGCCATTGACGGTTTAGGTGTGAGTTTTGACCTTGGGGTCCCGGTGGTAGGGATCGGGGCACCGGCATCATTCTTGTTGCCGGGAGCCGGCAAACGGCTCAACACGGAGGTGGTAGTGCCTCAAGATGGTGATGTGGCCAATGCGGTTGGGGCTGTTACAAGTCGGGTGCGGGTAGAGCACCGTGTGTCGATTGTCCCGGATGAGTTGGGGCAGTTTCATGTGAGTGGGTTACCGGGGGCACCGGTGTTTGCCGAGATGCCGGAGGCACAGAGCTACGCCGAAGGGGCGATTGAGGCGTGGGTGCGGCGTCTAGCTGCCGAGGCAGGAGCTGAGGAGAGTGAGGTGACCATCTTTACTGATGACAGGATCACTGAAGCGGCTGATGGGGTGGAGGTGTTTGTCAGCCGTACGATTATGGCAACGGCTCTGGGTAAAGTTTGAGGTTGTTTGGTTTGGTCTTGTAAAGGGTGGGTGCCTTGCGTAAGCTATGCGACTGATGACGACAATTTTCTTAAGTTAACTGTGAGGAGTTAGATTATGAAGTGGTATAAGGGGACGTTACATTGTCATACAAACCGTAGTGACGGGAGAGCGACACCGCGTCAGGTGGGGGATTTTTACCGTTTACAGCGGCACGATTTTCTGGGAGTGGCTGATCACAACCGTTTGACACTGCCGGCAGATTACGCTGACGGGGCAGGGTTGTTGGGGGTGCCGTGTTCGGAGTTTACGGGTGAGGCGTGTTGTCATGTGGTAGGGGTCAATGTGACTAAAGCGGTGGCACCTAAACCGTCGAAACGGAAGAGTGCGCGACAGGCTCGAGTGATTCTGCAGGAAGGGATCGACAACACAATTGAGGCTGGCGGGATACCGGTGGTGTGTCATCCCAACTGGTACTGGGCAGTGAATAACGACGATATGTTGAAGTTAAAAAACTGCAATCACTTTGAGATCTGTAATGCTGGTCCTGATTGCAATGCCCATCCGATACCGGGATATGAACCGGGTGACAATATGTGGGACACTTTGCTGACAGCGGGACACCGCTATTATGGGTTGGCCAATGACGATGCCCACGACTACTACTCACCGCCATTGCCGCGTTCACCGCGTGGGGGGATTGGGTTTAATGTGGTGCGGGTGCCGAAATTAACCGTGGAGAATGTGGCAGAGGCGATCCGCCATGGGCGGTTTTACGCTTCAACCGGGGTGATGATTAAAGATTATAGAGTTACACGCAAAGGGATGACGGTTAAGTTGCAGCAGCAGTCGGCGGAGCGGACGGTTTTCCAGTTTTTCGGTGAGGGTGGGCGTGAGTTAAAGCGGGTTGTTGGCGAAGAGGCGGCATATAACTTTAAAGGCGATGAAAAGTATGTCCGCATCAGAGTGGCTTCAACAGCGGGGCTTTGGGCCTGGCTACAACCGGTTTTTCTGGATGATCTGGATGATGTGATCCGCTGGACTGGGGCCAAGGCAACATAAAGCATATATTTACAGGTAGCTTGAAGGAGAGTCGATGGTATCACCTTATAAAGCAGATTGGGCAGAGGCGGAGCGGCGCTTGACGGCACTGTGGCAAGGTGAGCGGCTGGAGCGGCCTTGTGTTTCGGTGATTGCGCCACAGAGATGCGAAAAACCGACACCGCTGCCGACAGTGGAGAAGTGTGAGGATATCTGGCTGGATCCTGCTTACCGGGTAGCGGCGACGCGGCATCAACTGGAGAACAGATGGTGGGGGGGTGAGGCGTTGCCGTCGGCACTGCAGATGGCGGGGTGGGTGATGTGTCTGGGTGGCACACCTCATTTTGACGACAGAACCATCTGGTTTGAAGTTGAAGAGGCATATTTTTCACGACCGTCATCCTTCCGGCATGACCCTGAGAGCATCTGGACAAAGGGGTATGAGGAGCTGATGATGGCGGTGGCTCGTGATGCCGGTGAGGGTGAGTACATGGTGGGCTCAGCATGTGCTTTGCCGGCAAATGATTTGCTGTCGATGTTAAGGGTGGTGCAATACACACCGACACCTGGTGAGCCGCCGAATGGCCCGGCACATTTGGAGATGTACCGGGCGATACAGGCGGCAGGGAAAATTGTACACATCTCGCTGTCGCAGATCCATTTTGAGCAACTGATAAGAGAACTTGATCCGACGTTATTGATGCTGGACACGTGGGTAGGCTCGGTATCAGAGGGTGAAAAATTGCTGGAACAGTGTGCGGCATGGATGAGGTAACTACTTTGACAGGACGGCAGATGGGGGCGTTTGAAGAGAGTGCGGCAACTACTGTGGGTAGCCGACTAGTAACCATGCTGCAACAGTCGATTATGCCGGTGGAGCGTCCGTTTGCTGAGCTGGGGCATCAGTTGGGAGTGAGTGAGATGACGGTATTGCAAGAGGTGTACAAGCTTGAGGCACAGGGAGCGATACGACGTTTCGGGGCAGTTTTTGAGGGGAGGCGTCTCGGTTATGCCAGTACCCTTTGTGCGGTGGCAGTACCGGAAGGCGAATTGGAGCAGGCGGCAGCTATTGTGGTGCCACTGACTGGTGTGACACACTGTTACAGCCGCAGCAATAAACTCAACTTATGGTTTACACTGTCGGCTGAGGCAGATAGGTTAGGGGAGAGTTTTGCAAGGTTAAGTGAGCTATTTTCACCGTACCGTTTATATAGTATGCCGGCTTTGCGGACATTTAAAATAGCGGCTGTTTTTGGTGGTGCGAGGGGGAATAGGAGAGTTATCCCGACTGCTGCTGTGGCTGCGGGAACTTTTAGCGAAAGGGAGAGAGCGGTGGTGCGGTGTTTGCAGGGTGAGCTCCCTTTAGTAGCAGAGCCATTTCATAGTGTAGCTAAAGAGGTGGGGATAGAGGTGGGTGAATTGCTGAGAGTATGTCAAGAGTGGCTGGCGTGTGGTGTAATCAGAAGGATGGGGTTGATACTGCACCATCGACAGGCGGGGATGAGTGCCAATGCGATGTGCGCCTGGCTTGTAGAGGCCGCGCAGGTGAGCCGGGCTGGAGAGATTGCGGCTGCAAGTCCGCTGGTATCCCATTGCTACGAGCGGGCTGCTTTCGATATTTTTCCTTACAACCTCTACGCCATGATACATGCGCCAACACGCGAGGCGGTCGAGGCTGCTCTGCGCGGGATAACAGAAGAGGCCGGACTCACACCGGGGGTCGCTTTATGGACCGGACGGGAGTTTAAGAAGACGAGTCCGGCTTATTTTATTACAGAGTGAACTTCTGACCGGAGACGGGCGCAACGGCCTCATCGACACCGTGTTGATGGAGCAAGTCAACCATAGCGGTCACTTTATCTTCATCGCCGTGAACGGCAAAGGCCTTTTTAACCGTTGGTTTGATGCTGTCGAGCCAGGCCATGAGTGCGCTGCGGTCGGCGTGGGCCGAGAGAGCATTAATAGTATGAACGCGCGCCTGCAATTCAAACTCATCGCCCAGAATACGGAGTGGTGACTGGTACTCAACAATACGGCGTCCAAGAGTGTGTTCGGCCTGATAACCGACGATCAGGATAATATTACGGGGATCACTGACGCTTTTTTTGAGGTGGTGAAGGACTCGACCACCCTCACACATACCAGAGGCAGAGACGATAATCATAGGGCCGGAGAGGGCGTTGAGGGCTTTAGACTCCTCGACGCTCTCGATAAACTTGAGGCCGGGGAAATTAAGGGGATCGTCGCCGGAGCGGAGGCGGTCGGAGGCATCGTCACCATAGCACTCACGGTGTTCAGCGTAGATTTTAGTAGCTTTAAGCGAGAGCGGGCTGTCGACAAAAACAGGTGTTAAGGGTATCCGTTTATGTTCCAGCAGCTCACTGAGATAGTAGAGGATATGCTGGGTACGGCCAACACTGAAAGCGGGGATGATAAGACGGGCTTTTTGCTGGTGTATCTCCTCAATATACGACTTCAGTCGACCTGAAACGTCGTCCTTGGGCGGGTGTTCACGATCGGCATACGTGCTCTCGATAATAAGAGCATCGACATCACTAACCGTATCAGCGGGGCGGATGATCGGCTGACCTGGCTGGCCGAGGTCACCGGTGAAGACGAGTCGTTTCGAAGCACCTGTGGCATCGGTGACATCGAGCTGGATAATCGCTGAGCCGAGGATATGACCGGCACTGTGCATTACCAATTTTACGCCATTACCGAGATCAACCTGTCGTTTCAGCGGCTCAGTTTGAAACTGCGAGATAATTTTATCGACATCAGGCGGTAGATATAGCGGTTCAAACGGTGCCTTACCCTGTGCGACGCGTTTTTTATTAACATAGTCGACATCCTGCTTTTGCAGAAAGGCGGAGTCACGCAACATCACATCACAGAGCTCTCTGGTAGCGGTGGTAGAGATCACCTTACCGCGAAAGCCGTGGCGAGCCAGAGTAGGGAGGTTTCCACTGTGGTCGATATGAGCATGCGAAAGAAGTACATAATCGATCTCGGCGGGGTTGACAGGGAGGTTACGGTTACGTTCAAAAGCCTCTTTACGTTGCCCCTGATAGAGACCACAATCGAGGAGAATCTTCAGGCCGTTAGCCTCAACTAGGTGCATTGATCCGGTAGTTGTGTGAGCAGCACCAAAAAACTGAATTTTCATTAACATACCTCCCTGTTTGATAGCTACCGTATTAAAAGCGACTAATTGTAAAAAACGTCATATAAGATAGCAGTTTTATAGTAATTAGACAAGGATGCATGTGGGGGCTGCTCCAGAGTCCCTCCCAGCACGCCCTATGGGCGCACTGAGTCTCTGTGGCTCCTCCACCTCTGCCACCTCTCTCCACGTTTTCTAAGCCTACCCTTTTCTGTTAAAGGTGACAAACGGAAACCAGGACTTGGCAGCCAACTCGGTACGTGATGAGGATGACGATGGTGTCAACGAAGGAATGGTGGTTGAACTCTGGCGCGACGGTGTCAAAGTGGCTCAGACGAATACTAATGCAGAAGGCCACTACGAATTCCCAGGTCTTGCCCCCGGTGCTTACGAGATCCGCTTTGCCGCCAACTCTAAATATCTGGTCGAGCCTCCGGATGCCAACAGCGCAGATGGCGATAACGAAGATCGTAGCCGTGCCGTCTACACCAATGGGCTGATTGTGATCTCCTATGAACTCCTTTCAGGTCAAGGTGTTGGCAGTAACAAAGGCGAGCCGCTAAATGCCGGTTTCCGTGGTAGCGGTGCACTAAGCTCGGATGTTGACGTACGCGCCTACTCGGCTGAAGACGGAGTTTACGTGGAGTTTATTGCTTACGACGTGGAGGTCGATGGTGACATCATGCTCTTCCTGGTGACCGGGCCGGGTGACTTTGACTTTGAGTATCTCGGTGTGGTGTCGGTCAAGGCCGGGCCGCAATACTTCGCTCGCTTCAAGGTGCCGGGGCTGGTGATTGGCGAAAAATACGACTTCGCCATTGTTGATGAGATCAACAAGTACTGGGAAGCACCGGGTGTTACGGTCGGCACATTTGCCGCCGAGATGATCAGCATGACCCACACCGGGATGCGTCTGGTCTTCAGCACACTGGTTGGTCGCACCTATGAGGTGCAGTGGACCGCCAGGCTGGGGCAGCCGTGGCAGGTGCTGACAACACTGGTGGCCAATGGCGACAAGACCACAGTAGTGGTGCGTCCACCAGAATCACCTACCGGCTTCTTCAAGTTCGTGCTG
>JAAYNR010000032.1 GCA_012520735.1 Lentisphaerota bacterium | reverse complement strand
GGAATCGCCGCCATTAAAGTCGGTGACCTCCCCTCTCCCCCCGATGCCGCCACTGCCGCTCAACTCACCACCATCGCCGCCACTGCTGCCTCCAGTAACATCTTACTGATTGTTGCCGCTGCTGCCTGGTACTCCCTTCCCGATCTCTCCACCACACCCATCCACATCACAGCCGACCTACCCACCACCCCCACCTCCCTCTGCCACCTCGCCCATACTCATGGTGTGCTCGGCTTGTTCACACCCCCACGCAGCCACCACCACTCCGCTACCACTCTCCAACGCCTCATCACCCCCTTTGTTGCCACCTCCCCTTTCCCCGTAATCGCCACCTTCCCCTGCCCTCACCTCCCTCTGGCGGCCCAACCACTCACTACCCTCTGGAGTGAGCTCCCACCCGATAATATCTGGGACGAAACCATCCCGCTCCGTAGCGAACCAGACCTCTATTTTGTCATCGCCCGCCGCAGCGGCACACGCTGGTTTATCATCGCTGTTAATGGCAGTGCCAGCCGTGTCCACACCGTCCGCCTCGAAGATACCCTCCCTCCCGGCACCTTCTGGAATCTCACCCTCTACCGTGACCCCACTTCTCTCGACACCCCCCGCTACCATGGAGTCGTTGTAGAGACGTTTAATAACCTCCACGCCAGTGACAAAATCAAACTCGAAGTCGCCGCCAACAGCGGTTACCTGCTGGCCCTAAGTCCCGCCACCCCACCCCCTGCCCATGCCTGACCCCTCCACAACACTCCTGGGCACAGAAAGCACCCTGGCTCTCATCAGGATGTTGCGAATAGTTTTTCTGCTTCTCCTCACCATCACTACAATCTGCATGATGGCACTGCCCCTCCCCAAAGCCAAAAAAACCAAACTCTCCCCCCTCTTTGCCATTGCCACCACCCTCTCCCTGATAGCCATCCTCGCCTATCAGGCCACCTGGCAACTCGCCGGCTTCCGCCACCACGCCTTTATGGCTTTTATGCGCCGCCACAACCCCCGCCCCGATGCCGCTGAAAAACAGGTCAAACGAGGTACCATCTATGATATCAACGGTGTCAAACTGGCTAGCTCAATCGATAACGACCCCAACCAACGCCTCTACCCACTCGGCCCTGCAGCCGCCCATGTTGTCGGCTATGCCCACCCCTTCTACGGTCTGGCCGGAGTCGAACGCGCCGCTAACGCCTCCCTCACCGGTGCCGCCCTCACCACCCGCCGCGAACGCGAACAATTCGGACGCAATCTCCTTGCCCGCACCGAGGCCGAAGGTCTCTACCAGGCTCTAACCATCGATGCCCGCCTGCAGCAACATGCCTACGATCTCCTAGCCAATCGCCCCGGTGCGGTTGTCGCCATCACCCCCAAAGGTGCCATCAGAGTTCTTGTCAGCTCACCCTCCTTCGACCCCACCAACCCTATACCCAGCGGTAAAGATCAGGCTCGCATGCTTAACCGCGCCCTGCAAGGACGCTACCCCCCCGGCTCCACCTTCAAGATCGCCATCGCCTTAATGGCCGCTGCTCAACGCCTCGCCCCCACCTACGATTGCCCGGCCCAAGGCTTCTACGCCGCACCACACACCTCACCTATCCGCGACAGCACATACTGGGAGTATAAACGGCGTAATGAAACATGGGCCGGCTATGGTCGCCTCGGCCTGGCCGACGCCTTTGCCCGCTCTTCTAACGTCTACTTTGCCCAACTCGGCCTCGCCTGTGGTGCCGAACGTTTTAATATCATGGCCGAGGCCGCCCACATTAACGAAAGAATTCCTATCTTCAGCAGCTCCGACTCTACCATCTCCTCTGCAGCCGGCAACCTCAAGCAACTGGCACCAAAACAACGTGCCGCCATTGCCCAACACGCCATTGGCCAGGGAACTCTGTTAATGACTCCGCTCCACGTCGCTATGCTCACTGCCGCTGTTGCCGCCAAGGGGGAGCTGTGGCAACCATACCTCAATGCCCGGAGTGAGCCCCTTCTTATGAATCGTCTGGCCACCCCCGCCGCCGCCGCCACTGTTGCCGCTCTGATGCGCCAGACCGTCACCTCCGGCACCGGACGCAACGCCAATATCCCCGACTTTGAAGTGTGCGGCAAAACCGGCACCGCCGAAGTCAGTGGCAGTCCCGATCACGCCTGGTTCACCTGCTTTGTCCCCTACCACAACCCCCAACTCATCATCACTGTTATCATCGAACACGGCGGTTTCGGTGCCACCTCCGCTCTTCCCGTAGCCCGTGATCTCCTTCAACAAGCTATCCAACTAGGCCTCGTCACTAACCCCAGCCACTCCACCCCTTGAAAGCGCAGTTGTATTGTTATTGTCAAAACTCCAAAAAAAAGGCAAACTATTGCCAATTTCGTAATACAAGGTAATAGCGTGAGAGACTGGCCATACCCCGATAGCGAACCACCTGGGATTGTCCTTAACCTCTCACAACCAATAGGGGCCGAACAATGAGCGATAACAAAAAAGTGCAGGACGACACAGCTCTCGACGCACATTGGGATACACTCACCATTTTTGAACAAATTTTAGAGCATACCCCAAACGACCCTGAAGCTCTCGGCGAGGTTTTCCGCGCCAGTACTGCATTAAGTGAGACACGCCGTACTACCGAATATGGCACACGTCTGGGGCGACTGGCTCTCCAATCAAACATCCCTGAGCGGATCTCCGGCACTCATCAATTATTGGCACCATACGCCTCTGTCAGTCCCGAACTGGCTGAGATGGTCGCAGTTCTCGCCTCTGCCATCACACCACCATCCACTGAAAATGCCGCATCTGACCACACTACCCGCTCAGCCGATGCCGATAACGAGCCCGGTATGGATGGTGATGACCTCGACGCTCATGAAATTATCAGACTCGTCTCCACCATCCTCGAGCAAATGCCCGATGACCGTGAATCGCTGGAGATGCTGGCCACAGCTTACCTGAAAGCCGGCGACGGCGTACAAGCCGCGCAAACTCTGGCTCGTCTGGCCACAGTGCTGATTCGGGAAAACGATAAAAACGAAGCCGTTGCTGTCTATGAAAAACTCGAAATGTTACAGACTATCGCCCCGGAAACAGCTCCTGTTGTTACTCGACTGGAACAGTTTCTGGCCGGCATCAGCGACGAATCAGAACCGCAGGCACCTACCGCCGACACCCCTCCTGTCAAACCTGCCTCACTCGAAATCGACCCCCAGAAACGGCGTGACGTTCTGACCGATGAGATGGATCTACTATGGGAGTTGCGCCAGCAGTCACTGATTACCGAAGAACAATACGCCGGTGTCGTCAGTGATCTAACAGATCTCATCTCCGGCGAAGCCATCACCACCATCTCAGCTCTCCACGGCCTCGCCTTCCGCTCTGTTCCCGGTCTTGATGCCATCCTGATAAAACTCTCCAACACCTACTCCCTCCCCATAGTCTCGCTGACAAACTTCGACCTGCAGGCAGAATCGTTCCAGAAACTTCCGCTCCCCTATATCACCTTCCAGGGTGTTATCCCCTTTGAAAAAATGGGTAAAGAACTCCTTGTCGCTATTCTCAATCCTCTCAGTAAACGCCTGCGCCAAGAGGTCAGCAGCGCCACCGGCAGCCGTTGCCACTATTTTCTGGTCACCCCTTCCGACTTCGACGAAGCTCTGGAGATCGTCAAAACCCGCCATGCCGGGATGTCGTAAAACTCCGCCTAAACTGCTCCCGTAAGCCGTGCAAAAACACCTGTTCATCTGGTTTAAAGTAGTTGTCTCAATCACGCTACTGGCTATCACCTTCAATCTTGTTGGTGCCGACAACCTCTGGCACCTTTTGCGCGACGCCGCCTGGCAACCACTCGTTCTGGCCACCCTGTTGCTGGTTATAGCCGGTTTCACCGGTATGGGAGCATGGCACGCCCTGCTGCAAAGCCACAGTAGCTCTATCCCCCTAATCTCCATTACTGCCGCCCACTGGAGCGGCATGTTTTTTAACAGCTTTCTCCCCACTAATATCGGTGGCGACATCATCCGCGGCACCTTGATCACACCCCACGTGCCACAGCGCCACTTTATAGTAGCCTCGCTGATTGCCGATCGCCTCCTCGGTCTCTACTCCCTCGCCATGATCGGTGCCATCGCGCTCACCGACAAACTCTACGGCACCACAGCCGCCTGCATCGTCGCTGTTTGTGCCACTCTGCTGGTTATTATTACCCCGCTAATTGCCAAAACCCTCCTGCGCACACAACCACCATCACGCTTCGCCCCATACCGGCTTGCCCGTATTTTCTGGAGTATTGTCACCATAACCGCCACCCCCCGGCCCTTTCTCAAAGCAGCTCTCTACAGTCTTATTACACAGATCATCAGGGTATGGCAAAACCTCTTCATTATCAAAGCGCTCGCATTAAATATCCCCGAGGTCGATATCTGGACCATCATCCCTGTTTTCGGTATTGTCTCAGCACTGCCACTCTCCATTGGCGGACTCGGCTTGCGCGAGTATGTAGCACAGGCTATGGCTGGCTCAATTAACCTGAGCAGCCTCCACCTCATCACCCTCAGCCTCGTCGGTCATGCGCTTGTTATAGCCACCAACTCACTTGGTCTGATCCCTTTTCTGGTCACACGCCCCCCTTCTCAACGGGGCACACAAAAAAGCCGCACATCTTCTATCGCAGATGCCTCCTGAAACAGCATCACCAACCGGTCAACCCCAAGTGCTATACCACCGGACTCCGGCATCCCCCGCTCCAGTGCCTCCAGAAAAGGTTCGTCCAAAGGATACACCTCGCGCCCCAAAGCCTCCCGCTGCTTAGCACACTCAGCAAACCTCTGTCGTTGTATCTCCGCATCTGTCAACTCACCATAGGCATTGGCCAGCTCCATCCCCGCTACATAAACCTCCCACCGTTCGGCCACTGCCGCATTACCCGGCACCAGCCGTGCCAATGCCGCCGCCGCTGCCGGATACTCAACCAAAGCCACCGGCCTATCACGTGGTAACGCCGGCTCAACCAGATTTACCATATCCAGATCAAACCGTTCCGCATCATAACTCACCACCGGATCCCAGCCGGCCCATTGCATAAAAGCCTCACGTACCGTAATAATACTCCACGGCAAGCCCACATCAACTACCACCCCATCACGTTTAAACTGTGTGCACCCCAAAACCTCTAACGCCACAAAGCGTAACAGTGCCGCCGTATCATCCATTATCTCGGCCGCGCCGGCACTACTCCGATACCACTCCAACATCGTAAACTCAGGATTGTGCCGTGAGCCCCTTTCTCCCTCTCTGAAGCAAGGGCCAATCTGAAATATCCGCTCGCACCCCGCCGCCAGAACTCTTTTCATGTGCAACTCGGGCGATGCCCGCAACCACCCTCCCTGACCTGCCCGGGGTGAATCGATATGCAACTCCAACGCCGGTGCCGCAATCATTACCGGTGTCTCTATTTCATAAAAACCCTCAGCGATAAAATAGCGCCGCAACGCCGTTAATACCGCACTGCGCATCCTGACACTCTCCAGTGATGTCACCCCTGAATCTCTCACCTTTACACCTCAGGATAAAAAAACCCCACTGTGGCGTAGCGGCAGTAACTTCGTCGACCTTAATAATTTAAGGTCGGGGGCACCAACGTTCACTTCGTGTAATCCGGTTTTTATGCAAAACCAGCATCCAACCCGTGGCATTGCCACCCCCTCAGTTAACACGTAGGTCGGAAAAATATCCGCCAATTCACGCTCACAGCAGGGCCCATTTCAACTCCAATGGTCATTTGTCGCGAATGACTACCTTAAGCTCGTCTTTCAACGCCTGCATGACCTTCTCAATAGCCTTGTTGACCTCGTTGTCAGTCAATGTCCGGCTCGTTGAACGAAATTCCAATGCATAACCGACGCTACGCAAAACAACTCCGCTTTCAACAAGGTTAAACATATCAAAGATTTCCACTCCCGTCAACTCTTGTGGCGCAACTTTTTTGATACACCCCACAATCGCCTCGTGTGTGACGCTCTCAGAAATCAAAAATGCCACGTCGCGTCGCACCGCCGGGAAAGTCGGTACATCCTGCAATACACCACGGGCAAAACTGTTTGCCAGTAATACCTCGGCCTGCAACTCCGCCACAACCATCGGTGCTGTCAAGCGCCATTGATGACGCAACGCCCCGCTGATCGCCCCCATAACACCCGTCATCTTCCCGTCAATCACTATCTCAAAGGCCCACCCCTTCTCCATCGCCGGATGTTCACAACCGCGCAGCTCAACTCTGCCGGCATGTAGTTTTACCGCCAAAGCTTCAAGTGCTCCCCTGAGCCATAAAACCGCTTCGTCGTTTTTAACCGGCCGCCGCAGGTCAAGTTTGCCTCTGCCAACCGCCCCCAAAATACCTAGTGCCACACGCTCTTCTTCCCAAGGGTGCCCACTACTGTTACCAAAGACTCGCCCCATCTCAAACAACGCGCAACTCATAACCTGACGAGATGCGTTACGCCCCAGTGTACCGACCATCTGCGGTAGCAGGCTGTCGCGCATCACTGCATAATCAGCACTAACCGGATTCGGCAACACCAGCCGCCCCGCACCGCTTCGCTTGTCAAATGCGTCAAGCTCCGCCGCCGACAGGAAACTATAGTGCATCGCTTCAGTGAATCCTAGACTCGTCAGTGTGGCCCTGCACTTAGCCCGTGCCCGGAAAGGCTCATCGTTATCACTTGATACTACCGCCACAGGTGCTCTCTCCGGTATGGCATCCAGCCCGTGCATCCGTGCCACCTCTTCTATCAGGTCGGCCTCAAGCTCTATGTCACAACGCCAACTGGGGACTTTAAATACCCCCCTCACTCCATCACGTTCTGTCACCACAAAACCGAGCCGCTCCAATATTTCAACCATAGCGTCGTCGCCAAGCTCAACCCCAATCACATCGCGTGCCCGTTTAAAACGTAGCGCTACTGTAGTCGATTTTGCCTTGCGGTTGTCAATGTCAATGACGCCCGGCGCCGCAGTGGCTCCACCCAGCTCAACCAATAATGCCGCTGCCCGCCGACTCCCCCAGTCAGCCAGTTCACCATCAACCGTCCGCTCAAAGCGGTGCGACGACTCACTCCGCATCCCAAGTTTTGTCGCTGTCGCCTTGATCGATGGTGCCGCAAAGGTCGCACTCTCGAGCAACACATTGCTCGTCGTGCCGGTTACTTCAGTCGCCTCACCACCCATCACACCCGCTATTGCTGTCGCCCGGACGGCATCGGCAATCACTACCATATCTGTATCGAGTCGGCGCACCTCGCCATCAATTGTTGTCAGCTCTTCACCCTGCCGCGCCCGCCGTACCACAATAGTCCGTTCCGCTAATGTAGTGTAGTCAAAAGCGTGCAGCGGCTGTCCGCACTCCAGCATCACATAGTTGGTCACATCTACAGTCAGCCCCAACGATCTGACACCACACAGCTCCAGTCGCCGACTCATCCAAGCCGGTGACGGTCTATCTTTAATCCCCTGCAATATCCGCGCCGTATAGCGTGGACACCCCACAGTATCCTCCACCACCACCTTGGCAAAGCTACTCGCCGGCTCACCTGCCTCGCTGAAATCGACCGACGGCAAGCGTAGCTCCCGCTTCAACACTGCGGCAAATTCTCTGGCGACACCGATGATCGAGAGGCAATCACTGCGGTTCCAAGTGATCTCCAGATCAAACACCGTCTCCGGTGCCGGTAACACCTCACGTAATAACGTACCCGCCACCAATGCCCCATCCAACTCCATGATCCCCTCATGATCCTCCGAGAGCTGTAACTCACGTGCCGAGCAGATCATACCAAACGACTCCACCCCACGCAGCTTGGCCCGCTTAATAACAAACCCGCCTTCAGGTACCACCGCCCCGATCTTGGCAAAGGCTACCTTCAGCCCCGACCGCACATTAGGAGCACCGCAAACCACCTGCCACTCCTCAGCCCCATCAGAGACCCGACACACCGACAACCTGTCGGCATTGGGATGCCGCTCACACGCTACCACCTCGCCAACCACAAAGTTGTCGTCAAGCAACGCCCCGACCGTCTCTACCCCCTCAACCTCAATCCCCGCAAATGTGAGCTTATCCGACAGCTCCTTAACCGATAAATCGGCCACATCTACATACTCATTCAACCAACTAACAGGTACTTTCATGCTTTCTCCTTAACTAACCCTCATATGGTCCGAGGAACCTCGACCCATTAAAATGAATAAGATGAGTGGGAGACTCTGCCAGCCACACCTCTGTATCCATAGGCTTTAAAATATCGCTGAATAATCTATCTTCTTGACGATAGTCTGCAAATGAATCACTCGTGGAGACAGAGATAGTAACATCTCCCTGAGTACCCCCTTTTACAAGTTTGATAATCACGTTTTCTTGAAGTACTCCCTCTTCTTTGAACGCATCTCGCCGTGACTCAAAAAGATGGATATGTGTAATAACAGACTCCTTTAGGATCATCTGGCGAAACGGCTTATAGTAGGGGCCATTACAAAAGCTGCGGGGGATGATGGCGACAAGTTGCCCACCATGCTCAAGGAGCTTCAGGCTGAGCGCAACAAATGCTGAATAAAAATTAACCGTCTCTATGCCCACATGCCTGAGTAATTTTCGAGTGCAAGAGGATGAACGAATTTTCTTATAAGGCGGATTTAAAATAGCATGAGTAAAGCGACGTTTAGGCTCAAACTGTAGCCAATTAACCGCCAACTCGATGAAATCACCATGAACAATATCGGACTCAATATCTTGCAATGTCTCCTTAAGCTCATCTATTAATTTACTATCAATCTCACACGCCGTAACATGTACTTTGTAGAAGCTAAGGCATTTCTCCTTCAAAAAAGCATCTGAAAGAGAACCAATCCCTGAGCCAGGATCTAGCAGGCTACACACATTGCCATTCCCCGACTCAAACAACGATGCCATAAAGCAAGCAGTAGTATATGGGGTTAAAAATTGTCCTAACTCACTTTTAGTTGCTTTTGCCGTTATGTGCGAAATTCGCCTCCGCCGCTGATCAATAGAAAACTTGGGGCTGGCCTCATCAATTGGCCATAACAACATCTGACCCGAGGCGAGTAGGCTCGGACATTCGCGATGCGTCAGAATCGTATAGCCGTTCTTCTGAAATTCATCATGAGCTTTCGTGTGGTCTGTGCCGGCGACCTCATAAACGGCCTCGGCGGTAACAACCCGTCGCGCGAAATTTGCCGCAAAAGCCTTGACCGCTGTGTTTTTAGCGATATTTTCCTTTTCCACTCTCGGATATTTGAACGGTTTCTTTTTCACAACTGCCTCAATCCTCTGCCCGCTCGCCCTGCGGACACATCTTCACAATTTTGGGATCAAAGCGTCCTAACACCTCAACCAGATCACTCTGAGCTGCCATCACCTCATTAATATCTTTATAAACATCAGGTATCTCATCTAATCCAGCACTAAGCAGCTCCACGCCCGCCTCTGCCAGACGTTTCTTCACACTGCTCCAGGTAAACGACTGCAACGCCTTGCTGCGACTCATCACCCGTCCGGCTCCATGTGACGCACTATGCAGTGCTGCCGCACACCCTTTGCCGCGCACCAGATAACCGGGTGTCGCCATTGACCCTGGAATCACCCCCAACACCCCGGCACCGGCCGGTGTCGCTCCTTTGCGATGTACCACCACCTCGCGCTCTTCGCCATCAATTACATGGTGCTCACGCCAGGCAAAGTTGTGGTGGTTCTCCACCTCCAGTAACTCATCAAAATCGAGTACCCGATTTATGTGTTCATGGATCAACTCATGGTTCGCCGCAGCGTAACGTCCCATCAGCTCCATCGCTGCCCAATACTCCTGACCATCTGCCTCGTCAAGTGGCAACCATGCCAGATGTCGCAGATTCTTAGCCAGATTTTTCTGCCTGGCAGCCGCTCTTTTGCTGTACTCCTGACAAACCTGCGCCCCGCTACCACGTGACCCTGAGTGCGATAATAATGCCAGATAACTCCCCGCCGACACCCCCAGTGCCCTCCCCTGCGCTTCATCTACCGTGAAGTCACCAAACTCCACAAAGTGGTTACCGCTACCACTGGTGCCGAGCTGTCCCCACGCCTTATCGCGCAGCCGCTTGGTCACTGGCGAAACACTCCACTCTTCATCCATCACCCGATGTTCCCGCCGTCTGTCAAATGTACACCCCACCCCAAAGCGGGTCTCGCGCTCAATTGTCTTAGCCAATCGGTCACGCATCCCCGGCAAACGATCCGCCGCACAATGATAAACCGTTAATCGCATACGACAGGCAATATCTACCCCCACCGCATAAGGGATCACTGCATTATCAGTCGCCAGAACTCCACCTATTGGCAACCCATACCCTACATGAGCATCAGGCATCAGCGCCCCGGCCAACGCCACCGGCAACGAGCAGGCATCTTCCATCTGCCCGATAGCAGCCTGGTCAAGATCATCCCCCCACTGCCGCCATGGTGCGCAATGTTCTGCTGAACCGCTGTTGTATGTAGTTACGCTCATCTTATTGTCGGCAGCACTGCTAAACCCACTGCTCCTCTTTTGGCCGTCTCAAAATGGCTCCCGTTAATTAACCGAACTGACTCAAAAACCTGACATCGTTCTCATAGAGATGTCGGATATCCTTGATCCCGTATTTTATCATGGCAATCCGCTCAACCCCCATACCAAAGGCGTAACCATACACCTCTTCAGGATCGTAGCCGACAAAACGGTAGACCCGCGGGTCAACCATCCCCGCTCCCGCTATCTCAATCCAACCACTCTGCTTGCAAACCCTGCAACCACTACCGCCACAAATATGACATGAAAAATCTACCTCCACACTCGGCTCGGTAAATGGGAAGAAGTGCGGCCTGAACCTTACCCCTACCTTGCTCCCCATCATCTCTCTAGCAAAATAGGCCAGAGTCGATTTCAGATCGGCCAGCGATACCGGTCGTGTATCAACATAGAGTCCTTCAGTCTGGTGAAAGTTGGCACTGTGTGTCGCGTCAGTCGTATCACGCCGGTAGCAACGACCCGGTGTAATAATCCGCACCGGCGGTTTGTGCGCTGTCATTACCCGCACCTGTACCGGCGAAGTCTGCGTCCGCAAAAGTAGATCATCATCAAACCAGAATGTATCGGCAGCATCCATTGAAGGATGGTGCGCCGCCGTATTAAGTGCCGTGAAGTTGTTGAATCTGGTCTCTACATCAGGACCATCAGCCACCGTAAAACCCAATTTGCCGAAAATACGCGCCACTTCGGCAATCACCTGTGTCACCGGATGCTCCACTCCCGGTACAGACCACTGCCCCGGCAACGTCGCATCAAAAACCGGGCCGCTCGCTACCGGTGCCGCCACTTCTCCCTTGCGCGCCTCCAGCAACTCCTCCAGCTCGGCCCGCCACGTCTGTAGCCGTTTACCAAAAGCGGGGCGATCCGCCGCCGGCACATCCTTCATCTGTTTCACCAGTGCCGGAATCAGCCCGTTGCGCCCTACATAGCGCACCCGTACCTGATCTAGAGCCGTCGCGTCGGTCGCATCACGTACCGCCGCCATCGACTCACCATAACTCTGTTCTAACTCTGCTAATGTCATAGGTTACCTGCTGTCTGAACTAAACGTTCCTCTCTGAAATTCAAACTCATACTATACCACATTGCCTTAAACAAACAAAAGCACTATAATATATTGCTTACATTACTGATAAGGAGTACTATGGCAATTGATCCAATTTGCGGAATGGAGGTCGATCCTACGACCGCTATCTCGGCTGAAAAGAATAATGAGACCTTCTATTTTTGCTGCGACCACTGCCGTAAGAAGTTCCTCGCACCTGCCAAAAGCTGCTGTTGCTCTGGCTCAGGCTCCGCTAATTCAGCACCACGCAAGGCCGACCCCAACGCCCGCTATATCTGCCCCATGTGCCCCGGGGTCAGTAGTATCGGCCCCTCCGACTGCCCTAAATGTGGTATGGCGCTGGAGCCGGAGGAGGCTGGTGCTATTGATGACGATAGCGAACTGATCGATATGACCCGCCGTTTTGTCGTCTCGCTGGTGCTGGTAGTCCCGCTCTTTATCATCTCAATGGGTAGCATGATCCCCGGCAATCCCATTGCCAGAATCATCCCGCAAAACGTTGCTCGCTGGCTGGAACTCGTGCTGGCCACACCTGTTGTCGCCGGACTAGGCCTCACCTTTTTCAAACGTGCCTGGCGCTCGATCGCCACCTTTAACCTCAATATGTTCACGCTGATCGGTATCGGCACCGGTGCCGCATTTATCTATAGTGTGGTTGCCTTGGTGAGCCCCGGAATCTTCCCCGATTCATTCCGCCACCATGGTGAGCTGCCGCTCTATTTTGAATCAGCCGCCGTCATTATTGCTCTGGTTATGCTCGGGCAGGTTCTCGAACTACGTGCCCGTAAACGGACTGGTGCCGCCATGCGTGAGCTGATGAACCTCGCTCCCATGACTGCCCTGATCGTTCGTCCCGATGGCGACCATGAAGTGCCATTGGCCGAAGTCGCCGTTGGGGATATCCTCCGCGTCCGCCCCGGTACCAGCGTCCCTACTGATGGCCTCGTCACCGAAGGCCACGGGAGTGTCGACGAATCAATGATCAGTGGCGAACCTGTTCCTGTTGAAAAAAATGTCGGTGATGCTGTCACCGGTGCCACCATAAACCATAGTGGTGCTTTTCTGATGCAGGCCACTAAAGTAGGCGACGAAACCGTCCTCTCGCAAATACTAAAACTGGTCACCGATGCCCAGCGCAGTCGCGCCCCAATTCAGCGGCTGGCCGACAGCGTCGCCGGCTATTTTGTCCCCGTAGTCGTCTCTGTCGCCATTATCGCTTTTCTGGTTTGGGCCTTTTTCGGCCCTGAACCACGTCTCGCTTTTGCGCTGGTTAATGCCGTAGCAGTGTTGATCATCGCCTGTCCCTGTGCCCTGGGTTTAGCCACCCCAATGTCAATTACAGTCGGCATCGGCCGCGGTGCCACCGAAGGTGTTCTGATCAGAGATGCCGAAGCTTTGGAGACTCTGGCACGTGTTAACACCATTGTTGTCGATAAAACCGGCACTCTCACTGAGGGCCGCCCCTCTGTTACCGCCACTCATGCTGAACCACCTTACAGCGACGCGGAGATAATAATGTTGGCAGCGGCAGTCGAACAAAACAGCGAACACCCCCTCGCCGCTGCCATTGTCCGCGCCGCTAAAGACTACTCCAATACACCCCTGCCCGAAGCCGCCGCTTTTGTCGCTGCCCCCGGCGGTGGTGTTACCGCTATTGTTAAAGGACACCAAGTCCACGTGGGGAGTATTCACTACCTCACCGAGTCAAATGTAGTAGAACTGGAGTCTCTCACCTCCAACACTGCCAATCTCCTCACCAGCGGTGGCAGTGTCGCCGCTGTTGCTATCGATAACAAAGCCGCCGGTCTCATCTCCATTACTGACCCCATCAAGGCCACCACAGCCGAAGCTGTCAACAGCCTCCACGCGCTGGGACTCAAAATCCACATGCTCACCGGCGACAACCAGGCCGCCGCCAGCCATGTTGCCACCACCCTGGGGATCAACAACGTCATGGCCAATGTCTCCCCCGAGGAGAAATACAACCAAGTCCAATCCTTGTGCAATGCTGGTCATGTCGTTGCCATGGCTGGAGACGGCATCAACGATGCCCCTGCTCTGGCCGCTGCCCATGTAGGTATCGCTATGGGTACCGGCACCGATGCCGCCATGGCCAGTGCCGGAGTCACCCTTGTCAAGGGCGACCTGCGCGGTATCGCCAAAGCTTGCACCCTCAGTCGCGCCACCATGCGTAACATCCGCCAAAACCTCTTCTTCGCTTTTGTCTATAACTCTCTCGGTATACCCATAGCCGCCGGCATACTCTACCCCTTTACCGGCTGGCTCCTCAATCCCATGATAGCCGCCGCCGCCATGAGCCTAAGTTCTGTCTCAGTAATCAGCAACGCGCTGCGGCTACGCCGTGCCCGCATCTAGCCTCCCGATATATATCGGCCATCGCCGCCACATGCCGCCGCCACGAAAACCGCTGCACCTGTGCCAACCCCTGTGCCAGTGCCTTCTCCCGCTGCGCCCCCCCTCTTAGCTGCTGCCGTAATGCCGCTGTTATGCTCTCTACACTGTAAGGGTCACAATGAGCTACAGCCTCATGACACACCTCTGCGGCACCACCCGGCCCACCCACTACCGCTGTACCGCACGCCAGAGCCTCCAGTAGCGGCAACCCGAAACCCTCATCGAGCGACGGCAAAGCCACTACCTCTGCCCCCCAGTATAGCGCCGGCAATACCTCACGCGCTACATACCCAATCAGACGCACCCGCTGTTGTAACCCCAATCCCGCAATCACAAACCTCAACCGCTCCTCCGCAGTATGCGCCAATTGCCCGGCTACCACCAATTGCAAATCGGGTTGCTCAACAGCTATCTCTCTGAAAGCCCGCAACAGTCGCGGTAGATTTTTCCGCGGAGCCACATCACCAACAAACAACAGATAGCGCTGTGGTAAGTTAAATTTTCGCTCTACCGCCGCATAACCGGTATATCCATTTAACACTGAAAATATCCGGTTTATCCCCGGTAGCACCGTCACCACCTTATTAGCCACCTGCGGCAGATGCTCTGCCAGCATCCGTTTCACATAATCGCTGTACACCACTATGGTCGTGGCCGCACGCAACGATTGCGGCATAAAAAGCCGGTAATAGAGTCGATTTGTCAAAGTGCAACTATGGGGATGCGTATACACGTGGAGGTCGTGAACCGTCACAATCAAACGGCACGGAGCACCAACAGGCGTTATATAAACCGGTGCATGCAACACCTCTGCACCATCACGTCGTAATTGTCCCGGAAGCCACAGGTGCTCAGCAGCTATACGTGCCAGCCTCGACCTCCCTGCCAGCGGCACCCGTTGCAGTTTTAGCCGCTCGCTCTCTCCTGGCAAAGGGAGCGGCGTCTCACTCGGCACATATACTTTTAAAGGAAATGGCCCCGACTCATCCCAGGCCCAGAGAAAATCGTGAACCATATTCTCCACACCCGAGTACTCCTTACGCAGTACCAGAGCGTTATAAGCAAATTTCGGTTCACAACTTTTACAGCCCAAGGCTCACACTCCCCCGCAAATATCACATGCGGTGCACATCATGCCACTCCTTGCCCGACCCATAAGGCGGAGGCGAAACTACCACCGTGTCGTCGGGCGGTTTACTGCCACCGCCAAAACCACCGCCTCCCTGCTGCGACTCATACAGCACCGCCAAATACTCCCGACCTGCCGCCTGATACACAAAATAGGCGATTACCAGTCTGATAAACATAAACCCGTGGAACTCTCCACTGATCAACGAATACCCCACCGACAACGCCATCAAAATCGCAATAAAACGCCCTATCCGCGATGCCACCCAGGTGGCTTTCAGCCGCGACATAAAAAACTGTTGCAGTATCGCTCGCAGTATGCGCCCACCATCCATCGGAAAAGCCGGCAGCAGATTAAACAGGAAAAGCACCGCATTAAGCACACCAATGTTATAAAATAAAAACGACTCAAAATTAGACCTAAGCACAATATAGCCACCTTGCGGCACCCATTTAACCGCCGTCAGCCCCAGCACCGCCAGACACAAACTCACCGCTGGCCCGGCAGCCGCCACCAGAAACTCCTGCCACGCCTTACGCGGCATCGACAACAACGTAGCGCACCCTCCCATCATCATCAGTGTTATATCCCGCACCCGACAACCAAAAGCCATCGCCACTAGGCTGTGTCCCAGCTCATGCAATGTTATTGAGAGTAGCAATGCCACTGCCGCCAATAACCCCATAATCGGATCACCATACTGCATAATCAACAAACCAAGCAGAATGATCAACGAAATATCGAGCCTGATAGGAATACCAAAAACAGTTGCAACTTGATAAGAAGATTTAATCATATGGCAATGCCGTCACCAACAACTCAGCCGAATTATCCGGCTCAAATAAAACACTCCCCGCCATGGCCGGAATCAGACAGCTCATGCCAGCGGTCAAATCCACTGTGCACCCCCCTGATGTCACCGCCACGCGGCCCTCTTTTACAAATAACACCCTAAATGAGTCGCCCGTAATCCCAATAGCCTCACTACTACTGAGGCTGAACCGCTTTAATTTAAAATAGGGACTGTTCACAACCTCATAACATCGGTTACCCTCAGTCGTACAGGTCGGATCATTAGTTACATGCCGGACAAACTCCGGCCTTCCCAAGCCCCAATTGATCACCCGCAGTGCCTCTTCAATATGGAGCTGACGCATCTGCCCGTTTTTATCCCGACGCTCCCAATCATAAAGCCGATAAGTTGTATTAGAATTCTGCTGCACCTCATAGATCATATTGCCACTACCAATCGCGTGTACCAGTCCACCCGGAATATAGAGAGCATCTCCCCGTTGAACCGCCATCTCATTAAGCAGAGTTGCGGCTGAACCACCAGCCAACGCCCCACACAACGACTCCGCTGTAGCACCATTTTTAAACCCGGCAAACAGCGTCGCCCCCGGATTACACTCCAACACCACCCACATCTCATTCTTCGCCTCACCACCATGCTCTGCCGCACCGGCATTATCAGGGTGAACCTGCACACTGAGACGCTCACGCGCATCAATCACCTTAAACAACAAAGGAAACTCCCCCGCCTGCGGTGCCGCCACACCAACCAGCTCCGCCTGATAACGCCTCACCAGTTCAGCCAGCGATAGCCCCGCATATACACCATTATTGACAACACTCATCCCCTCCGGACGTGTCGAAACCTCCCACGACTCAGCACACACCTCAGGTGTACCTGTGCGGCCATAAAGCTCACGAATACGCTCGCCTCCCCACAAATAATCCTTATAAACAGGCTCAAATAATAGCGGATATGATTCCAGTTTCACAAAAACCTACTCTTTTATCTCCATCAAAAAAAGCCAGTATACCATAACCACCTCCCCACCGCTATCTCAAGATAAACGGCTCTACTACCTTTTCACCCGGGGACAGAGAAGCTGTGCCCCCCATCAGACTTCGTTTTAATCACCACATTGCGTCCACTTTGGGGTATGCCACCACACAGATGCCACAAAGCCACTGGTATTTAAGAATCCGCGCACCGCTTTTTATAAGACAAACCATCAACTCCATATCCCCACACCCTTATGATAACTCAACTTTGGCGGC
>JAAYNR010000190.1 GCA_012520735.1 Lentisphaerota bacterium | reverse complement strand
GAGAAGAGAAGGCTGTAAGGCTGTAAGGCTGTGAGGGAGGGTGAGGATATCGATAAGACTCGATAGGAGTCGATAGGATTCGATAGGAACCAAGTTCTCATCGACTCCCTCGACTCTCATCGACTCCGTCGCACAAGCTTTTTGCGCCACGGGCATCTTGCCCGTGGCTGGCGGGCGGCACTCTGTTGCCGCCGGATGGCGTGAGGTGTTGCTGTGAGTAGTAAAACTTTGGAAATTACAAAGTTTTACTACGGAAGCTGATGTATGGTATGTTGTGAGTTATGAAAGAGATAATTAGTAGCTAACCTGTTAGCTACTATCAAAAAAAACAAGAAGTTCAAGCAGCTATCTTCATAAGTTGTTGCGTTGAAGCAGCTAAGGCAGCATTGAGAGTCATCGTCAATACTCTTCCTTTTAAAACCTGTTTTCCAAACGCGTAGCGTTTTTATTAAAACTGCGGAAGTCCATGAAAGTGCCAGATATATTAAGGGAACAAGATTTCTATGCTATACAACATTTGGTTACGGCTGTAAGCAGTTTTAGCTTTTATAGTCAGGGTTGACAGTAAATTCTAGCCAAGAGGCGTCTGTATCGGTATAGTAGAGGCTCAAAAAAAGGAGTTTCAAGTGAAAGTTTTAGAAGAGGGGAGTGAATTAACACTCGACTTTGCCAAGCTGGTGAAGGTAGTTGAGGCTTGCCGGGATGCCATACCGGTAGCAGTACAACACGCCGACACCCGTGAAGTGATTCTGGTGGCATACACCAATGAACTGGCGATGCGCACGGCATTTGCCCAGCGGACGCTGGTTTTGTGGTCGACCTCCCGTAATGAGTTATGGGAAAAAGGGAAAACCTCGGGTGAGACCTTTGAGCTGCTTGAAGCACGGGTCAACTGTGAGCAAAATTCACTACTCTATATTGTGCGTCCGCGGCGTGGCGGGATATGTCACACCAAAAACAGTAGCGGTGCACCCCGTGACTGCTACTACAGACGTATTGACTTTGATAACCTGACCTTAACCAACATTGATCCCTGAATGAGATATCGTTGTCCATATTGCAAGGCCGACCTTGGCGAAGTTAAGCCTTCTCCTACCTGTCCCGAGTGCGGTAGAAGGATGCGTCCGGCTGTACGCGCCAACCCTGAAGAGCGGCGGCGGCGGCGGAGCGCGCTGCTTAAAATTGACCGCGAGGCGAAGGCCAAGATGGCCGAGATACGGTCGGCACCAAATCCACGGACACTATACAGTCCACGGGTGTTGTTTGCGGCGGTTTTTCTGCTGGCATGTGTGGGTTCGTTGCTGATTGGCATGGCTAACAGGCGGGCTGAAGAGCCCGATCCGGAGATACCACACAGGCGGGCACTGCGCGAGTTGAATGTGTTGGCCACGGCTTTGGGTCGTTACCATTTTCATATGGGACGCTGGCCCCACACTGAGCGCTACGGCTTGTTGAGTCTGAGTAATGATTATCGGGAGAAAGGGTGGCTTGGGCCCTATATCAACCACCTGCGCAAAGACCCCTGGCAGATGCCCTATCAATACCGCGTGGTTAATGAGGGTACTACCAATGCCACGGTAGTTCTGTTTTCATCGGGGCCTGACCAGACCCCCGGCACAGCGGACGATCTCTACCCCGACCCGGCTTCGTTTGAGGTTGGCACTGAGTGGACAAACGGTTGGGTACATGCCAGTGAGCGGATACCGGGTATCCCAATTTTTAAAGAGTAGTGAGGGTAAGGCTTTACCATGAGTCGAGACGATTTTAATAGAGATAGAGAGAGTAACGGGCCTCGGCAGCGTGGACCTCGGGGCGAACGCTCGGGGAGTGGAGGTGGGTATCGGTCCGGGCGTGATGGTGAAAGAGGGGGCGGTGGCGGGAGAGATCGTGGTGGTGCGGGGTATGGCGGACCGCGGCGCGAAGTTGGGCGCGCCACTAGACGAGCCGGCGGGGAGCGTGAGGCGCGGGGCTACCGCGGCGATAAACGGGGCGG
>JAAYNR010000308.1 GCA_012520735.1 Lentisphaerota bacterium | reverse complement strand
CTGACATGGAACTCAAATGATATCTGGCCTTATCACCCGCGGTGGAAGAGCTATAAGCCGAGTCGGGAGATGAGTATTTTGGCGACTAAGGCGGGTTCGCTGGTGGTCGGCTGTATGAATATGAATGAGAATGTCTGGTTCCCCTGGTCGACTGAGCTGAATGATAATACAGGTGTTGCGCGTTTGCCGCAAATTGTTTTCCGCTCAACTGATGGTGGTGTTACGTGGGAGCGGCCGCAGACGTTGCATTATGAGTGGACGGGTGAGGTGCGGGATCTGATACAGCTTGAATCGGGGCGGCTTGTCCTCTCTTCAATGCGTATGGTGCGTAATCCCGGTCGGCATACCGTGCTGACTTATGTCTCTGATGATGACGGTGTTACGTGGCGTAATGCCCAGATTATCGATTTGGGTGGGCAGGGGCATCATGGTGGTGTGATGGAGGCTGCAATTGAACAGCTTAAGGATGGGCGTGTCTGGATGTTGATCCGTACCAACTGGGGGCGTTGTTGGGAGGCTTTTTCGTATGATGATGGGCTTACATGGCGTGAGATCAGACCCTCGGCTATCGAGGCATCGACTTCACCGGCTACGATTCGGCGGTTGCAGAGTGGTCGGCTGATGCTTATCTGGAACCGGCTGACTATGGAGGGGAAGACGGAACATGCTCTCTATGGTGGTGATGGTATCGCTACAGAGGTGGCGGTGAGTAATCAGCGCCGTGAATTGAGCATCGCTTTTTCTGAGGATGAGGGGGCTACTTTTACGAAGCCGGTTGTTTTGGCGGCGTTGCCGGATAGTACGGAGGAGAAGATCATGCTGGCTTATCCGCGTGTTATGGAGTACCGTCCCGGTGAGGTCTGGGTGACCTCGATGCAGGGTGGGCTCCATTGCCGTTTCCTAGAGGCCGATTTTGTCGGCTGAGGCAACGGGGTGGTTGCTGTGGTTATGAGTTATGAGTGGCGGCGGCGCAGGCGGAGTTGACCACAGGCGGCATCGGCACCGCTGCCGCGAGAGTTGCGTAGGGTGGTGTTGATGCCGGCTCTGGTAAGGATGGCCTGGAAGCGGGCGCAGTTGGCTGCAGTTGGGGCGTTGCCGGTGAAGTGTGGTACTGGGCTCAGTGGAATGAGGTTAATGCGGCACTGCTGATAGCGGAGGAGGCGTGTCAGGGCGTCAGCGTGGTGGGGCTGGTCATTACGTCCGGCTATCAGGGTGTATTCGTAGGTGATGATGCGGCCTGTGAGCGCAGTGTAGTCGGCGCAGGCTTCGATCAGCTCGTGCAGGGGCCAGAGGTTATTGACGGGCATGAGTTCGTTTCGCAGTTTGTCGTCTGGCGCGTGGAGTGATACTGAGAGCTCTATTTGCAGGCCTTCACCGGAGAGTTTGCGGATGCCGGGGACAACGCCACAAGTGCTGACAGTGATGCGGCGGGCACCGATGTTGAGGCCACCCGGTTCGTTCAGAACGCGGATGGCTGTGATGGTGTTGTCATAGTTGGCGAGGGGCTCGCCCATGCCCATGAAGACGATGTTGTCAGGGCGGGCGTCGGGGGCGGCGTTTGGGGCTATGCGGATATCGCGGGCGGCAGTGTAGACTTGCTCAACGATTTCACCTGCGGCGAGGTTGCGCACCAGACCGGCGGCGCCGCTGGCGCAAAAGGCGCAGCCAAAGGGACAGCCGGCCTGAGTGGAGACACAGAGGGTGTGGCGTTCCTGAGTGGGAATAAGGACCGATTCAATTAATTCACCGTCACCGCAGGCGAGAAGGTATTTGGTGACACCGTCGGGGGCGGTAGTTCGTTCGCTCACTTTGAGGGCTGTGATCAGAGAGCGTGCGGCGAGTTGTTTGCGTAGTGCTCCCGGTATGTTACTCATTCGACTCCAGTCGTCGACCAAATGGTAGGCGATCCAGTTCCAGAGTTGCTTGGCTCTGAAAGGGGGGGCACCCAGTTCCAGACATAAGTTGCGCCAGGCTTCAGGGGTGAAGCCGGCGGCGAGGGGGAGGCTGTCAGTTTGTTGAGTTGCGGTTTCCGTCATAAGTTTTACCCTGTTTAGTAGATTAGCAGGCGGGCACAGGCGATGGCGGTCAGCGTGGTGACGACTATATCGAAGGCGCGCTGGTTGAGACGGCGGGCGATGAAAACGCCACTCACCACGCCGAGCACCAGTATAGGTGCCATCATGGCGTTTACTCTGAGACTCTCAACGGTGATCATTTTCAGGTGGATCATAAAGGGGACTTTTACCCAGTTGACCATGAAGAAGTACCAGGCGCTGGTGCCGAGAAAGGTGGCTTTTGAGAGACGCAGGGCGAGGAAGTACATGGCCATGACCGGGCCGGCGGCATTAGCAACCATGGTGGTGAAGCCGCCCATGGAACCCATTAAAGCCGCGAAAGCGTGTCGTTTCACCGGATGGTTCCCCTCTGGCGCAGTGTTGCGCCGGGGTGATAGGTAGTTACGCCAAACGTGTATGATGAGGATGAAGAGGATGGTAAAGGCGATGACCGGGCGCATGTAGCGATCGTCGAGGCGGTCGAGGAAGAGTGCGCCTAAGATCACGCCGACCAGAGCCCAGGGGAGGGCGCGCAGCAGGTCGCGCCAGCTTGCAGAGCGTCGCCAGTAGGCGAGGGCAAAGAGGTCGCCGAGCAGGAGCATGGGGAGGATAAGGCCGGTGGAGGCTTTGCCGGGGATCACCTGGGCTACCATGGGGATAGCCAGGATGGTGACTCCGGGTACGCCACCTTTGGAGATACCTTGCAGAAAGGCGGCGATGAGTAGCATCGTCCAGTCAGCGACCGAGAAGGCTGTAGCATCCATGGTGGTGTATAATCAGGAGTTGAGACCGTTACAGGCGGCAAGGATTTCGGCGGTACGTGAGCAGCCGATGCGTGAGCAACCGAGGTCGCGGAAGAGGCGGACGGATTCAAGGTCGCGGATGCCTCCGGAGGCTTTGATCTGTATGGATGGTGCAGTGCGCTGGCGCATCAGGATTACATCTTCAGCGGTGGCACCACCTGTACCGAA
Organism: Lentisphaerota bacterium; assembly: GCA_012520735.1. GTDB lineage: Bacteria > Verrucomicrobiota > Kiritimatiellia > RFP12 > JAAYNR01 > JAAYNR01. The sequence continues at coordinate 8,126 of JAAYNR010000308.1, read as the reverse complement.
ACCGGTTGAGGTTTTAACCCAGTCGACACCAATTTCTGAGCACATCTCACATAGTCTGATTTTCTGGTTGTTATCGAGGTAGCAGTTTTCAAAGATAACTTTGAGCTTAGCTCCGGCTTCGCGCACCTCTGCCAGGACAGCACGGATGTCGTCGTGCACATCGCGCCAGGCACCGGAGACGGCTTTAGAGATGTTTATCACCATATCGAGCTCTATGGCACCGTCGTCGAGGGCACGGCGTGCTTCAGCGGCTTTTACCACCGACATATGGGCACCGTGCGGGAAGCCTATTACGGTGCTGGCGGCTACATCGCTGCCGGCGAGAAGTTCGGCACAACGTGCCACGGCGTGTGGCAGGATGCAGACACTGGCAACGCCCCAGCCGGCAGCCGCACGGCAGCCTGCTTCGAGGGCAGGGTCGCTGAGGTTGGGCTGTAACAGTGCATGGTCAATCAAGTGTGCTATTTTATTTTTTTCGTCCATATCTATCACCTTATTGGTTAATATCTGCGGCAGGGAATCCCTGTTGTGAATTGGCGGCGAGTTCCTGTTGCAGGTACTCAAGCCGTTCCCACTCCTCGAGGTAGTATTCGAGGTATCCATGGTCCGGATGTTCCAGCAAGCCGAATATCGTATCGCGGACCTCGTTTTGTTCTTCTTCGTATTGTTCATTGGTGAAGAAGCCACCCAGATGTGCCATACGCAACCAAACCAGATAGGTGGTGATGGCATCAAAGCAGTTGTACTGCACAATCTCACGTATGCGACCCTGTAACCACATGCCGGCGACGTCATCGCCGGAGACACCGAATTTACCCGGTATTCCTGAGAGGCGGGCTATCTCATTAAGGGAGACACGCCCGTGGTTTCCCCACGTGCTGAGGGTTTCGATAAGGTCGATGTGGTAGTCGTTATCACGGCCAAAATAGTCGACCCCCTCCCACGGTTTGTCGGGGCGCTGACAGAGATCGGGGAGGTAGAGGCCGTTAACGACAGCACGTTGTAGCAGTATTTTCAGGTCGGCGGAGCGGGAGTTAAATCCTACAAGTTGGGGCTTAACTTTACCGACAGCGCCGAGGAAATTCTGCAATACTTCGGCCTCTTCACACTTTTGGATATCGTCAAAATGGCGTGGTTGCCATAGCAGTTCAACTTTGGTTTTGCCGTCTATTACACGCCGGCGTACAGCGGCGATAGAGACGACGCGGCAGAGGACGGTCTTGAGGAATGGCTGTGGGTCTTCGGCGGTGGCACCGCCCTGTACCCACATCGCTTCCATCACCCGTTGTGGCGGTGTGGATGGGGGTAAATCGAGCATTACGATTCCGGAACGGATATCGGGGACCCATTCGCAGTCAAACGCCCAGACATCATCAAGAACTTTTTTAAACATGCTCTTTTGCCACTCCTTTGCTAATACGGCTTACGACAAACAGTGAGCGACAAGCTCGTCTATATGATCAAATTCAAAGTCGGCTTCGCCATTGGTTGTGGGTGGATTGCCGCGGCGAAAAGCGGTTGACCAGCCGACGTTGTTAGCACCACGGACATCGCAATTGATGTCGTTGCCGACATAGAGTATCCGCTTACCGGATAAGCCGCACAGACGCTCTGCGTAGTGGAAGATGGCCGGGTCGGGTTTTTCAATGGCGATATCACCTGAGTAGACGCGTATGCCCAGATAAGGGATCAAGCCGACACCGTTAAAGGCACGATCCATGGTGAAGCCGGGCCACCAGGTATTGGCGATAATGCCCATGCGGTAACCGGCGGTATTGAGTTTACTCAGAGCGGCAACGGTGCCATCGAACAGCCATGAGGCGTAGCGTGGGCCGGCGTAGGCATCGGCGATGCAGGCGGCTTCTTCGATCCCCAGATCGAGCTGCAGCTCCTGCAGTAATTCCTGGATCAGGCGGAAGAAGTTATAGCCGGCACCATATTTCTGCGGAGTGCTTTGTTCGAGTTTAGTGAGGGTTTCGTTCAGACGTTCACGACAAACCTCAACGCCAAAACCTGCCAGTGCACTCTGGACCCGCTGAATACGATTGTTACGAACCATAGTCATGGTTATCGGGGCACTGTGCCAGGCACCGTAGAGTGTGCCGCCGGAATCAAAGTAGATGAAGTCGTATTTCATAAGACCCTCCTCATGGTCTAAGCCTGTGTGGTTGCAAAGGTGTAGGCGTTATGGAACAGGCGCATCCATGGGCCAGCCTCACCGGTGAAGGTGTTTTCCGGTTTGTATGAGAGTTGTACTGCTCTGAAGCCACGCTCGGGGCGGGCCATCATAATGGTGGCTCGGCCGTCGGTAGTGGTGAAGGCGCAGAGGCCCTCGTCTGAGCCATCTGGGTTTAAGGGGTAGCGCAAGGCGGCAGCACCGTAGTTGTCAACATAGCGGAGTGCTGCGCAGGTTGGGTCTACGTTAATGGCGCGTCCCTCTTGATGCGCTACAGCTACGGGGAGGCGTGAACCGGCCATACCCTGCAGGAGGATTGAGGGCGACTTCATCACTTCAACAGTGAGATAGCGGGCCTCAAAACGGTCGGAGATGTTTTGGGTGAAAGTAGGCCAATCTACTGCCCCCGGCACAATATCCTTGAGCTGGGCGAGGAGCTGGCAACCATTGGCGACACCGAGGGTGAAGGTTTCGGGGCGCTGGAAGAAGGTGGAGAGTTGCTCCATCAGGCTGGTGTTGTGGCGGATACTATGAGCCCAGGCGACACCTGCACCACAGACATTGCCGTAAGCACCGTTGCCGCAGACAACCAACCCGGAGGCTTGTTGCAGTTTAGTAGAGCCATGGCGCAGGTCGGTCATGTGGAGGTCGGTTACAGCAAAACCGGCCAGCGACAAAGCGGCGGCCATCTCGGTGTAGCCGCTTAACCCCTGCTCGCGCAATAGTGCCACGCGTGGAGGCTCTGTAACTTCGAGTGACTCAGTGGTTGTTTCCGGGTCAAAGGTGAGGGTGAAGTTCATTCCGGGGTCGGTTTCATCAGAGGTGGTGGCGTACTCTTCATCGGCGCAACGTGGGTTATCACGCAGCAGTTGCAAACGGTGACTCAGTGCCGACCAGGCCTGACGTACGGTGGAGATGTCGGTTTTGACGGCAGTTTTACCGCCAACGGCCATGGTGATGGAGTGGTTGGGGAGTGGTGTGCCGATATCATGAACCAGATTTCCCAGTCCGTATTTACGCAAGATTGTAACTGCCTGTTTAAGTGCTGTCTCGGCTACCTGAATTACAATGCCCGGCTCTTCGGCAAAGAGTGTGGCCAGCACCTCGCCCTGTGGCAGATCAATTGCCACACCGGAGCCACCGCTGATGGCCATCTCAGCGATGGTGATGGCGACACCGCCATCGGAGCGGTCGTGGCAGGCCAGTAGGAGGTTGGCAGCCACCAGCTCCTGCATAGCTTCAAAGAGTGCACGGAGCAACAGTGGGTCGTCGCAGTCGGGTGCGGCGGCACCAACCTGATTGTAGACTTGTGCCAGAGCACTGCCGCCGAGGCGGTTTTTACCGGCACTGAGGTCGACCAGTAACAGACGGCTGGTACCGGGCTTGAGATCCGGGGTGACAGTTTTGCGGACATCTTCGACTGCGGCAAAGGCACTGACGACCAAGCTCAGTGGTGCTGTTTGTCGGTGCGATTTACCGGAGGAGTCTTGCCAGGTGGTACGCATGGAGAGAGAGTCTTTGCCAACAGGTATGGCTATACCGAGAGCGGGACAGAATGAGAGTGCGACCGCACGGACGGTGTCGAACAGTGCGGCGTCTTCACCTGGTTCACCGCAGGCGGCCATCCAGTTGGCGGAGAGTTTGATCCGACCGATTGGTCCGATGGCGGCACCCATGGAGTTGGTGACGGCTTCGGCGACGGCCAGGCGTCCTGAGGCGGGGGCATCGATCAGCGCCACTGGTGAGCGTTCACCAACAGCCATACAGGAGCCGGTGAAGGTCTTAAAGCCGCTGGCGACTACGGCACAGTCGGCCACAGGGATTTGGTAAGGGCCGACCATCTGATCGCGGGCGACGAGTCCATTGGCGGTGCGGTCGGAGCCTGTTACAAGAAAGCTCTTATCGGCAACAGCAGGCAGGCGCAGGATACGCTCAAAAGCCTCCATGGCATCAACCTGATCTAAATGCAGAGGTGTAAGTACCAGGGCCTGACGGGAGACATCGCGCAACATTCGCGGCGGATTGCCAAGGAGAACCTGCAGTGGCATATCGACCGGTTTATCGCCGAAGTGGCTATCCTCAACAATCAACCGACGGTCACTGCGGGTGATGCCGATGAAGGCCACGGGGCAACACTCACGCTGGCAGATAGCCTCAAAGCGCTGGCGGTCTTGCGGCATAATAGCCAGAACATAGCGTTCTTGGGCCTCACAGCACCAAATTTCCATTGGGCTCAGTGAAGGGTCGGCACTGGGGACACTGCGCAACTGGAAAGTGGCACCGGTAGCTTCGACCAGTTCGGGGCAGGCGTTGGAGAGACCGCCAGCACCGACATCATGGATACTTAGGATAGGGTTATCGGTGCCGAGAGCCAGGCAGGCATCGATAACTTCCTGACAGCGTCGCTGCACTTCGGCATTGCCGCGTTGCACGGAGTCGAAATCGAGTTCTTCGTGACTGCCGCTGGTATCGACAGATGAAGCAGCCCCCCCGCCTAAACCGATCCTCATTGAGGGACCGCCAAGCTGGACTACAAGTGCACCGGGAGGGAGTGGTTTTTTGGCGATTTGGCAGCGCCGGATAGCACCCATACCACCGCCCATCATGATTGGTTTATGGTAGCCGCGGTGGCGGCCGTCGGCGATATCTTCGTAGGTACGGAAAAAGCCGCATAATTGCGGACGACCGAAGTCGTTACTGAAAGAGGCACTTCCGGCCGGCCCTTCGAGCATAATCTGCAGCGGTGTGGCCAGGCGGCGGGGGAACTCAGCGATATCGCGCTCCCAGGGCATGATATAGCCGGGGATGCGGAGGTTGGAGACTATATATCCGCCCAGACCGGCGCGGCTGGCACCGCCGGTTCCGGTGGCGGCTTCATCGCGGATTTCACCGCCGGTACCGGTGGCGGCACCGGGAAAGGGTGAGATAGCGGTGGGGTGGTTATGGGTTTCGGCTTTCATCAAGATGTCAATATGATCAGGGACAAAGCCATAGCAACCGGTGGCGGGGTTTACGTAGAGAGAGTCGGTATCGAATCCGGCGGCGACACCGGCGTTATCGGCATAGGCCACCAGAGTCCCTTCGGGGTGGGTGGCGTGGGTAGTTTTAATCATTTTAAAGAGCGAGAGCTCTTGCGCTTCGCCATCGACAATCCACGAGGCATTGAAGATTTTATGTCGGCAGTGTTCAGAGTTTACCTGGCCGAACATCAGTAATTCAGTGTCAGTAGGGTTATGTCCCTGACTTGTACAACTTGCCAGCAGGTAGTCGATCTCATCTTCACTCAGAGCCAGACTCATAGAGTCATTAGCGGTTTCAAGTGCTTTGCGCCCTTCAGAAAGAACATCAAAAACCTGTCCCCGGGCGGGTTCGTTCTGTTTAAACAGGTCGTTGATATCGTCATACACGCCTTCAATCATACGGTCATGCAGAGTGTTCAGTACGGGCTTAAGATCGGATAGCCCCAGTTCGCGGTCGTGGCTGCGGACAACCAGACGAATCAGTCGCTCGACTCGTTTGACACTGTTGAGATGACACTCGGCAACAGCCAGAGCCGCACGTGTTGACCAGGGGGAGATAGTCCCTTTACGCGGAGCCACAAAGAGACCATCGAGCTCCTGTGGACCGTATGCACCGAGCAAGGACTCAAGGGTAGCAAGTTCTGTTGGCGAGAGTTCTGTTTCACTCTCTACGAGGTAAACGTATGTTGCTTCAAGGTCGGCAGCGGAAATACCGCCTGCCTCGAGCGAATCAATCATAGCTTCAACTTTAAATGCGGCTAAAGCCGCTGACCCACCAAGTAATGTAATCATATCTGTTAACTCCCACGTAATACATTTAAAACATCTTTACTATTTGTTGCGGCACGGAGCTGTTCGACAACTCCTGTGCCCATCAGGCGGCGACACAAATTGGCCAGTAGCTGGATATGGCTTGCACCGGCGGTTGAGAGGGGGGCAAATACCAGCACTACCAGCCACACCGGGACGGGGCAATTTTTATCAGAAAACCCTTTACCGTCGGTAAACACACCGAGCACCACACACTGCTCGCTGACAGCGCTGGTACGACCATGCGGGAAGGCGATCCCCTCGGGCATGACGGTTGAACCGCTCATTTCGCGGCGCAACACGGCTGTTATGGCTATATCACGCTGCTCAGCTTTCAGCAACCCTTCGGCAACGGCTGCGTCACTCAGGGTGTCAATAACAGCGAGCAGATTTTCGCCTGCAGGGTTAAGCCGTACAATTGCCGGACTCCAAAGATCTGTCACCTCAGCCATCCTTACTACCCTCATTAGCGCTGAATACAACTGTTCTTAGTTCCTTATTCTCTGTTATGTCGTCTTCCAGCATTTGATTAAGTTTACGCCATACCGGGCCTGGTGTGCCGGAGCCAATTGCGGCTCCCTCATACTCAACTGCTGCCACCACGTTAAGAGTGGTACCGACAATCAGCAGCTCGGCGGCATCGAAAATTTCCTGTTCGGTGATATCACGCAATGTAACAACACTGATTAGATTGGCGTTATCGGTTTGACTATTGCGAGCCAACTCCATAAGTCGCAACATCGATGTCCCGGCCAGAGTGTTCTCCAGCCGTGGAAAAGCGAGTTCACCGCTACGCGTTACAATGCCGATGTTTTCGGTGGCACCTTCGGTGAGGAAACCGTTGTTATCGAAACCAGCCACAAAATCGATGCCCCACTCTACGGCCTCACGCTTCATCAGCACATTCGGGAGATAGTTACAGTTTTTGATACCGGCAAATGGAGGAGCTTTGGTGGGCACATGGCTGCGGCGCACGGTGGCACCGAGTGGCTTTTTCTTCATAAACGGCTGGCCGAGTTGATAGGCGATAATATAGAGTGCCCGCTCCGGTGCTTCAAAGGGGCTGACTCCAAATCCGCCCGGACCACGAGCCAACATCACCCGTCCGCTACAGTTGCGTTTAGCACCGGCGCGGATAGTGGCTATTGAGAGCTCACGCAGTTCATTTAATCCGCCCGGCCACTCAATGCCGATAGCTGTTGCGGAGCGTTCTAGTCGCTGCAGATGGGCATCAAGATTGTAGATGGCGCCGTCGACACATTTGAAAGTATCAAAGACTCCATCACCGCGATGTACTATATGGTCATCTATAGGCAATTGCATCAAAGCCGGATCAGTGACCATACCGCCCAGCATGCTGGAGTACATGGCATAGTAGTGGTTGTGGTAGGGGCGGCTGGCCGCTTTAAGTGTGGTTACATAGTTTTCTGCAGTGATAATTTTCACATCAATTTCCATTACCGTAAGTGTTTGTCAGAAAGTTTTATAATAGTGTTATCTTTTGCCCAGCCTCTCACCGGCATACCGTTTCTCGCGGATTGGGCGCCACCACCAGGAGTTGTCCAGATACCATTGAACAGTTTTATGGATACCGCTGTCGAAGTTTTCCAATGCCTGCCATCCCAGTTCGGTGGTGATTTTAGTGGCATCAATAGCATAACGTTTATCGTGTCCGGGGCGGTCGGCAACAAAAGTGATCAACTCACTGTAACGTTTACCGTCGCGGCGCGGCGACAACTCGTCAAGAGCGGCACAGACGCTCTGTACCACTTGCAGGTTAGTGCGTTCATTACCGCCGCCGATATTGTAGGTCTCGCCGGGGCACCCTTGCCGGGCAACGAGAGCCAGAGCACGGGCGTGGTCGTCAACATAGAGCCAGTCACGAACGTTATCGCCTTTACCATAGATAGGCAGCGGCTTGAGTTCGAGCGCATTAAGTATCACCAGCGGGATCAGTTTTTCCGGGAAGTGGTAAGGGCCATAATTGTTAGCGCAATTGGTAATCAGCACCGGCAGGCCATACGTGTGAAACCAGGCCATTACCAGATGGTCTGAGGCTGCTTTACTGGCTGAATAGGGAGAGCGTGGGTCGTAAGGGGTAGTTTCGGTAAAGAGGCCGG
>JAAYNR010000292.1 GCA_012520735.1 Lentisphaerota bacterium | reverse complement strand
CGCGCACCGCCTTCCGCGCCGTCCTTGACCGTGGCGTGGACGGGTTGATCAGTTGCCATGACGACTTGACACTGTTGCCTGACGACATTCCGGTCGTGCTTTTCCAGCAGCGGCATCCGCGCTGTGACAGCATTGTGCGCGACGGCGAGACGGCGATGCGTCGGGCGGTCGAGTATTTGTTGGGTCTCGGGCACCGTAAGCTGGGCACGGTGTGTCTTGACCGCCAGCGTTTCGAGGCGCTGATAAACGGCGTGTTAGGCGACCACGGCGTGGCCACGCCAGCGCTTTGGGCGAATAGCGCTCGCAAGGCACATATTGACGCCGCTCGCGCCTGCATGGGGCAGATATTGGCGCTACCGCCAGCCGAACGCCCGACGGCCCTCATCTGCCGTAACGACACAACGGCCATGGCGGTGATCTCGACTGCGGGCGAGCACGGTTTGGTTGTGCCGCGGGACTTCTCGGTAATCGGGTCGGACGACGTATCGCTGGGTGCGGTCACCAATCCGCCGTTGACGACCTTCGGCGTGCCGCCCGCCGAACTGGCCCGCCGGCTGGTCGATTTACTGTTCCGCCGTTTACAAGAGCCGGCGGCCCCCATCAAGGAATACCTGTTGCAGCAGAAGCTGATCGAGCGCGCCTCCTGCGCACAACCCAGAGGATGCTGTAATCGGCCAGTGCCAGGGGAGGAAAAATATGGGAGGTGGGTTTAATGTGGCTAATCCCGCAAATCATGGCAAATGCGCCTGAACGCGCGCACCTCCAGAAACCGAGCCGTTACGATTGTCGAATAATCATACTTGGATATTAGCGCATGATCTGCTATATTCCAATGGTGTTTAAGCACATAATATGCTTTTTTACAATGGTGTTACGACATGAAAAGAGAACAAGAGAGTTACCTTGAGGCATGGAAGGACCGCGCAGACCGGAAGCCGTTAGTGGTGCGGGGTGCCCGACAGGTAGGCAAAACGCATCTGGTGGAGGCGTTCGGCCGCCGTTGCTTTGAGTCCGTGCTGACGGTTAATTTCGAGCAAAAGGAGGTTTTGCATCGATTGTTTGATGAAATGGAGCCGCAACGGATTATCCGGGAACTGGGACTTTATTTCAACCACACCATTATACCGGGCAAGACGTTGCTGTTCCTCGACGAGGTGCAGTCCTGTCCAAAAGCTATTGCCTCTCTGCGCTATTTTCAGGAGCAACTTCCCGATCTCCATGTGATTGCCGCTGGCTCCCTACTGGATTTCGCGCTAAGGGAGTTCAAACACTCCATGCCGGTGGGACGGATTGAGTACCTCCATCTATACCCTCTGACCTTCTCCGAGTTTATCTGGGCACTGGATGAGGAACGGTTGGCTGGATGGCTGGACAACTATCATGTTGGCGAGGCATTTAGCGAGGTGGCTGACGCCAGGCTGCGGGAGCTGTTTCGTCTTTATTATTTCATTGGAGGCATGCCGGAGGCAGTCAATGCCTACCGGGCACGACACGATTTGGTTGAAGTCCAGCGTGTGCTGACATCCATTATCACCTCGTTACAGGCCGATTTCGCCAAGTACGGCACACGTGTACAGCAGCGCAATATGGGGCGTGTTCTGCGGCATATACCATTATCCATCGGGCGGAAAGTGCGCTATGTCAACATTGACCGCGAGACTCGTGCGGCCGAGTTGCGAACTGCGCTCGAATTGCTCGAACTGGCGGGATTTGTCGCTCTGGTTCGTCACAGTTCCGCCAACGGAATTCCGTTAGAGGGTGAAGCATCGGAGCGACACTTCAAGCCGCTTTTCCTGGACATCGCGCTGTGCGGCAACTTATGCGGCCTCAACCTGACAAACGATTCAGAGTTGCTGACCATTCAGGAAGGGAGCCTGGCCGAGCAGTTTATTGGTCAGGAATTACGTGCCATTGGCCCCTGTTTCGGCGAGCGTAACTTGTTTTACTGGCAAAGGGAGGCCAGAAACGCAAATGCGGAAATTGACTACCTCTGGACTCATGGAGAAAATGTGATCCCAGTAGAGGTGCGGGCTGGAACGTCGGGCAGCCTGAGATCGACCCACATGTTTCTGGCAGAGAAAGAGAGGCATTTTGCCATTCGCTTCAATATGGATCACCCATCCATTGGCAGCTTCAATGCCAACATCAGAAGCCTGAGTGGAACGCAGGTCATCTCATACACCCTCCTTTCTCTACCGCTCTACCTTGCCGGGCAAATGGAGCGACTGGTTCGTGAGTATTATGAAGAGGGCGCAAAAGACCTAACAAAGCCCTGGCAGGGATGACCAAGTTGTCCCCACGCACCCGCTGGAGGGCGTTGCGCCGTCAACGCCGTAACCCGGCGGCAACGGCGTGCCGCCCGCCGAGCTGGCCCGACGGCTGGTCGATTTACTGTTCCGCCGTTTACAAGAGCCGGCGGTACCCATCAAAGAATACCTGTTGTAACAGAAGCTGATCGAGCGCGCCTCCTGCGCACCTATTGGTTCCTAGGGCACCATAATGGTCCTGCATTGAGAGCTGTATTCACTTATCATGATAACTGAATACAGATTTCGGTGCGACCGTTGATTTATCGGTGAAAGGCAACCGTGAGTATATCCACTTATCATGATAACTGGATACGGATTACAATATGACCATTGATTCATCGGGGAAACGTAGCTGTTAGTAGCTAACCCGTTAGCTACTGTCAAAAAAAACAAGAAGTTCAAGCAGCTATCT
>JAAYNR010000274.1 GCA_012520735.1 Lentisphaerota bacterium | reverse complement strand
TGAAAGGTATGCGCTGGTTGATATCGCCCAGCTTCAGGGTGGTACCGAACATTGGCGCACCTTTATGGGGTGGCAGGGGGACGCAGTGGTTGAGGGAGTGCCTCTGACCCCACGTGCTGGTACCGCCGCAGGGTGTGATATCAGCCGCGGCGAGCGTAAAACATTACCGGTAGCGCGTCAGGCACTGGCGATGATAGACCAGATCAAAGAGGGCAATCCCGGTAGCGACTGGAGTGCCACATACACCATGGCCGACGACACCGAGGCCAAACTAGACTTGCACGTGGTTGGCTCGCAAGAAGGGGTAAAATTACAACACCGGCGGCCTCGCCATTGAAAATGTAAAAATGCGTGAAGACAACCCCATTGCCTATGCCGTATTAAAAAGTGGTCTCACTGCGGAGCTGGCTCCACAAATCGACTCATGGGTGAAATTGGTCGACTTCCAAATAGGGGCAACCGCCAGTATTGTCGCCGATTAACAACCGGGATCTTGAGGGTTGTAAAAGTTGGTGCAATCTGTCGCCGGATTATGGTATGGTGGTGTGACTTAAACCTATCAAGGTAATATTTTTAACCAAATTCAGGAGAGTTAAGAGCATGGAACTTCCTTTTCAGATCGATTTAAATGGCAAAGTAGCAGTAGTAACAGGTGGTGGCGGAGTATTGTGCGGCATGATGGCCAAGGCTTTGGCAAAGTGTGGTGCTGCGGTGGCTGTAGCTGACCTTAAAGTAGAGGCGGCGCAGGCTGTGGCCGATGAAATCACCGCTGCCGGTGGTAAAGCGATCGCCGTTGGCTGCAACGCACTCGAAATTGAGAGCCTTGAGGCGGCTAATGCCGAGGTTGAGGCAAAACTCGGGCCGGTCTCGATTCTGATCAATGGTGCCGGTGGTAACCACCCCAAAGGGACCACCTCAATGGAGTATCTTGATCCCGATGATCTGCTCAAGGAAAACCGTGATTTCATCACCTTTTACGATCTCGACCCTAAAGGGATCGAGTTTGTATTCAACCTTAACTTCCTAGGTACGCTTTTGCCGACACAGGCTTTTACCAAAAAGATGGCACTGAACCGTTCCGGGGTGATCCTCAACATTTCATCGATGAATGCGTTCCGTCCGCTCACTAAAATACCTGCTTACAGCGGTGCTAAAGCGGCTGTTAGCAACTTCACACAGTGGATGGCAGTCCATATGGCCAAGGCCGGTATTCGGGTTAATGCCATTGCTCCCGGATTTTTCGTGACTGACCAGAACCGCGCGCTCTTGTGTAATCCCGATGGCTCACCGACACCGCGTTCGGAGAAGATTCTGGGACACTCGCCTATGGGTCGCTATGGCGATCCTGAAGATTTGCTGGGAGCCCTGCTGTGGCTCGTTTCCGACGCTGCTGCCGGTTTTGTAACTGGTGTAGTGGTGCCGGTTGACGGTGGTTTCTCCGCATATAGTGGTGTATAAGGAGTTACAATGAAGAGAGTAGGCAAAATTTTTCTCGGTATTGTCATAGTTCTGGCAGTATTGCTGGTAGTGGCACTGTTTTTTCTCGGTCCGGTGATCAAAGGGTTGGCTAATACGGTCGGCTCGCAATTGCTGGGAGTGCCGGTAGAGATTAAAGATGCTTCAGTTCGTCCGCTCAGTGGTACCGTCCGACTCTCCGGAGTGCGGATCGGTAATCCTGAGGGGTACTCTGAATCCCCTCTCTTCTCACTGGCTGAGATGCGTTTTGCCCTTGATCTCTCGTCTTTACGCGGTAACGGCCCCATTGTGATCAAAGAACTTGCGATTATCGAGCCG
>JAAYNR010000153.1 GCA_012520735.1 Lentisphaerota bacterium | reverse complement strand
TGAGCCAGCAGAGCGCGGCGCATTTCGCCGTTGGAGAGCTGCAGCAGCAGGTTATTCCATATGGGGGCGAGGTTAAAGAGGGCGATGATGTGTTGCTGGTGTTTTTTAAAAGCAGCACGGGCGGCAGTTTCGGGTGGGCGTATTTCAAAAGGGTTTATGTGGTGGATATTGTCAAAAGAGAGGAAGTCGGCGAGGTGGAGGGAGGAGGTGCCGTCGGTGGCGTGCCAGCGGGCCTGAAGCCAGCCGTTAGCGGCGTGGGCCTGTTGTTGTGCAAAAGAGACCAGAGCGATGCGGTCTTCATAGGCTGGGGAGAAGTTGATGGAGAGTCGGGGTAGGACGGCTTCGCCGGCAATAAGGGAGGTAAGGAAGGTTTTGCCGCTACCGTTTTTGCCGCGGATAATCCAATGTTCTCCCTGTTGACAAATCCAGGTGTTGTTGGCAAAGGCACTGGCGTTGGCTTGGCCTTGCAGTTTGAAAATTTTACTCAACTAGCGATGACCTTTAAGATGGGTTATTAGTAAGCGGTATATTGTAAAGGAGAAGCGGTTAAATTACTACTCTTCCCATTGGGGAGGATTTGAGGTATAAAGAGGGGTGCTTTATGAGCTAAAGCTGAATTTGTTTAATGTGAGGGTAATATGAAGAAGATGCCAACAGGTTGGGTTGATGTGCAGGTTAACGGTTGTGTGGGGGTGGATTTCACCAGCGCAGAGTTGACCAGTGACGAAGTTTTAAAGGCGACGGAGCATGTGTTGAAGTCGGGGACGGCTGTCTATCTGCCAACGATTATCACGGCTCCGGTCGAGCGGTATCAGCGCAATATTCCGTTGATCCGGCAGGCGATTGAAGGGGCGGGATTAACAGCGCATGTTCCGGGGGTTCATCTGGAGGGGCCTTTCCTTTCGGCCAAGCCGGGTGCCGTAGGTGCGCATAATCCTGACTGGGTGCAGGAGGCGACAATGGCGCGTTTTGATGAGTTGCTCAATGAGCATGGTGACTACCTACGTTTGCTGACTGTAGCCGCTGATAACGAAGGCGGGACAGGCTTTATAGCGGCTGTGACCGGGCGTGGTATTACCGTTTCGGTGGGGCATCAGTTGGCCAGTGGGGCGCAGATTCATGCAGCAGCAGCGGCAGGAGCCAGAGCGGCCACACACGTGGGCAATGGCATACCGAATATGATTCACCGGCATGATAATCCTATCTGGCCGATTTTGGCGGAAGATCTGCTGACGGCTATGATTATTACTGATGGGCACCATCTGCCGGATGATGTGATTAAGGCGATTATACGTGCCAAGGGTGTGGAGCGGATTGTAGTGACGAGCGATGCTGCGCCAGTAGCAGGTTTGCCGCCGGGGAGTTATCCGCTATGGGGTAATGATGCGGTGTTGGAGGAGTGTGGCCTATTTCATGATCCGATCAAAAAGTGTCTGTGTGGGTCGTCGGCGATGATGACTGACTGCATGGATCATCTGTTGCAGCTCGATTTGCTGACGGCTGATGAGCTGCTTGATGTGGGCGTGCGTAACCCGCTGCGTTTGATCGGTTTGCTTGACTGAGCCGCTTGTTATAATTTGCCGCCAGTCCGTTGGGCTGCGCGGCGTTTGGCACGGACTAGTGGACTCTCCGCCGGTGGAGCATCGGGTGTGGGGGTGGTGGCAGTGTTCACCGGTGGAGTCTGGTTTTTCAACTGACGGCTACGACCACGTGGTTTAGGTGGTAGCGGTGTTTTTTCGGCTATTGTTCTCTGCCGATGTTGGCGTGTGGTGAGCCAACTGGTGCGGCGTTCGAAGATCTCCAATAGAAGGGAGAGTGTGGCAGCGAGGTAGAGGAGTGGTGCCAGCGGCCATGGTTGGCGTGAACGGGGGATAAGTTGCCAGATTTCACTGACATCGGCCAGAGCTTTGCCGCGGGTGGCACGGGCGAGGTCGGCGAGGAGTGCTGCACCATAATTGTCGGTGTCGGGGGCGTGTTCGGGTGAATAGGGGAGGCAGACCGGTGGGAGGGTTTCGCTGGAGCCATCGCGCCAGTTGATGGTGGCGAGGAGGGTATCAGTGCCGTTGAGGGGGATGTCGGCACTGAGGGAGTCGGCGGTGCTCCAGGTAAGAGGGATGGTTTCGGCCAGTGGGGCTGTGCCGGGGCGGTGACGCAGCAGGTTGATCTTGACATCTTCGGTTTTGGTGGGGTCGGGTGTATCGGGGGTGGTATAGAGATTAATACGGACCGCTCCGGGGAGTTGCTGTTGTTGTGCCAGGAGATTGTTATGGGTGTTGCGTTGCGGCCCGGCACAATAACGGGCCAGAGCACCATAGAATTCGGGGGCAGCAGCCCAGGAGGCGAACGGGCCGGCTTCGGCACCGTCGGCCTCGGCAGTGAGGGCGGCAGTGAGACCGCTACCATAACGACCAAGGGCGAGTATGGGGGCGGAGTTTTCATCACTACTTAAAGCTACGGCAGTGGCATCGGGTTTAAGGTAGCAGAGGTTATAGCCGCCAACATTGGGGGCGGTGGTGGTGAGGGTGTCTGAGAGGGTGGCGAGACCGACGGTGAAAAGTGGCTGGACGGCATTTGTGATCCAGGTGTTACGTGCCACCATAAAAGTGTCTTGGGTAAAGAGGCGGGGGACTTCAAGGGCGTCAGCGGTGAAGAAGCAGCGACCGCCGCCACGTTCGGCGATCTCTTCTA
>JAAYNR010000076.1 GCA_012520735.1 Lentisphaerota bacterium | reverse complement strand
TGCGTGTCCATGCCGGAGGTGCTATCCATGCTGACGGACAAGGATTTACGCCAAGGATGGGGCCAGGCAAAGGAACAATCGGCAATTATGCGCGCGGCGCGGGTTATGGAGGGGTGGGTGGTGATGGGACATCTGAGAGCTTGCGCACCGGTGGTGAAACTTACGGCACCAATATCTGGCCATCGGCGTTGGGGAGCGGCTCAACGGCCAGCAGTGGTGGCGGCGCTGTCTGGCTTATTTCCGAAGGTGAGATACTTGTTGATGGGCGCATATCTGTTGATGGAGGCGGTGCGGCAACGGCACTCTCGGCAGGTGCCGCTGGTGGTTCGCTGCTGATAGTTGCCGGGCAGGTCACGGGGAGTGGCATGATGGTCGCGCGAGGCGGTAGTGTCGGCGGAAACCCCACCGCCGGCGGCGGCGGCGGCAAGATCACGGTACTCTATGGTGAAACGGCGTTGAAGCGTGATAAGATTTTGGCGGGGCGGCTCGATCTGGCGCGCGCGGTTGACGGCCTGGCCGGTTTTGACGGCGAGGTCACGGCGGCGGCGGGTAGCGGCTACACCGGCGGCGAGCAACAGGCCGAGGACGGGGTGGTTGTCTTTCTGCAGGTAATTCCGGCGGGCGGGACGGTGCTGATGGTGCGGTAGTGGTGTCGGGTAGTGGTTGACTTACCTCGCGCTCTATCTCATACATGGCATAAAGAGCTAGGAATAACGGGTTGTTTTACGTTAAAGGAGGATTGATATGATAAAGAGAGTTATGATAGTGGGATGTCTGGCTGTTTCTGGGGTGGCGGCACGTGACATTTATGTGCGAGAGGGTGGCACTTAATTGTAAAAATACGATTATTCGCGGAAATGGACGGCTTGACGAGAGTAGTAGCGATGTTGCCGGTGATTTGAGCGCATTTGAGTACTGCTTGGCACCGGAATTGAGTGGTATAGGACAAAATCTGGCAGTTGATCCGATGTTGGCACAGAGGGAAAATGGCGAGTGGCGGCTGCATCGCGATTCACCCTGCCGCAACGCCGGCACTCCCGCAAACGAGACCCCGGCCTGGATGCTTGGCGCATTCGATTTCTGGGGGCAACCGCGCATAGCCCAGCGGCGGGTTGACATTGGTGCTGAGGAATTGCCGCCGGCTAATGGAACACTGCTGATACTTAAGTAAAGGCTTTACTGACATAGTAGTTCTCATAAATGACGATTTTAACACGGTGTCCAGTATTTAACGTATGCGCTACTTTTTAAAACACCTTTTTCCCGGCTACGGTGTCCATGACTATGATACATCGCGCAGTTTTAGTTAATCACAGATAGCTGTTGCGTTTGGTTGGGGTATAGTGATACAATTTTGCCATGAATCGATTTTTTAATACTACCGGGCCTTGTGTACCACAGCGCCACTATCTGCTACCGGCAGTGGAACGTCTGCGGGAAATAGTTGGGTTGATTGCGCGAGAGCAATATTTTGTGATTCATGCGGCGCGACAGAGTGGTAAGACGACGTTACTGCTCGATCTGGCAAGGTCGCTTGGCGATGGTGGCGGGCACTATGGACTCTATTGCTCACTGGAGGGCTTACAGGGAATACCTGATCCGCAGTTAGGTGTGCCGGCAATTGCTAACAGTGTTTTGGATGCAGTATCCACGCATAATCTTTGTGATGCCACTGAGTTAAAGGCGCTGCTTGATTACAATGATTTCACCAATGTGGTCAAAATATTGTTGCGCAATATCTGTGTCCGCCTCGATAAACCGCTGGTGCTACTCTTTGACGAGGCTGACTGTTTGACCGAAGGGACGTTGATCACCTTTTTGCGTCAGTTGCGCGACGGTTTTGTTAACCGCGCTACCGGTGTCCCTTTTCCCAGTTCCATCGCTTTGGTGGGGATGCGCAATATACGTGACTACAAGGCCAAGGTACGTCCTGAGGGGACGACGCTCGGCTCGGCAAGCCCGTTTAACATTGTGGCCAAAGCTTTGACACTGGAGAATTTCAGCGAGGTGGAGATAGCCACATTGTATGGCCAACACACGGCGGACACAGGGCAGGTCTTTCCGCCTGAGGCGGTGGCCAGGGCCTTTTACTGGAGCCAGGGGCAACCGTGGCTGGTAAATGCTCTGGCACATGAGGTGGTCGATGAGATGCTGGCTATGGACTATAGTCAAGTTATTACCGCTGCTTATTTCGATGAGGCTGCCGAGCGGATTATTTTGCGGCGCGATACCCACATTGACAGTCTTATCGAGCGGCTACGAGAGGAGCGGGTGCGCAAGGTGGTCGAGCCGGTGATTACGGGAGGGGTGGCAGAGGTTGACTTGATGTCGGACGACGTACGTTATGCGGTTGATCTGGGGTTGATACGTAATGACCGCAAAGTTTGGGAGGCGGCTAATCCAATCTACCGTGAGGTTATTGTCAGGTCGCTAAATTTCACCTCACAAGAGACCTTGCCGCGCTCTTTGGCCAACCGCTGGATTAGTGATGGCAAGATCGATATGAGTGGCTTGCTCAAGGGGTTTCAACAATTCTGGCGTGAGAACGGCGATATCTGGGTTGATAAATACGATTATAAAGAGGCAGCACCGCATTTGATTTTACAGGCTTTTTTGCAACGGGTGGTTAACGGCGGGGCGCACATCGACCGCGAGTTCGCTTTGGGTCGGCAGCGGCTCGACCTCTGCGTGATCATGGGTGATAACCGCTATCCGATCGAACTGAAATTGCGCTACAGCGATAAGGCTGAAGCCAATGGCCTTGAGCAGCTTGGCGAGTATATGGAGATTTGCGGTGTCGCCGAGGGGTGGCTGGTGATCTTTGACCGCCGCCCCGGGCAGAGCTGGGACGAGCGTATCTTCTGGCGCACCGTTGAGTCCGGCGGCCGCACCATTCATGTGGTGGGAGCGTAGGCGGTGCTGTGCGCCGCCGCTCTTAGTCGTGAATACACTTAACCGTACACTTAATCACGACCCTTAGTCGCATCTGACCCTTAATCGAAGTGTTAAGGGGATTTCGTTTAAGGGTGGCGTTTAAGTGATTCGTTTAAGGGTAAGCGACTAAGGGTGGTGTTTAAGTGTAGGCGGCGTGAACGCCGCTTGCGGACGGGCTGGTATGTATAGCCCTTTCAGGGGAGGGCGTTTGGCCTTTTTGATCTGCCGTGGGGCGGGCCGCAAGCCGCCCAAATGTCCAAGCCCTTTCAGGGCAGGGAAGGGGCGGAGAAGTAGTAGAGTGGACTGGTGGTGGGGGCTATGGTTTTGCGACCACGGAGTGGATGCAAAGGAGTGGTTTAAAGTGTAAATTGTGGATTATGGTCTTGCAGGTTTGGCCGATAACCCCGGGCAGTAGTGCCGGGACGCGTAGTGAGGCAAAAGCTTATGGAGGCCATGGCGGTGGCGTGGTTACTATTGAGGCGACGGGTGATGTGGTTGTTGACGGTGTGATTGATGCCAGTGGTGGCAATGGTTACTATTTTTGCGGCGGCGGGGCTGGCGGTAGTGTGGCGATATCGTGTCGGCGGCTGGGCGGCTCAGGCAGTGTCAGCGCTAATGGTGGTGATTTCACCAATACAGCCGGGGCCGGCGGCGGTGGGCGGATTGCGCTGCTCTATAATGAGTTGCTGGGCAATCCTGATTTTACAGTTGAGGCGAAGGTATTCAATACTATTTCGCCGTACACAGGCAACCTGTTGCGCTGGGATCGTTACTGGCTGGCCGAAGCGGGGACAATCTATCTGGCCGATGAGTTACTGGTGACGGGGCAGAATGCGGTTATTTCCGGTGCAGTAGTGATTCCCGGCTTTGCGAGATGGGAGGCAGAGAGCATAAAGCTGGGGAGTGGGGTTAATCTTATGCTGCCTGTTGACTTTGAGCTGAGTGTTGAAGGTATGCTTGAGTTGGATGCGAGGAGCAGTTTAGAGTTGGCTGCCGGCGGAAGGTTGAGCTGTGGCTCATTGTCGGTTGATGGCGGGAGCCTGGTGTTACACTCATTTACACAGATGGTGTGCCGAGCTGATTTGGTCGTCTCTGGTGGTGGTTCGCTCTATCTTTACAGTGCTCCCTCAGATGGTTTGCAAGCTTACGGCGAAGTTTTTTAGTCCGATTGCTGGCTGTAGTGGTGTTGCTGGTACTATTGGGTGTTTTTGGTCCGTCCGGTTGTGGTGCGGTGGTGCTGAAGGTGGCTAAATCGCAGGGGGAGCGGCATGGCCTTTTTATTAATGGGGGTGGTGTCCGGATAGGGTTATCGAAGATAGAGGTTGATGCTATAAACTTCACCACGGCTGAGGGTTCAGTTTTTATGGGGAGACCGCAAATAGTGTTTTCGATATGGGGGTTGTTGCGTAAGCGTATTGATACAATCAGCATCGAGTATGTTAAGTTAGAGATTACCCCAGAGGAGAAGAGCGGTGCAGTGCCGTGGCAGGAGATAAACCCGGCAGAGATGGTGGCGGAGGCCTTTGTTAAGCGTAAAGGGTGGATGGTGCGTAAGGTGGATATTGACAGTTTTAAAGTAGCCACTTTGAGTAGTCAAACAGAGAGCGGTAGTCGGTCAGCAAACCTGATGGCAGACGGGTCGCTAAAGGTGAGGAGTGGGGAACAATGGGGTAAGGTAAGTGTCGATTTTGGTGGTGGGGTGTATGGGCTGCCTCAGGATAATGCGGTTTTAAGTAGAGGGTCGGCTGTTGTTAATCTGTATGGCGATGGTAATGGGGGGGGCAGGGGTGATTTAGTGCTTGAGGTAGAGAGCCTTAGTGCGCTAAGTAAAGGTAAACCGCTGGGTGGGGTGTTGTTTGATGTGCGGAGGCTAAGTGTGCGCAGTACAATGGTAGCTACCAATAATGGATGGCGGGTTAGCGGTACGTTGTTTGGCAATAGTGCAATGACAGCGAAAGGCGATGGGGAGTCGTCGGTGGCTGCAGAGTTGGGGGTTGAGGGGAGTTTTTCGGCAAATGGGAGGGAGTTGCGAGGAAGTGATTACCATGGAGAGTGTAAGTTAACTGGGGGTGGCTGGGGAGGGACAGAGAAAGGAGGGTGGCGTGTGCCGCAACTTATCGTGAGGTTACGTGGCGGTGGGCGAGAGGGTAGTTTGCCGGAGTTGCGGGGGGAGGTCGATGTACCGACGGTGAAGGTGACGGCAGGCGGTATGGTCAGTGAAGTGGTTGTTGGTGGTGATGTTTGCGGGGTATGGCCATTTGAAAGTGTTGGAGGCAGTGTGACATCACATGTGGCCAATTTGAGCAATCAGGGCATCCCTTTACCGTTACCATTGGCGGCAGAGGGGACTTGGCGGGTGGTCAGGGACGTAGAAGGAGTGAGTGGTAGTGTCAGTGGTGTGGTTGTCCGGGCTGATGCCGATTTCGGGGCGGCTGTGGCACGTGGGGTATCGGCAACGGCAGTAGCTGAGTTTGATAAGAGAAATAGTGTAACCGAACCTGCGTGGCGGCTAGTGGGGCTGGGTGGTGTAGAACAGGTGGCCACTACCAACGGTGTGTTGAAGCTGGAAGAGTTGGAGTTGGCATTGACGGTGGCAGGTAAGGGTGGGGTGGTAGAAGAGGTGGCAGTGCCGGAGTTGGGGTGGCGGGAGCTGAGTGTGCAGGGGAGTCTATGGGAGCCGGGGCTGGTAAGTGGAGTTGTGAGTGGTGGTGTAGCGCGTGTGGGATTTGACCTTGGGATAAAAGGGGGAGGTTTGCGGGCGGAAGTAGTTGGTGAGCTGCCATTGGATGGGAGCGGGGTACCGTTAGTGAGGTTAACATTGCCGGAACAGCCACTGGATCTGGGGGACAATCTGGAGCGGATGGTGCCGATCAAACTGCCAATGACGATTGAGACCGGGAGTGTGAAGGGAGAGGCGACAGTAACAATGGGTAGTGGCGGAGCGGTGACAGAGGGTAGTGGCCGGATACGGAATGTACAGCTTAGCGGTGAAGATGGGTTGTGGTCGATCAGCGGGGTAGGGGTAAGTGGGTCATTTACGGCTGATGCCAAGGGTAGATGGCAGGCCTCTGGGCGTGCCTCAGTGCAGCATATGGGGTATGACCGTGTGGTAGCTACCAATGGGTGGGCGCAATGGCATGCTAAGCCCGATGAGTTGTTCGTGGAGCGGGCACAGGCGTGGTGGTGTGGTGGGCAGGTGCAGATGTTTGCGTTGCGGGCGAATGCACGACAGCAGAGTGGCAACTTAACGCTCTTTATTGATCAGGTGGAGTTAGAGGAGATATTGGGGATCATGCGTGCTGTGCCGGGGCGTGGGGAGGGGAAACTACACGGCAGGTTGCAGGTGAGGTACAGGGATAATGAGGTTCGGTTAGGGCGGGGGTATCTATA
Organism: Lentisphaerota bacterium; assembly: GCA_012520735.1. Taxonomy (GTDB): domain Bacteria; phylum Verrucomicrobiota; class Kiritimatiellia; order RFP12; family JAAYNR01; genus JAAYNR01. Next base: position 2,440 of record JAAYNR010000076.1, on the reverse strand, counting down.
CTCATTGCCCGGTGAGGGGGGGCGGGTGCAAATTAACGACACTGCGATGGTCGAGGCGGCTTTGCAGGGGGTAGATGCGGCAGTCCGTAAACAGGTGGTGGCTGCTTTGGGTGATATGGCTTATACGGTTTTCAGGCTGGATCTGGAGCCGCCGAAGGATAGGGGCGGAGAGGCTGATTTGAAGTTGCGGCTCTCCGGAGAGGCCGATAAAAGACGGGATTTACCCCCGGTAAACCTTGATGTAAATCTGCATGGGCCGCTTAACGCCTTGTTTAACATGGGGTTGAAAATGGGGCGATAGGGTGGGCAGCTTAACCTGAAAACGCTAATTAATTCACCACAAAGATCGCAAAGAGAGCAAAGAAAGAGATATGGAATTTAGCGAAGCCTCCGTTTGGCAGTTAGGCACCTCCTCATAACCTCTAGTACTGCTGCGAATTACACGTATTTGTTATTTTTTACAGCAGTGACTATGGTATAATCACGGCGTTTTAGCGGTGTGGCGTTGCCGAAGAGGCGACCCATGTAGTCGAGATACCAGTCGCTGTTTTTAGTGACCATGAAGCAACGGCCACCTTTTTTTAAACCTTTGTGGGCGGTATTAACAAAGTGTTCGGCAATAGTGTAGTTGCCAAAATAGGGGGGATTGCCAACAGCCATGGTAAAGGTAGCAGGGGTAATGGGGGCGTCGGTGTGGTCACAGAAAAATAGAGTTTGCGTGAGCGAGTTAGCATTGGCATTGAGTTTGGCACACTCATAGGCGCACCAATGACTGTCAATAAAGGTGACAGAGACATTGGGTAGGGTTAAAGCGAGGGCGATACCGACCAGACCACTGCCGGAGCCGATATCGAGGATGTTGTCGCCGGGCTTGACTTCACGGGCGGCGATTTCGGCCAATGAGAGGCCGCCCTGATCGGGGCGGCGGTGGGCAAAGACGCCGGGTTGGGTGGTGAGAGGAAAAGAGATGCCATTGGGGAGTGAAACATTAAAGGTAGCGGCAAAGTTTTTTAATTTGAGTTGCTGGTTGGTTTTACGGACACGGGCAATGGCGATCTCTTTAACGACATTGAGGGACGGCTTGCCGAAATTTTTTTTCAGTTGTGTACGGAGCCACTCGGCATCGCCCTCAAAGGAGATAATTAGCTCGCCATTGGTAGCGAGTGCCTGGTGGATATCCTGTAACATGACCTGGAGTAGTTCGAACGGGATAGAGTTATGCGATATTTGTGCCAAAGCGAGGTTAAAGTCGGTATCGTGGGAGTAGAGAGAGGCAGAGCCGACGGTGGTGATATTGTGTATGCCTTTATGAGCGGAGATGGTGCGTTTGATTGCGGCCAAGTGGTGAGAGTCGTAAGCGTGGGCGGTAATGGTGGCTTCGGGATATAAATGGCCGAGCGCAAGTGGCAACACGCCGGTACGGTTACCGGTAACGACTGCAGAGGTCGGTGGAGGGACGATGGCCGGGAGTTGTGTCAGCAGAGCTTTTTCGGTAGCGTGGAGGCCTGAACGCGAGATAGCGGTAACGGCACCCTCAAAAAAACATTCCTGTCGCGCCTGAGAGGGGGGCAAGTCAGTAACAGCAATAGTTAGTGGCGGCATAGAATCAGAGTGCCAGTGGGGCTAGGGTGTCGTTAAGTTTGACATACTCGTCATAGATATTGTTATAGAGAGAGGTGTCGGGGCCGGGTATGATGCGGGTAGAGGGGTCGAGCGTGATTGCCTCTTCAGCCAGAGTGGTTATCGGGGTATTGAGACCATTCAGCCTATCATAACACCACATGGCCTGAACGACACACCCCATGGCGGCAGCCTCTGAGCTGGTGGGGCAGACGACGGGGCAGCCGAAGATATCGGCTGCTATGCGGCGCCAGATAGCACTTTTCGAGCCACCGCCGACGAGGCGTATTTCGTCGGGGGTAACGTTGAGTCGTTTGAGTATCTCCATGCCATAGCGGAGGCCGAGTGTAGCACCCTCCATGGCGGCACGTGCGATATTTTCGCGACTGAAGTTAGTGCTGGAGATACCGGATATGGTGGCGCGGGCTTTGGGGAGTGCTGGAGTACGCTCGCCATTAAAGTATGGGAGCATACGGATGCCTGCGGCGCCGGCCGGAGCTGCTGCTACCAGGGCATCGAAAGCTTTGACATCGAGGCCTAGCAGATCGCGGGTTTGCTCGGTGGCGACAGTGACGTTCATGGTACAGATAAGTGGCATCCAGCCGCCGGAACTGGAGCAGAAAGCGGCCAGTTCGCCATTGGGGTCGATAACCGGAGAGTCATTAAAAGCGAAGATCGTGCCTGATGTACCAAGACTGGCGGTGACTGAGCCGGGGCCGACATTACCGGTGCCGATAGCAGCCATCATATTGTCGCCACCGCCGGCGGCGACGATAACCTTATCGCTGAGGCCGAAACGGCGGGCGATTTCGGGGCGGAT
>JAAYNR010000058.1 GCA_012520735.1 Lentisphaerota bacterium | reverse complement strand
TGGCTGGTGCCTCTTTTGTGGTAGTCGGAGCCGGTATTGCCACTGAGATGCCTGCTGCTATTGAAGCACTGACCAATCACCGTCCCGCCACTTACCCAATACGGGTTAACGGCTCCCCCACAGCTATAGATTTTGAATTTAACCCCGCCGATTATCTGGAGGATGGTGTCGATTTGCCAACCCTGACAAAACCCTCGTTTTTACCCATAGTCTCTTCCGACTCTCTCGCCACCATGTTTATGCGTCGTGCTAAAGGTCAGGTCGATGGCTTTATTGTCGAAGCCCCCACCGCCGGCGGTCATAACGCCCCGCCACGGGGTGCCCTGCAACTCGACGCTAACGGAGAGCCTCTCTATGGCCCCAAGGATATCGCCAACCTCGAAAAAATACGGGCTCTGGGACTCCCCTTCTGGCTGGGTGGCGGCTATGCCTCACCCGCTAAATTAGCCGCCGCCCTCGCTGCCGGTGCCACCGGCATACAGGCCGGAACGCCTTTTGCCCTCTGCACCGATTCAGGCCTGCTGCCTGAACTGCGTCAGGCTCTAATGCAACAAGCCCTCAATGGCACAGGAAGGGTTGTCACCGACCACCTTGCCTCACCCACCGGCTTCCCTTTTAAAGTCGCCCAACTCCCCGGCTCGCTCTCTGAAGAGGCTGCCTGGATGCAGCGGATACGCGTCTGCGACCTCGGCTACCTCCGGGAGGCATACCTCTGCGCCGATGGCACAGTCGGCTTCCGCTGTCCCGCCGAGACCGCAGAAGCTTATGCCGCCAAAGGGGGCGACCCTGCCGAAACCACAGGCCGTAAGTGTGTTTGTAATGGCCTGATGGCTGCGATCGGCCTGACCGATCCACGCCCATGGGGTGCCGAGCCGCCACTCCTTACACTTGGCGATGCCTATGCCGAAGTTACACAGTTCTGCACCAACAACTCTCCCGACTTCAGTGCCGCCGATGTAATAAACACCCTCCTCGCATAGCCTCGCTCAAACCTGCAAATATCTCCAGAGCACAATAGTAGCTAACCCGTTAGCTACTGTCAAAAAAACAAGAAGTTCAAGCAGCTATCTTCATAAAGGGAATAAGATTCCTATGCTGTACAACATTTGGTTACGGCTGTAAGCAGTTTTAGGCAGTGATATCACTGCCTATTGTGCCCCTTTTTTCTATTACATCTCAAGTTGCCTGGTTGCAGCCGACAATTGACAACACCCCCGCTTTATGCGACCCTGCAATGGTACAGGTTAAAAAAATTGTAGGTTATTATGAAAAAACTGTTTATCCTCTCTCTGTTGACTCTTACCGCTCTCTATGTCACATCCACCCCTGAAACTTACCGTCTCTATGAAGATATGGGTTTTTTTATCAATAACCCCGATGCCACCGATTTCACTGTCACCCTGGAGGTACGAGATGTCAACCTCACCGCCAGTGGTCCCAGTGAGTTGCTGGTTAAATTGTATAACCCCGCCGGTGACACCGTAGTGCGTGAGGTTATCCCGGACGACGGTTTTGATGCCGGCAAAATGGGACCCCGTCTGCCGGGTTGGAGTCAGGAGGCGTGGTATTATGAGACCGCCTACTCACGCGGACTTACCCCGCAAGTAAAATGGAGCGCCCTCTCCGACCCCACCCGCCTCGCCACCTGCAACGCACGTACTTTCACCTATCGCGTTAAAGCAAACCATAAAGGTGTCTACCGCATGATCCTCGCCGGTAGTGCCGACCTCTTTGTCACGGTCACCCTCTCCCCCAATCTTAAATACGGTATCAGCGGTGGCCCTAACTGGCTCCATGGACGCGCCGACCTCCTTCGCCAGAAATATATCTGTATCCCCCCAGAGTGTATCGGTCTCGATATGCTGTTACTCGAATTCGACCAGCCGCGCAGTCGTGCCTGCTCTCTCAAAACCCTCTCCGGCGAGGTCGTCGAACTGCAGCGCGGCGATGCCACCCGACTCACCCAACTCGATGCCCGCCGTGGCTATACCACGCTCAGCGGCACCTTCTCTGACCCCGCCGCCACGACCGGCCAGATACTCCTCTTTGAGATGGAGCCGGGTGCTAACGACTACCTCCTCAGTATCCGGCTCAACCTCAAGCGGGAACAGCGCCACTGGCGCCATATCCCGCAGCTCGATGCTATCTTCGCCCCTGATGCCGACACCGCCCGTGCCATTGCCAATGGTGCCATTATCCACGATGGCCAGCTCTTCTGGCAGATGTATCAGGTAAAACTCTGGGATTGGCTGAAAACTCTCTCCGCCACAGACCTCACCATGCCCGCCGACCTACCGGTCAAACCGGGCTACCGCTCTACCGGTTCCGATGAGTCTCCCCAGAAAACCGAAAAACGTAACCCCAATATGACCGACCCCAAACCCGGTGCCGCCGACATCATCATGCACAGCTACGACCTCCACCAAAACCGCCAAGCTCTCAACATCGCCATCCAAGAGCTACTCGAGGGGATGCGTATCATCGGCCCCCACGATCGCGTCATGTATATCCGTAATCTCGCCTACGATATGGGTTGCTACAGCTACTTCTACCACCGCCCCGCCTGGCGCATCCTGCAGCAGAGTGATGCCCCAGCCCCGGCTAAAGCGGCAATCGGTGAATTTGCCCTACAAATTGGCGACCGCATGGCCTTTATGCGTGGCGGCGAGCTGGTCAACGGCAACTCTCTCGCCAGTTTGGTTCAGGGGCTTCGCTATATCACTGAAGCCACGCTCGATCCCCTCCACAAGGAACTCTTCGACACCTACTGGCATCGCTTTGCCAACGGCGGCTTTGGCGACCGTATCGGTATCGGCCCCTCAGGCGGCATCCAGGAGGGTTTCGGCTACGACGGCCACTATGGCACCTACCCCCTTATCGGCTGGCGCGCCATTATCAATGACCTCGACGACCCTCGCTTTAAAAACGCCTACCATAACCTGCAAAATTTCTACAGCTACATCTACTCCCCCGGCAATATACCTGCCACCCCCTTTAACTCCCGCACCAAAAACGCCATGAACCGTTTTGGCGGCGGCTCAGGCGACTATGCCTGGAAGGGCGACGGCGGCCCCGACCTCACTGAGTCGGTCAATGGTGCCAATGAGTTTTTCGTGGCTCGTCGGTCCAATTACTACGCCGTCACCTATTTTGGTCGCCTCACCCCCACCTGGATGGGCGAAGCGTTTCATGGTCAAATCGGCTTTGGGGGCGGCATCCTCTGCCAACTCCACATCCCCGGCAAGGGACAAATCCTCGCCTCAACCCTTAATGGCGATTATGGCCGTGGCATGCACCTCTCACAGTGGCGTAATTTTCATATCAACTCCGTAGTCGGTGAAACCGCCGATGGCCAACCGCTGGTCGTTGCCAATAGCGAATATCTCAACGCCCGTCTCGATGGTGTCACCGTCACCGGCTCCGGTGAGGTCCGCCAATCTTCTGTTGCCGGTGAACGGTCGTACGTCTTTGAACCTGCCTCAATTCTCTGCAGCGTCCGTCTGCGCCGCTCCTCCGCCGAACCTGTCTACGACATCCACGGCGGCCCCCACTACCTCCGTACCAAAATCAATGAAGCCTGGGAGATGATCCCCTGGACACCCGTCATGGCTCCCCCCACCCAGCGCGGTAAGCCCTGGACACCTGCCACCCGAGCCATTGCCCTCGATATTGACGGCAACGATCTCGGCCCCATCACTGCCGATCTTATCGAAGCCGCCGCTATCCTTATTGATCACGGCGGCTATGGTGTACGCATAGAACTCGACCGCACCCGTGGTGTTTGTAAAGCCCAGCAGGATGGGTTGCTAATTGGTTTGGTGACACCACAGCAAAGCGACTATGGTAAATCGCCCATTGCCGCAGAAACCGTTGCCATCAGCTACCGCATAGTCCCCTATACCGACCCCTCACAACTAGGCCCGCTACGCAGTGCCGACCCCGACAGCGCACCCGCAACCATTGAGCGAAAAAAATACACCATCGCCCGCCTCCCCGCCGACACTGCGGAGGCCGCTCAGGAGAAACTCCTGCTGGCCACCGATCCCATAACACTCACCATCGGCAAAGAGACACTCGGTGAAATCCACCTCGGGCTACTTAATGAAGACCTCCTCCTGCTGGCAAAAATCGCCGATCCCAAACCACTGCAGCATGAAACTGTCTGGCGCGGCTCATGTCTTGAAATCTTCGGCGCACGCCTCGAGCGCCCGGAGATTGGTCAGCTTTTTCTGGTTCCCCCATTTGCCGACACCCCCCCGCAAGCCTTCATCAATGGCGATAACACCCAGATACCAACCGATAAAATTACCATCAACGGCACATCACTCCCCGAAGGTTACACCGTCAAAGCCCGCATACCAGCCGACTTATTAAATCTCGACCTGAAAAGAGAGACCATCCTGCTCGAATTCCAGCTCTCACTCCCCGCTCCCAACCGCAAAATGCGCCACCTCACCGCTTTCGGCAGTCTCCGCGCCTACCAGAATAAACAAAACTACGGCCTCTTCAACATTATCGATTAATCACGCCTTAAGTTTAAGCTGTATCAAATTCCGCTTCATCAGATCGCGGGTAAAGGAGATAACCGCCTCTTTAGCCTCACGCTCCGGCTTATTCATATGTAGCCGAATAGCATTGGCGACCTCAGCCAGATTCCGTTCACCATTTATCTGCCGCCAGAAATAGGTACCATGCTCGTCAAGTACTATGCGCGACTCTCTCTCGCGCCCCAGAAATCTACCCAGCAAACGGGCATATTTCTTAGGCACCGGCACACGATGAATCAGAATCAATGTGCCATTTTCTGACTCCTCTACAACCACATCCGGAGCCACCAATGGTATAGCCTCAAAAGGATCCCGCGCCGGACGTGGCGTCGCTGTTGTCGCTGCCACACTCTCGCTCTTCTTTTTCCGCCTCCAAAACATCGCTACCTTCTATAAAATCATTGGTTTATCATCAGCCGCGCAAACATCAGAACTCTACACCTGCCATAGCCGGGAATCCCAAATCGTAGCCGTGCCTGATGCACCCCATCTCTGTCACTGTATCGGCCATGGCTATCAGCCCCGCAGGCGCATCACGCCCCGTCATCACCACAATTGACCCCTCTTGTGCGGCTCTTACAGCCTCACACACTGCCGCCTCTTCCAGCAACCCCAATGCTACCGCTGAGCAAACTTCATCCAGCACCACCAACCGATATCGCCCACTGGCAATATCTGCTGTAGCCTGAATCAGCCCCGCCACTGCCGCCGCACGATGCCTCCCCATCTGTGTAGCATCGTCACTCTGCATCACAAAGCCACACCCAACCTGCCTCGCCTCAACACCGGCAAGCCGACGCAAAGCCACCAGCTCACCGGTCTCGTCAGACTTGATAAAAGAGACTAACAACGAAGTCATCCCATGGCCTGCCGCCCGCAACATCATACCGAGTGCTGCGGTTGTCTTCCCCTTGCCGTCGCCGGTAAAAAGCAACAGCCGCGCCTTGGTGCCGGCAGGCATCATGGTAGCTTCATGCATACTCATCTAACCCTATTTGGCGCGAGTGGCAAAACCGGGCCGACGCCCCTTGTACCAAGCCAATGTCAGCGGCGTGGCGATAAAGAGCGACGAATAAGTACCAAATACCATACCAATCATCATTGTCATGGCAAAGTCACGGATTGAACCACCGCCAAACACCAGCAACGAACCCACCGCCAACATCGTGGTGAAGGTCGTCAACAGCGTCCGGCTGAGTGTCTTGTTTATAGCGTTATTGACCAATTCAGGGAAACTGGTACGCTGATCAGCGCGCAAGTCTTCACGAATACGGTCAAAGATCACAATCGTATCGTTAATCGAATAACCAATGATCGTCAACAATGCTGCCACTGTGGTCAGGCTCACCTGGAAACCCAGAGCGGTGATTATGCCAAAGGTGATCAACACATCGTGAATGAGTGCCACCACACCGCCAAGGGCAAAGCCGAACTGGAACCGTACCGATACATAAATCACCATACCGATAAACGCTATGATCGACGCAATAATGGCATCATTGCGCAAATCACGCCCCACTGCCGGCCCAACGGTCTCATCGCCTATCATTTTAAATTTTTTCTCCGGCATGGCATTGTCGAGCGCATCCTGTGCCAGTTTGGCTACTGCCACGCCATCAATCTCGGTATGACTCGACTTCACCTCCAACACTTTTTCACCACCTTCAAGTGAACTTTGGTACTGCACCGCTGCATCGCCAATGCCCCCGGCATTGAGAGCACTACGCAACTCCCCAATGTCTGCCCGCTCTTCATATGAGAATGTCACCGCTGCACCACCGGTAAAGTCGACACCCAGCACCGCGTTATGATCACGTGCTACGCGTACGCCAAACACTCCCAGCAGGAGAACAATCACTGCCAGCGAAGCAAACATTGCGGCCTTGCCACGACGGACAAAATCAAAAGCCGGATTCTTAACAGCCTGTAGCATACGGTACGGCTTGATACGCCCGTCGGGCACAGTGGCGTCAAACACCATGCGGGTCACTACCAGTGCCGTGTACATGCTGATGATCAAACCAGCCGAGAGCGTCACTGCAAAACCGCGGATCGGTCCTGAACCAAAAGCAAACAGGATTACACCGGTCAAAAGGGTCGTAATATTGGAGTCAAAAATCGCCAGAAACGCACGGTCATAACCAGCCGCTACTGCCGCACGAGCCGACTTACCAAGCTGGAACTCCTCACGAATACGCTCGTAAATCAAAACGTTGGCATCCACCGCCATACCCACCGACAACACAATACCGGCAATACCGGGAAGTGTCAGCACCGGGAGTTGTATCATACTGGTCGAAATGCCGGTGTCACGTACAAATACACTGAGAATACCCCCCGCCACAATCATACCGGCAGGTAACAGGATAAAATTGGAAATCAGCGCCACATTGCTAATTAACCCACAATACATATAGTAGAGTAGCATAAAGACCATCACTGCTATAGTCCCGATCACTGCCGCCCCCACACCACCACGGATGGCATCTGACCCAAGAGTAGGCCCGACCATCCGTTTCTCGATAATTTTGACCGGAGCCGGCAGAGCACCGGCATTGAGTGTATTGCGCAAAATTGCCGCATCACGTGCCGTGAAAGCTCCGCTGATCGTAGCACGCCCATTGGGGATCGCCTCACGGATAACCGGAGCGGAGTAGAGTGTATTATCAAGCACAATGGCCAACTGACGCCCCACATCGCTATTAACATTACCTGCCCCACGCGGCGCATAACGTGCTGTAATACGGGCAAATTCGGTCTTCCCCACGCTCGAAAATTCCAGCCCCACGCGCATCTCACCGGTCATCGGATCGCGTTCAATAGCGGCACGGCTAACCTTGTCGCCAGTCATCTCAGCCTTGCGCAACACATAATGAGGCTCATAAACGGTCTGGCCGTTTTTAAGCCGACGCTCCTCCAGCATAAACTCATACAGTGGGTCGGGCGCATGGAAAGTGCCGAGTTCACGTACATAGTTCGGATCTTTGGCCAACTCACGAAACGCCGCTGTCCGCTGGTAAAAATTACGCGATCCATCAGCCGCAATCTCATAACCGCGCGGTTTACGACCTTCAGTGAAGAGCTTGTCAACAAGCTGCTGGTTGTTTTTGTGCACCAGCCGGAACTCCAGAAAAGCCGCACTTTTGATACTGTCTTCAGCAGCCGAAAACTCCCACTCATTAGTGCCAGGAATCTGGATAATTATGCGGTGATCCTTACCTACCATGATCAGCGGCTCCGATGTGCCCAAGGCATCAATGCGGTTTCGCATCACTTCAAGTACCCGATCATCAGCATTAAGCATGATACTCGATACTTTGGCCTCAAGTGCCTCATCATCGAGTTTCTCATCGCCCAAACGTAAATCCTCACGCAGCTTGGCCTCGTCGATCTGCACGGTGAAGCTGACACCCCCCTGCAGGTCAAGCCCCAAACGGATCTTCTCCTTAGGCGGTGTCACCACATATACCGAAAAGACCGCAATTATCGCCAACAACAGCCACTTCCATACCGTATACTTACTTTTCATCCCTGTTTTCTCCGCTTTTCACTTTCAGGACGCCACATGCGTCACCGTAAAAAATCAACACCTCTCAATATTAACGACTGCAAGCCGCTCCATCAACGTGAGCCGCCTCGCCATCCGACAGTGTCTTGCTGATGGCTCCGCGGGCCACCTCCACCACTACCCCATTGGCTATCTCAATCATAAAGGTGTGCTCTCTACACTCCTTAACTTGCCCGATAAAGCCGCCGGCAAAAATGACTCGCTGTCCGGCACGCAGCTCAGCAATCTGCTTCTGCCGCTCCTTCTCTTTACGCTGCTGTGGGCGTATCATCATAAAATAGAAGATACCGAATATCAGAACCATCGGCACCAACATCCCAAAAGGACTCCCCTGCGATGAAGCAGCGGCCTGGGCAAGCAATATACTACTATGCATACTTATTTATCTCCTGCGGGTCTATTCCCGCATACAGCCGGATTTACCGGCCATGTTTGGCGGCGCAGGCAACTACTCATTAACCCGCAACCGTGTGGCGCACTCCCACCGCCACTCTGCAAATGAGCCACCGCTAATGGCAGCCCGCATCTCACGCATCACCTCAAGGTAACGGTGTACATTGTGGATGGTCAACAACCTGACCCCCAAAATCTCACCTACATTAAGCAGATGGCGAACGTATGCCCGGCTGACGTTGCGGCAACAGTAACAACTGCACCCCTCTTCCACCGGACGTGTATCGACCTTATAAGCTCCGGCCTTAACCGGATAGTAGCCGGTAGCGGTAAAAGCCGATCCATTGCGCGCGTGCCTTGTCGGCATTACGCAATCAAACATGTCAACACCGCGTGCTACAGCCTCAATTATCTGCCACATGTCGCCCAACCCCATCACATAACGGGGCCGCTCCAGCGGCAACAGCCGTACACCATCGTCAATGCCCTGTAACAAAACAGGCTCCGGTTCACCCACACTGACACCACCTACGGCATAACCGTTAAAACCAATGGCTACCAGCTCGCGGGCACACCGCTCACGTAACTCCCGATACTCCCCGCCCTGCACTATGCCAAAGACGAGTTGCCCCGGAGCACGTTCCTGCTCTGCACATAAAGCTGCCCATGATATAGTCTTATCGACCGCCTGACAAGCCGATTGTGACGTGCAGGGGTAAGGAGAGCACTCATCAAAGCACATGGCGATGTCCGAGCCTAACCCGCGCTGCGCTGCCATCGCCTCAATTGGCCCTAAAAAAAGCCGTTTTCCGTCAACATGCGATTGAAAAGTAACCCCGTCGTCGCTAATTTTCCGCAACCCCGACAAACTGAACACCTGAAACCCGCCACTGTCGGTCAATATCGGCCCATCCCACCCCATAAACCGGTGTAATCCACCACAAGCCTCAATCACCTCAATACCCGGCCGGATGATCAAATGGTAGGTATTACCCAGAATCACCTGTGCCCCCAGCTCCGTTAAATCACGTGGCTCCAGACACTTAACTGTCGCCTGTGTACCAACCGGCATAAAAACCGGAGTCTCAACCACACCATGAGCCGTCTGCAACACACCCGCCCGTGCCGCACTGGCACTGTCTGTCGCCGTTATCTCAAACCTCCCCGGCACCCCGGGACCATAATTTCCTGACACTACCGCCATCAAATCCCTCTCAAATCTCACTCCGGTACGTATACCCCACTCCCCGTAGCATTAAGCAGACTGCGGTACAGCGCATACACCTCTGCCGGCGGATGCTGCTCCGTCTCAGCCAGAGTCCCGCCCAGATCAGGCTTGATAGCCTCGGTCTCCACATGCCGCAAGCGGGGACACGTTGCAATATGCGGTATAAAAGTACCCCAGTCAACTGTCCCCCGCCCCGGAATCAGATGCTGATCCCGAACTCCGTCATTGTCATGCAAGTGCATCGTCACAATATGGGGCCGCAACACCTCCAATGTCTCCACCGCCCCTTCAAGGATGTGTGCATGCCCCACATCAAAGCAAACCCCAACTGCCGGATGGTCGTATCGTGCCACAAAAGCCGCCAGCTCCGCCCCGTTTCGCGCCAGATAAGTGCTACGAAAGCTATTCTCCAATGCTAACTCAACCCCCGCCGCCTCTGCCGCTGGAACCAACTCATCCAACGCCCGCGCTACCGGCCCCCACACCTCCTCCTCCTCAACACCAACCGGATAGTTCCCCAAATGGAGTACATAGGTGACGGCCCCCAGCCCCGCTGCACGCAACATCATCTCCCGCTGCGCCGCCACCATCCGTTCCCGCTCCACTGCATCAGGCTTATACAACAGATAAGGCGCATGCTCTAAACCATGACACGCAATCGCCTTTAATCCCGTCTCCCGCAAAACCCGCTCCACCTGCGGACCGGCATCAGCTCGCGTAAAATCGATCGCCCCACACACCTCCTGCAACACAATATGGGTAATACCATCAGCCGCAATATCACGACACACCGCCGCAAAATCACTGCCCGGATCAAGTGGTGGCAAATACGCCAAACGCAAGGTACGCTCTCTACTCATCTTAAAAAACACTCTGCTCAAATATCATAAAGCCGCCATTGTAACAAACACCACCCCGATTGTCTCTCCCTAACCTTTAAAAATATCCAGGGATAGCGAAGCTATATCAGCGGCATTCACACCGCACACTTAAATGAAACCACCTAGCCCTGGAGACCGCCGTACCCGGCGGGTGCAACCACAAGGCCTGTGTCGGATAGGCATTTTTCACTGTCAACAGCGGCATGAGTCGTGCCTTGTTACACTCTGCGAGATATTCCGTCTTCATTCACTACCACCATCAGCTTCTCTGCCGGAACTCACATTTTAGTTGAATTTTGTACCACAATCGCCCATCATATTATCTACTACTACGCCAGTTAACTTTTGCCTTTATCATGGGAGATAACTATGGAACCAGTTTTCAAAAACCGCGTCGTCATGCTCGACCCCGCACGCCTTCTAGAGCAGCGCGATTACTATTACGACCTGATGCCCTGGCTGGCCGAATGGGGTTATAATGCACTCCACTGGCACTTCACCGACGACGAAGGCTGTGTCCTGCAATTTCCCTCGCACCCCGAACTGGCCACCGAAGGGGCCTTTACCCCCGCCGAGATGAAACACTTCATCAGTGTGGCGCAGCAACACGGTCTAGCCGTTATCCCCGAACTGGAGAGCCTGGGGCATACGGGCTGCATCACGCGCCTGCCGCAATACGCCCACCTTGGTGGCGCTCCGCGCACCGGTGGCGGCTTTAACTCACTCCACCCCAACCACCCTGAAGTCCGTGCCCTGATGCGGGAGCTGCTGACCGATGTCGCCGCCATCTTCCCCCACGAAATCATACATGCCGGCCTCGACGAGGTCGATATGAGCCTGATCCCCGAATATAGCCACCTGACGCGCACCGAGCAGTGGCAGGCCTTTGGCCCCTATGCCGCCTGGATCCACCAAGAAATCCGCCAGCTTGGACGTCGCCCGGCGATGTGGGGCGATCATCTCGTTTCGGCGCCGCAACTGCTCGATCAGCTAGAACGCGACCTCCTAATCTTCCACTGGCACTATTGGCCACCATTCAGAGCCGCGCCTTTGAGGAGTTTTCTCACCGCCGGGTTCGAGGTGTGGGGTGCGCCATCATCCATGATCTGGAATCAGAAGCTCATGCCCTCCATCCGCGAGCAATTCCAGAACCTACGCGAATACAGTGCCGTGGCGCTGGGACTGCGCGAGGCGGGCTGCACCGGCATGGTAAACACCCTCTGGACCCCCTGGCGCTACCTGAGCGGGGTGGTCGATCTGCCATTGGCACTGGGCGGGCACCTCTTCACGGCTGCTGCGGAGTCGACCGACTTCACCATCGACTTTGCCGCCTCTTTCTACGGCTTTGATCGTGACACGGCGCGCGATTGCGCCCGCATCCTACTCCAGCTCCACGACCTCCCACCCCAACGCGAACAGTTCTTGCGTCTGATCAAAGGCAACTGCAACGAAACCGACTTCCATAGAGAAGACTCCCGACATTACGCCCATATCCAACGTGAAGCCCTCCGCCTGCGTCGAGAACTCGAACCGCTGGTCAGCCGCGCCCGCCGCCATGCTACACGTCTGGCCGACTACCTCCTGACCGCCGAAATCATAGAGCGCTACGGTGCCTTCGGCGCGTCAGGCCGCCAATCCGGCAGCGCCGGCGACATCAGCAATCTACTGCAACGCTGCGACATCAGTTGGCGCCGCACCAAAGCCCTCGCTTGGCAAAATGTCGCCCTACCCTATCTGGAAACTGAATGGCTTCTCCCCACCCTCGCTACACTCCCTCACCTGCCACTGTCATAAAAAGGGACAGTGATTTACGAATCAGCATGGAGGTGCTGTTCACAATTCACCCTTCACAATGCAACCTTCACGGCTGTGCGCCTCAGCGCACTCCCTCTTACTTGTCTCCACCACCTAAGCTTGACAAGTAGGCACAATGTAATTACATTCGGGCACATGAAAGCAACCCTCATAGCAATTGGCAACTCTCGTGGCATCAGGATACCCAGAACACTTATTGAGTTATGCGATTTTGAGGATCAGGTGGAGATAGAGGTGCAAGGCACCACTATGTTACTGCGTGCACCTAACAAGGCTCGCAATGGCTGGAACAGTGCTTTTGCTGCGATGGCCGAGGCTGGGGACGACAATTTGACCGAGGTCGCACAGACCAAAAATAGTTGGGATCATAAAACATGGAGTGGCTATGAGACGTTTTGATGTCTATTTAGTTACCCTTGACCCAGCCACGGGACATGAAATCAAAAAAGCCAGACCTGCTGTAATAATTTCACCTGATGAGATGAACCTCCACATAGACACTGTAATCATTGCCCCCATGACCAATTGGGGGCGTGATTATCCTACCCGCATAAATTCTTAACCTATTACCTTGATCTCCCACTGCACCCATAGTAAAGGATCGCCACTATTAACCGTAAAACAATTATATTGCAGACCGCCGCCATTTTAATGTTGGCTCTGCTGCTCTATATCACAACCCTGCAGCCAGGTCTCTCACTCCCCGACTCAGCCGTCGTCGTCTCGGCCATGCAACAACCCACAATCAGTGCCTTTGCCTGTAACCACTCACTCAGCAATATCTGTGGCTGGCTTATCACCCATATCATCCCCTGGGGCACCACTCCCTGGCGCGCAAACCTCGTCTCAGCTCTTTATGGTTCCACCCTTCTTGCGCTCTTTTTTCTTCTGGGTCGTCGCCTCAATATCTCCCCCCTCCTCGCCGCCGCCTGCACCGCCTCGCTGGCAGTGTCACATGGAGTCTGGTGGCACAGTACCATCGCCGAAAACTACACCCTCTCAGCCCTCCTCCTCACCCTCTGTGCCCATCTACTGATTACAAATCCCCGCACCCCCACCGCCCCGACAATCTTCTGGCTCACCACCATAACCGCTCTCTCCATCTTTAACCATCTGCAAAATGGTGTCCTCTTGCTTGGAACTCTCTGGGCACTCCCCGAGCTCTGGCAACGGCGCTCATCTCTGCGCCGCCCCGCCATAGCCGGTCTCACCCTCGGTATCGCCCCCTACCTCTTGCTGGCTCTCTGGGAGGTCAGTAGCGGTCGCGCCGGCACGCAGTGGTTTGCCTGGCTCTTCGGCGGCGGTGGCTTTACTTCACAAATGTTTGTCTGGCAAGGGTGGCAAACCATCACCTCCCCATTGCGTATATGGCTCTGGAACTACCCCGGCCTGTTCGGTTTAATCGCCGCTGGCGGTCTCCTCTATGCTCTCCGCACCGCCTTGCGCCGCACCGGTAATTGGCGTCTGGCCCGACTCCTAACCGCAACTTTTACAATCACGTTCCTCTTCTTCAGTGGCTACGACACCTGGGATCGCTTCTCTTTCCTCCTTCTGGCTCACACAGCCGCTGCCATTGCTGCCCTTGCAGCTCTCTCCCAATGGGAAAACCATATCCAAACCGGCACCGGGCACAGCAAACTGGCACCTCTCCGACCCATCCTCATCACTGCCCTCTTAACCACAGCCGCCTGGACACCGCTGTTCTATGTAACCACTGTCAATGCCCTCCTCTCCAACACCGGCACCAACTGGCTGACCCGCCCTTATGTCGCTATTGCCAGGCAATACCATGGCCGTTTTAATATGGCCGGCATGTTACTTGATCCTGTACGGCGCGATCAAGGAACCATCGAAAACTTCATCAGAACAACTCTCGACTCCTTACCGCAAAACACCACTTGGGTCGATGACAACACCCTCTACTACCAGACTCGCTGGCTGCAACAGCATGAGACCCTCCGCTCCGATATTACCATGAAACTCCTGGCCACCGATCTCATGCCCGGCTACGGCGAAGACGCCCACACCTTGGCCATGGCACGACAATGGCGCGACCCCGATACGCGCTGGTTTCTCACCTCTACCAACGGCCTCTCACACGAAATGGTAAAAGCCCTCAAACCATTTAATTGGCACATCACCCTCTACCCGCTCAATAACAGCCACGGCCTGTTCGAAATTATCAAATAATAGCCAAGTGCTAACCAGAGACAGAGAAGCAGCTTACCAGAGACAGAGAAGCAGCGCCTCCTTGTAAACCACTCCTTTGTGTCCACTCCGTGGTCGCAATAACCCCTCTATCCCCCGCCACACCCTACCTCTTTGGCAGGCTTTACGATTTCGCGTGACCAGATTGACTGATAAAGATCAGCGAATTACCATCACCGCCTGAGGGTTACCATCAACCCGCTCACCGCCAACTATACGCCCTGAACCCTTGGCGTTCCAGTTGTAGAGATCAAAGTCTTCAGTCTCTCTATCTTCCCCACGCCCAGATGTGATGACTTTGCTTGTGACACGTCCACTCCCGCTGACAGAAACAATCGCCTCGCAGGTGATATTGCCAATGTCGACGGTGATCTCGACATCTTCCCGGAAGGAAGACTCATCTTCGTCAGGACTGACAATATTGTCGTCGTCAAAATTTTTCCCCGATATCGTCACCGAGATAGTGCGTTTTGACCATTTTACTTTGCAGGTCTCGGTGCTCTTAAAGTCTTTGTCCTTCTCTTTGTAATTTGCCGATCCCTTGCCGGCCTTCGACTTCTTAATTTCAGGCGAAAAACTCAAATCCCCCGCCGAGACCCAAACCTCACGGGCAATGGCACTCCAATCAGCGGGTGCCGTATTAAGTGTAAATGTCGCCGTGACACGATAGGTATCTGTCCCCTGAACATCGACCCAAAGCATGCCGTCTTCGCGACTCTTCTTGACCTTCTCTTTATGACTGGCTTTGACCGATGCTTTAGCACTGGTCGCCTCTTGTGCCACGATAGAGGTAGTAAACAAAACAACCATAAAGGCCGCTACAGCCATTTTACTGACTGTATATATCGAGTTTGTTAATTTCATCTCTAGCATTCCTTAAGTTTTTTATCCTGATGGTTGTGATAGTGTTTATAAATTACACTAGCTGCTAAGTAGATAATAGCATATCATTTTATCGGTTCTTTCGCAACCACAAAGTTTATTTCTACAAAAAACACCAAAAAGCTTGATGTGTTTACCGGCTATATATAAGCTGAATTCGTTTTCCACTTGAGAGTGCGGAGTTCCCCCTCCTTTTCTTTCACTTCTTTAACCGCTTGCGGCCTCTTCTCCAGCCTCTGACTTTTGCCTGGCCTTCGTGGCCTTCCCCGCCTTTGCCTTCGGCTTGGCTGCTTGCCGTTTGAGGCGCGACAGCTCCAGACCGAGCTCGATCCATTGGTCTGTCAGTTTTCTGAACGTCGCGAAATTGGCTAGCTCCTGTTTGACGGACTCCAGGTGCTCCGGCCTCACATATTCGGAGCGGCTGCGCATCTTGTGCGTGTAGCTGATCTGCCAGAAGCCGCCCAGCTTCTCCTTGCGGTCGCGGTATTGCATCCCCAGGTTGCCCGGGCGCATCGGCCCCAGCGCGGCCAGCTCCCGCCGTATGGCGGCGATCTTTTTTTCCAGCGTCGTGATTGTCGTGGGCATGAGTGTTTCCTTGTGCCCGCCATGATAGCAGAAGACGGTGTCCCTGATGAAAAAAATATTCAAAAAGCCCTCTTTTTTCGCTTGACTTTTATAGCATAGTAATGCTATAGACATTGACCATCTCAACGAAAGGAGTGTTTTATGTGTTTGTGGCAATGTTGGTGGTCGTTCGTCTCGCCCCTGCGCGGGGCCTTCAAGCGTGAGAGGACGTTCCTCTGGTTCGTGCTGGCCCTGGCCGGCGCGTGTGTGCGTCCCGACCTCGCGGGGGTCACGAGCTACCTGCGGGGGCTCGGGCTGGAGGTGTCGTGCTACGGGCCGCTGCTCGCCATGTTCCACAGCGCGGCGGTTGACGTGGGGAAGCTGGCGTCGCTCTGGACGGGGGCGGTCCTGGCGCTGCTCGGCGGGCGGCTCGCCCGATCCGGCGGCCGCGTCATCCTCCTCGCCGACGGGATCAAGGTCGCCAAGTCGGGGCGCAAGATGCCGGCGGTCAAGAAGCTGCACCAGGAGTCGGAGAACAACGACAAGCCCGAGTATATCTTCGGCCACTCGTGCCAGATGGTGTCGGTCCTCGTGCGGGCGGTGGCCGGCCATTTCGCCCTGCCGCTGTGCTGCCGCATCCACGAGGATGTCATTTATGATGACGCGGACACGCG
>JAAYNR010000197.1 GCA_012520735.1 Lentisphaerota bacterium | reverse complement strand
CTTAGCTGCTTCAACGCAACAACTTATGAAGATAGCTGCTTGAACTTCTTGTTTTTTTTGATAGTAGCTAACAAGTTAGCTACTAATGTAGGATAGGATTCCTACCTGTTTGTGTTATAATTATGTGATTAAGGAGTTAAAATTTATGAGTAATACCAAAATCAGCCAGCTTTTTGATAAAATGGCTAATGTCTATGACCAGTGGTTTGATGACAATCCTCGGGTTGTTGCGGCAGAGATCGCTGCTATCCGTCAGGTGACGCTACCTTTTAACCACGCACTTGAGGTAGGTGTTGGAACCGGACGTTTTGCGGAGGCACTTGGCATTAAGCTTGGTGTGGAGCCGTCAGTTGCCATGGCTAATCTGGCCAGAGCGCGAGGCATTGAGGTGGTTGAAGGGTTTGCCCAAGCATTGCCATATGCCGATGTTACGTTCGATACTCTTTTCATGATAACGGTTGACTGCTATCTGGAACAACTCACTCCCGTCTTGCGGGAGTGTCACCGTGTTCTGCTCCCTAGTGGTGTCCTTGTTATTGGCCATATAGACATTGACACGCCGTTGGGGGCACTTTATCAGGCCGAAAAGGAGAAAGATGTCTTCTACCGTGATGCTACCTTCCGTGGTACTAATACTATTATTGACAAACTGAAACAAACCGGCTTTGAAGTAGAAGCCATCCGTCAAACCGTTTCCACACTCGAAAACATTGACCACGAAGTCCGTTTCGGTCATGGCGATGGTGTCTTTGTTGCCCTGCGCGCCCGCAAATGCTGAAGGGGTGGGACAGACACGGACAGAGATGGGCGAACACGGACGAATTGTAGAGCCTTTTTAAGTGCCTGTTTCGATTGCTTTTTCAGGGCAGGCAGGAATGCCTATCCGACATTGGGTGGTGGGGCGGAATGTTGTTTATTGCCTGTTACCAAAAGTTTTTATTTCGGCTTGTTGCTATCGGCTTTGTGTGCAAAAATAAGGGCAATTCATTGTGATGAAGTTGGCGGCTGCATTGCGCAGCTAAGAGTTTTTAAGAGAGGGGACGTACCTATGGAAGTTCAGGGCAAAAAAGTTGATAATGCCTATGTTGTCGCAGTAAAGGGGCGTATGGATACGGTCACTGCTCCGGAATTTGAGACAGCCTGCGCTCAATGGATTGAGCAGGGAGAGAGGGTACTGGTTGTTGATTTCAGCGGGCTGGAGTATATCAGCAGCGCCGGGTTAAGAGCACTGTTGACGGTTGCCAGAAAACTCAAGACCGTAGAGGGTAGCATCTGTTTCTGTGCCATTCCGCCCATGGTGGAGAAGGTCTTTACCATCTCCGGCTTTAACTCCATGTTCGCCATGTACGACTCTGTTGAGGGTGCACTTAAAAATTAAGTTCTTCTGGCAAGGTTACTGTCAGGATATTCCGTTTGTCTTTATATTGGTAGGTGAGAGTCATGCCCATTGACTGGATGAGGTGGAGACCAAGACCGCCGATGGGGCGTTCTGCAACTTCTCCTTTCAGGGTGGGGGCAGGTGCATCTGTCAGCGGATCAAAGGGGTGCCCATCGTCAATAAAGGTAAGTGTGGCGGGCGTGTCGAGGCGCAGGCAGGCGGTGATGGTGTGTCCCCCCGGCTCATCATAGGCGTATTTCACAATATTGGTTAGTATCTCTTCAAAGGCGAGGCGGATGGCGTATTGGCGTTCGGGTGCTATCTGATGGGTATCAAGGAAAAGGTCAAGCTTCTCTATGGCCTCTTGCTGACCAAGGGGGGTGTCGGCAATGGAGAGTTCAAGTTTTGCGGTGGAGTTGCGGCGTCGCAGCAGTAGCATGGTGATGTCGTCGGACTGTTCGGCGTCGCCGGCAAACCGGCGGATATCGCGCAGTATCTGGTTGATTGCAGCACGACAATCAGAGAGTGGTGCGGAGTTTGTGAGAGTGGTGGCCAGACGCTCTTCACCGTATAGATTGCCGTCTATATTCATGGCTTCGGTGACACCATCGGTGTAGAGCACCAGAGTGGCTTCACGTGGCAGCAGAGAGGTGCCGGAGGTGTATACGGCACTATCCACAATGCCGGCAATGGGACCGCCAGACTGCGTGATCCACTCGACATGACCCTGCGGATGGAGTATAGCTGGTGGGTTATGACCGGCATTGGCATAGCAGAGTTCGCCGGTAGTGATATTGAGCACGGCGCAGAAGAGAGTGACAAACATACAGGAGTCGTTCCCCTCGATGAGGTCACGATTGATGCGGGTAAGGGCAGTGCCGGGGTCGGTTTCAGTACGGAATGCGGAGCGCAGAAAGCTGCGGGTGACAGCCATGAAGAGGGCGGCCGGTACCCCTTTGCCAGAGACATCGCCGATGGCGATAAGGATGCGGTTATCGTCTAGCAGGAAGAAGTCGTAAAAATCGCCGCCAACTTCGCGGGCCGGTTCCAGCACGCCGTAGAGGTCGAGGTCATTGCGCTCGGGGAATGGTGGGAATGTCTTGGGGACCAGTCCCATCTGGATGTCGCGGCCGATCCGCAGTTCACTCTGCATCCGTTCACTGGCAGCGGTGGTTTCACGCAAGTCGGCGATATGACGGCGCAGGTTGTCACGCATATCACTAAAAGCGTGGGTAAGGTGGGCGACTTCATCGTTACCGTGTAGCGTTGGTAGTTCAGCCTCAAGGTTGCCGCGGGCAAGGGTGTCGGCCGCCTCACTCAGGCGGGTGATGGGGCGGGAGATTGAGCGGGAGATGAGTGTTGTGGCCAAGCCCAGCAGGAGCAGTCCAACCAGACCAATGGCGGCCTGCTGGCGGGTAAGGCGCAGGATAGAGGCTTTCATTTCGTCGTGCGAGATGATGGCCGCCATGATCCAGTCGCCGGAATGTAGTGGCGAGTGTGCTAGCCATGAGATATCGCCTGTAACAAGACTGCGGAACAGTTGAAGGTCTGATTCACTGCGCATCATGTTGCGGCCAATGTCGCGCAGGATGGGAATCTGGCGACCCTCGGCAATGCTGTAAAAGGTCTCGTTGAGGACAAAGTCACGTAGAGGGTGAGAGATATATGTGCCATTGCGGCTGAGCAACATGGCATAGCCACCCTTGCCCAATGGCAGGGCGGCCAGCATCTGCTCCAACCAGTCGAGGGTCAGGTCACAGGTGACCACGCCGACAAAGCGACGGCTGTCGCCTTCGCCGCGATAGAGCGGTACTGAGTAGGTGGTCATCAGCACGCCATTCCAAGAGTAGGGCTCGCTCCAGACGGGCTTACCGAGATATTTTGGCAAGGCAAACCAATCCTCGCGCGTATGGGCGCACTCTATTCCACTTAGCCCTTCATAGGCGAGACGATCATCTATGCGGTAGGCCCATGGTGCCAGATCGTCCCAGCCTGTTGGGGCACTATTTTTTTCGAGTGCCACACAGCAACCATAGATGCCGGGGTTGACGGAGACACACTCATTTTGCAGAGCGCGTACTTCAGCAAAGGTGAAGTTGAGCTGACGTGTCTCCAGAGCCAGAGCCAGACCGTGCACCACGCCTCGCAAAACGCCCAGTTGCGCATCGACCTGACGGGCGGCACCATCGGCCAGAAATCGCGCTTTGGTCTCCATGTCGGCCTCAAGGCGGTGTCGTGAATTGGCATAGCTCCAGATAATCACGGCAATCAGTACCAGACCGGTCACGGTCAGCACCCAGAGCATCATACGCCCGCGGATAGAGCAACAGCCTCTCATGGTGTCTCTTCCTCCAATGGTGCAAATTGCGTGTAGGGCGGTATACGCAAAAGCAGACCAGAGTTGACAAGTGAATTGGCGGTGGCGGTGTATTCTGTCTTTTTGAGTGTGCCGGGTTGTCCTGTTTCGTCTGCGGGGAAAATGGAGAGGAGCAGATGGTCGAGCATCCAGCGGGCATGTGGACGGTTGGCCGGCACTTCGGCCTGACGTGACTCACGCAGGACAGTATCGACAGCCTTTTCCGGATGCGTACGCGCGTATTCCCAGCCGGCCATGGTTGCCTGGCGCAAGGTGCGGCAGATATCAGGGTGTTGCTGTGCGAACGTGGCTGTGGTATAGAGACCGTCTTCGGGAAAGCCCAGACCAAAATCGGCCATACGGAAGATTGTCAGTTCGTCAAAGTCAACACCGGCCTGAAAGATACGGTGATATTCGTTATACTCCATTACTGCGCAGGCGGCGACACCACGGCGCAAAAAGAGATTGACCGAATAGTGCTGCGGCACAGCGATGGGATGGAGACCCTGTTGGCGGAAAAAAGCCTCAAAAGCGGCGGAAAAGGCACTCTGCCAGTAACTGACCGCCTTACCGTCGAGATCGGCGGGTTTGAGAATGCCCATATCTTTAAAGCCGACCAGCATCAACGTAGAGCGCTGAGCCAGTTGCGCGATGTTGATCAAACCGTATTTTTCAGAGGCCACAATGGCATCGGCCAGAAAGAGCGTGGCAAAATCGGAGTCGTCGCGCTCTATGAAATCGAGCGGCGAAGGGCCGGGGCCGGTATGGATGAGTGACACATCGAGCCCTGCCTCTAGGTAGAGTCCCTGGTCGCGAGCCATGTAGAATCCGGCAAATTGGCTTTGCGGCAACCATTGCAGGGCAATGCGAAGCTTAAAAAGAGGTGGCGCACTGTTTGTTGACTGGCAGGGTACGTCCTGCGCCCAGGCACCACTTGTGAGGAGTAGTAATGTCGGCAGTGCAATCATGGTGCACAGTAGCGAACGCCATTTCATAGTGTTATAGGTATATTTTGTATTCACACTCCCTCTCTTTACGAAAAATTTTAGCAAGGAAGCACTCTATTTGACAAACACTATTTGACGGTGTAGGTAGGAGTGAAGTGTGAAATACTCTTAAACGATTATTAACCATGAAATAGACGGAACTCATGCTCGGGGGAAGGATTCACCACATAGACCGCAAAAAGAGCAAAGAGAGAGGGTCTAGGGAAGAGGGAAAACCACGAATGAGCACGAATGGGGACGAATGGGAGGGGAGAGAAGTAGTGGAGTAGGCTGGTGGAGAGGCTATGGTTTTTGCGACCACGGAGTGGACGCAAAGGAGTGGTTAAAAGGGGGATATTGCTTCTCTGTCCCACGGTGAGTGTTCAATGATACCGTCGACAAAGCTCACGACAAAGCTTACGACAAAGAATAGAGCACTGTGAAATCATGGAGGGGTGAGGTGGTTTCGTTTAAGTGAGGCGTTTAAGTGTAGGCGTTTGAGTGTGGCGGCGTAAATGCCGCCGGGTATGGATGTGAGGGTGGGGTTGCAGCAATTATAAATATGGCTTCCCCCATAGGGTCGAAATCGCTATCGGGATCGAAAACAGCTTGAACGCATGGGATTCGATACCCATGACGATAGCGATAGCGATTTCGATAATGCATTTGGGCACAAAATTAGAATTACTGGTGGGGTTGAGGTGGGGTTTCTTTTTGGGAGGGATTGTGTATAATGGTGCATAGTTTGGCTGTTTTGTGTGAGGAGGGTGTTATGGTATTACGGAAGTGGTTTGTTTGTATTTCTGTGGTGGCGGTGGGTTTATGGGGTGGGGCGGAGCCGATTTTGCCGGCGGGATTGGGTGGGAGTAGCGAGCCAGCTTTGCCGGCGGGGCTGGGTGGTGGTGTTGAGGCGAAGGCGGTGGCCGAGGAGGGGATTAGTGGCTGGCGGCTACCGGATGGGTTGAGTGGTTTTTGGGAGGTGCGTGGCGGGGTGCGGCTGCAGCATGACCGTTATGAGAAGAGTGCGTCTATTGGTGAGTCGAGGCTGCAGCTCCATTATGAGCGACCGGGTGAACGGGTAGAGGTGAAGGTGGTCTCTGATTTTCTTTATGATCCGGTGTTGAATAGTCATACGCCACGGCTGAACAGGGGGAGTGGGGTGATCGATTTACGACAGGCGAATCTGTTGTTACGGCCAGCCGATTTTGTGGATATGACTATTGGACGACAGATCATGACCTGGGGTACAGGAGATATGTTGTTTATTAATGATCTCTTTCCTAAGGATTGGAACAGCTATTTTTGTGGACGGGATGATGAGTATCTGAAGGGGCCGTCGGATGGGATTAAGGGGTCGTTTTTTTCGTCGCTGGTGAATCTCGATGTGATTTATACGCCACAGTTTGACAGTGACCGGTTTATTGATGGGCGGCGGATATCGTATTGGAGTGACGGTTCGGGGCGGCGGGCAGGGCGTGATGGTGTGGTTGAGCCATTGCGGCCGAATGACCCTTTTGATGATGATGAGTGGGCTGCACGGCTTTACCGTAATGTGGGGGCTTATGAGGTGGCTCTCTATGGGTATGATGGTTTCTGGAAGAGTCCGGGTGGTGCTGACCGGGTGAGTGGGCGGGCGATTTTTCCACGGTTGCAGGTGTATGGTGCCAGTTTGCGGGGGCCGCTGGCGAGTGGTATTGTGAGCTTGGAGACGGGATGGTATAGGTCGCGGGATGACAAAAATGGTAGTAATCCGATGATCAATAATAGTGAGTTGCGGTATCTGGTGGGGTATGAACAGGAGCTGGCGCATGATTTGACGGGTGGGGTGCAGTATTATGTGGAGAATATGCGTGGTTATGGGGCGTATCGGCGGAGTCTGCCGCAGGGGATGAGTGAGCGTGATGAATACCGGCATGTGGTGACGGTGAGGTTGACTAAATTGTTGATGAGTCAGAATTTGAATCTGGGGGTGTTTTTATATTGGTCGCCGAGTGATCATGATATGTATGTGCGACCTAAGGCGAGTTACAAGCTCGATGATTACTGGACAGTGGAGGTAGGGGGGAATATCTTTGTGGGGCGTGACAGTCACACCTTTTTTGGACAGTTTGAGCGCAATAATAATGTGTATGCTGCGGTGCGGTATGGTTTTTAAAGGTGCTCCCGAGGGAGGCGTGGCAGGAAGTTATGGGGTTTTTAGTAAATTGCAGGCGAAGGTGAAGTCTTCGGGGGGTGGGGCAGAGAAGGAGAGTTTTTCAGCCGAGGTGGGGTGGGTAAAGGCGAGGTGGGCAGCGTGTAGCATCTGGCGGGTTGGCTTAAAGGGGAGGGTGCGGTCACGGTTACGGTTGCCGTAGGTGGGGTCGCCAACGAGAGGGTAGCCGAGGTGAGCCAGGTGGACCCGGATTTGGTGGGTTCGTCCGGTCTCGATGGTGGCTTGGATGAGTGAGGTGTTTTCAAATTGCTCTATTACCTGGTAGTGGGTGAGGGCTCGTTTGCCATTTAGTTTGACTACGGCCATACGTTTGCGGTCGACAGGGTGGCGACCGATAAAATTTTCGATGGTGCCGGAGGCTGGGTCGGGGGTGCCGTGAGCCAGAGCGAGATACGATTTGGCGACACTACATGCTTTAAACTGTTGGATCAGGCTGGCGATGGCGCGCTCGGTTTTAGCAATGACCATGATGCCGGAGGTCTCTTTATCGAGGCGGTGGACGATGCCGGGGCGGGTGGTTTCGCCGATATTCCAGAAGTGGTGGCTATGGTGGAGCAGGGCATTAACCAGCGTGCCTTCTTCATGGCCTGGGGCGGGGTGGACTACGATACCGGCGGGTTTATTGATCACAAGGATGTCGTCATCCTCAAAGAGGAGGTTGAGTGGGATATCCTCAGGGGCGGGGGTGGTGGGTTTGGGTGGCGGGATGGTGACGGTAATCTCCATGCCGGGTGTGAGGCGGGTGCCGGGTTTGAGGGTGATGCCTGGTGAGGTGATATATGCCGCGGTAATCAGAGACTGGATCTGGGCACGGGAGAGGTCGGGGAGGTGTTGGGTCAGCCAGAGATCGACCCGCATACCGGCGGCATCCGGGGAGACAACAAAGTTGTGTACAGTTGGGGGCATGGGGGTGATTTAGGCATCGGTTTTGGGGGTGGCAGTGGTGGTGGGGCGGCTCAGGCTGTGGGCAAACAGGGCGAGACCGACAACAACAAGGGCGAGACTGGCGGCTTGGCTGATAGAGAGTGGTCCAACTGGCATACGGGGGTCACCGCGGAGAGCCTCAACACCAAAACGGAGTAAGGCGTAGGCGAGACAATAGAGACCGGCGATGAGACCGGGGCGGTTTGACCAGCGGCGGTAGCAGTAAAAAAGGAGGGCAAAGATAAGAAAATTACCGGTAGCCTCAAAAAGCTGAGTGGGGAGGACGGGGAGACTATGGAGGGCTGTGGGGGGGATGAGGCCGTTTTCGGCGTGATCGTACCAGGCGGGGGAATACTTAGGGAAACTGACGGCACAGGCGGCCTGACTGATGCGACCGTAACAGCAACCGTGCAGAAAACAGCCGATACGACCAAAAGCGTGACCCAGAGGTAAGACAGTGGTAACGAGGTCGGCCAGAGAGAAAAACGAGGTCTTTTTCAGGCGGGCATAGAGAGCCAGAGCAACAATGGCTCCGGCCATGCCGCCATAAAACATCAGGCCGCCTTGATCGACACGGATCAGTGGCAGGAAGTCGCCATGGCGGGCGGCATCGGCAAATTCAGAGTTCCAGTGTTCGGCGACATAGGCGATACGGGCTCCGATGATGCCGGCGACGATCATCCAGATGGCGAGGTTTGGGGTAGAGTCGGGGTGGTGTCCGGCGATACGTGTGGCGAGATAGCTCCCTACCCAGAGAGCAGCGGCAAAGCCGATAGCGAGTGATAGTCCAAAGGCTCGAATAGTTAAAGGCCCGAGTTGAAACAGTTCAGAGCACACAAAAACCTCCAATTTAGTATTTCGAATCGACAACGCACCTAAGAAAGAGTATTATAAAAACGATTTTGTTGCCATAGGCAAGAGAAATCGGTTAAGATACCATTTTTTAGTAGACTTTTAGGGCAAAATA
Organism: Lentisphaerota bacterium; assembly: GCA_012520735.1. Taxonomy (GTDB): domain Bacteria; phylum Verrucomicrobiota; class Kiritimatiellia; order RFP12; family JAAYNR01; genus JAAYNR01. The sequence continues at coordinate 9,900 of JAAYNR010000197.1, read as the reverse complement.
GTGCCATGATCGAGAAATCAGACGTTCTAATTATAACTGATCCTGTAAGCGAAGCGACCTGTCCCAAATGCTCGCACAGGTGCAGTGCAGAGGGGCTACCCTCATTTTCGTCGCTGGTATGTGCCAAATGCGGCCACAGTTATGATGTGCCGGCAAAGTTGGGGCATTTCCTGCTACAGAAAATTATAGGTATGGGTGGTATGGGTGGTGTTTACCGTGCCCATGACGAGATGCTCAAACGCGATGTAGCGATCAAGGTGATGCGGAAGAGTCTTGGTGATAACGAGACATTCAGCGAGACATTTTTACGCGAGGCGCAGTCAGCGGCCAAGATAAATCATCCCAATATTGTACAGATTTACTCCTTCGGTAAAGAGAAAGGGCAGCCATATATAGTAATGGAGCTGGTTCTGGGCGGTGGCCTTGACAAGCTGATGGAGGGGGGGAAGCCGGTAGATCAGCGTCTGGTAATGCGTGTGGGTGAGCAGGTAGCAGATGGTTTGCGTTATGCTAGTGAAGAGGGGATGATGCACGGCGATGTAAAGCCGGAGAACATCCTGCTGACAGAGAACCGTCAGAGCAAGCTGGTCGATTTTGGGTTAGCATCGGCCTCAGGCACCGCCTCAAACGAGATATGGGGGACACCTTTCTATATAGCACCGGAGAAGGTGCGGCGGCAGAAAGCCGATCACCGTGCCGATATCTACAGTTTGGGAGGGACTCTTTATCATGCCATGGCGGGACAACCGCCGTTTGATGGACCAGATGCCAATGCGGTGGTTAAAGCCCGCTTTGTGGAAGACCTCAAGCCGCTGACAGAGATTAACCCTGATGTAGATCCGGAAGTTGCGGCTATAGTCAGCCGTATGTTGATGGCTGAGCCAGCACTGCGTTATCCTACATATGGCTCGCTTTTGAGCGACATGCGGCGTGTAGCGGAGCGTTTAGGACCGGAAGAAGAGGCAGCGCCGAGTAGCAAAAAGATTATATTGCGTCGTAAAGGGAAGCCGGTAATTAAAACCGGCGGTGATAGTACAGAGAGTGCAGCGGCACCGAGCTCCGGGCGGTTTCCGTCGGAGAAGAAAATTGTTGTCGGGCGTGGCGTAATGGCAGCCAGCGAACGGGTAGCCTCGAGCAAGTTATCGGGACAGCAATTGCCGGTGGAGTCTGAAAGTCCGGCGCTCGAGGAGAATCTGGAAGACGATCCGGCACGCCGCATGAGGGTAGTCAAGCTGGTGGTGATGCTGGTAGTGTTGGGTCTGGTAGGGGTTATTGGCGGACTTGGCGGTCTGGTGGCCTGGCGTCACGCTTATGTGAAGAATAAAGAGGCCGAAGTTGCGCGCAAGGAGGAGCTGCGGCAAGATACGATATTTGGTTTGCGGGCTATTGCCGAGCGGGCACGCGGTATCCACGAGCAGGCACTGGCTAATGTGGAGCGGGGGCAGACAATAGTTAATGAGTTTGTGGCGGCGGCCACCGATTTTATCCCTGACGAAGTACGCTCTTACCTGATGCCGCCACGACCCGAACCGCCACCACCACCAGAACCTGAGGTGGAGGAGGAGCCAGCGGCAGCGGCACCGGCAACGGATGCGGCAGCGAGTTTGGCAGATCCGGCTCTGATGGCCAAAGCGGCGGCGGCGGTGGCAGCGGCGGGAATGGAGATGAACGCCGAGAATCTGGCTATGTTTGCCAAAACTATGGCTGGGGCAGCAGCAATTCCGGCGGCGGCGGCAGCGGCGGCGGCCCCGGCAGCGGCACCGCCAGAACCGGAAGTGGTTGATGATGGCAACGATATGGAGGCTGATGGTAATGGTGAAGATGAATATGTGGACGACGGCTCCGGAGATGACGGCATAGGCGACGGTGTTGCGGCTGTGGCAGCGGTGATGGAGGTGATTGAAGAGTCGGCCTTGCCACCGATTGTACAGCGTATTCGCTCGATGTATTTGGGGCTCTACAAGCTCGAGGAGATGGTGAAGATCACGGAGGCACTGGCTCTGGAGGTTGAAGAGGCGGCACAGGCACCTGATGTTGCCAACAAAACCCTTGAGGCGGCAATCGAGTTGCGTGACAAACTTTTGGCCAGGTGTGACTCAGTGACTCAGGATACTCCGGTTGCAGAGGCTAAGCGGGTGTTAAGTGGACTTGAGGACGACCGTACAGCCGCATTAGGGTTATTAAATGATATCCGCGGGCAGGCCGAACGCGAGGCTAAAGAGGCGCGGGCAATTGCTGAAGTTGAAGCAGCCAAAATGGCCAAGTTGCGGGCTGAAGAGGAGCAGGAGATGCTTATCCGCAATGAAGTGGAGAGTGTGCGAACCACTGAGGCGATGAACATCGATTTAATGCGCACGCTGGAGTTCAGGCAGGCGGCACGTTCGCTGCGTAATACAGGGAGTAACCTTAAGACGCAAGAGGGGCGTGATGCTTTGGCTGTGGCACAGGAGCGGGTAGCGCGTATTGAGGAGTTTTATAAGTTCCTGGGGATAGTGGTAGATGGTGTGAAAAACCCAGCCGACGAAGGGATCGATGCTGAGCGTCCGTTGCCGGCATTTACTCATCCCAACCACGGTTGGGTGGTGCAGGAAGCCGATGCCAAGCGCGTCACGGTTGGCGGTAAGACGGTCTCCTGGCAGCAGATCGACGATATAAGTATGGTGATGATGATCAGGTTTTACCTCCTTGAGGACAAACAGGCCACAGCATTACGGTTCCGTTACCGGATACGGCAATACATTAATGGCGCACTCTACCTTGAGACATTTATCAAGGATAGTCCATCGGTCAAACAGATGTCTGTTAAGATGGCAGAAGAGGCGATCAAGATGTTCCCGCGCAGTCGTGAGGAGATCGACCGTCTGATCCCCGGTCTGGTCAAAGCGGAGTATTGATGGGTGAGAAGCAGAGATTACTGTTAGTTTGCGGCAGCGACGACTATCTGGTGGCTGAAAAGGCCAAAGCTGTGATTGACGAGTGGGTGCCTGCGGCTGACCGTGACTTTGGTCTTGAGATTATTGACGGTAATGTCGACACATCCGACAGGGTGGTGGCGGCGGTAGGTCAGTGTCTTGAGGCACTGCAGACTATGAGTTTTTTTGGTGGCGGCAAGACCGTCTGGCTACGCAATGCGAGCTTTCTGGCTGGCGGTGGGCGTTCTTTTGATTCCGATCGGGTTATAGAGAGTATTGTTTCCCTGACCTCTATGGTACGCGAGGGGGTGGCTGAGGGGCAGGCGTTTTTATTGAGCACCTGCGCCATACCGCGTAATTCAGCCCTATTCAAAGCCTTTAAAGAAGCCGACGCTGTGGTTGACTTTGGGGCTGACGGCAAACCTTGGGAGAGAGAGCGGGCTCTGCGCGAGAATTTTGGAACATTCCTCGAGCGCTTTGGGTTAAAGATGGGGACACAGGTACGCGATGAGTTCCTGGCACGGGTTGGTAGCGACACCCGCACCATTCTACAGGAGCTGGAGAAGTTGCTGCTATATCGTGGCGGTCCGGGTGAAATCAAGACGGCCGATGTAGAGGCGATAACTTCTGTTGGTAAAGAGGCTGAAGCGTGGGATTTGACTGATGCTGTCGGCTTACGCAACTCGGTTAAAGTGGCACTCTCTTTGCGGCGGCTCGAAGAGCAGGGGACAGCACCGATTATGCTTTCGGTCATGCTGGATGGTCGTATTCGTGACCTAATTTTAATACGAGCCGGGCTTGACGGCGGCTGGCTGCGTGCGTACGACAAAAGCGCCAGTTGGGATAACCCGCCACGTGAGGCGCAACTCGCCTTTGGATTGGCTGAGAGTCTAAGCAAACAGACATCGTATCGGCTGGCGAAGTTGGCACAACAGGCACGCAATTATACATTAAACGAGTTAAGGGCGGCCCGACATCATCTGATGATGATGCGCGAACAGATGGTGTCGGGGAGTTTAGATGAGGGCTTTCTAATGGAGACGACTTTATTTAAAATTGTGGGGCGTCCGGCACCAAGAGGCAGTAGCAGAGGGTGAGGTAGCCCCCGCTGCACTGTGGCAGGTACAGAGCCCTGCGTTCCCGGTGAGTGCCTATCGCTGGTGGCTTACCACTTACGCAGCGGCTTATGCCGCTACTGACACGGCGGTCTCGGAGAAACACGCCTTACCGCGGTGGCACCTTCGGCGCACCGCAGCTTGGCGAGGTAAGTGCAGTAGGCTAAGGAGAAGGCAAATACACTTAATCGTGTTTCTTAGTCGCGTTTCTTAATCGTATCTTACACTTAACCTTACACTTAATCGTACCCTTAATCACGATTCTTAATCGAAGTGTGAAGGTAGTTTCGGTTAAGTGTGATTTCGTTTAAGAGTAAGCGTTTAAGTGTGGAGTTTAAGTGTGGCGGCATGAACGCCGCCGCTTGTTCGCCTATGCTAGGGCATGGGTTTTGGGCATGGGTGAGATGCCCATGTCACGGGAGCGGCGACTTACTGTTTACCACTTTATCGGGTGTGGTGCCAGCGGCTAGGAGAGCCTCTTCTTCCAGTTGGCGGTAGCGGCGCAGGAGGCGGAGGCCAATGAGAGCGATGGCGGAGATTACGGCAGCAACTACAGCCAGACGCAGCCAGGGGTTTTCGAGGTAGGGGAGCAGGGCCGCGCCAACAGTTCGGGCGAGGGTGAGGTAGATGATGGTCTGGGTTATAGCGGCACTGCTAACAAGTGCCAGCAGTCGCCAGAAGGGGGTGTTGAGGAGTCCGGCTGCGATATAGGTGAAGGGGCGTGAACCGGGGAGGAAGCGCGAGAGGAAGACGGCCTTGACTCGGTGTCGCGTGAAGTAGTGCTCGGCCCAGAGGAGGCGGCGGCGGTTGAGCCATTTACGGCGGTAGATAACGCCTGAGGCGAAGCGTCCGAGGAGGTAGAGGCCCATGTCGCCGGTGATAATACCTACAGGGAGGATAATCAGTGCGGTTTGCCAATTAAAATCGCCCGAGGCGACCAACAGCGCACAGCCGATCACCACAATATCCTCAAGCAACCACGAGCCAACCACCACTACCAGCGCTTGCAGCCAGATATTGGTTTGGACTTCGGTTAAAATTGCCCAGTACCATTCGTTATTCATATAATGTATTAACTTACCACTTGTAACGCTTGTCCGGCAATCATAAAAAGTTCTGGTAAAATAGAGGAATTGTATTTTACCGGTTTAGATAAAGCCGAGGAAGCCCACTCCCCATGGTGGGAGGGAGGGGAGTTCGAGAATAAATTCATCTTGGTTGTTGGTTGGTTCGAGGCAGATACAGCCTTGACCCAGCTCTTTAGGGGCGTACCAGAAGCCGATTTTGTCGGCTGGTTTACGGATTAGAGTGGTGAGGTCGGGGGAGGGGTCAAGGCTGCAATTGACGACTGCGACGCTGACCACGGTGCCGTCGGGATTACAGCGGACCATGGTGGCGACTTGTGCGGGGGTCTGCAGGACGAGGGAGAGGCGCTGGCCTGATGCCCAGTCGGCGGCGGCATTGAGTTGGAAGTGGCGAGCCGAGGTGATATCGGACGACCAGCAACCGTTGCCAAAGACGACCCAGCGGCCACCGGTGGCGGTGGTGAAGGCGACTGTAGCGGCAGGGCCTGAGGCACCGCCATGGCGCTCGTAGTTGGTGAGGGTGTGTCCGTTGCCAAGGAGTTTCATGGTGACGGCAGGGAAGTGGCGAGAGAGAGAGGTGAGGCCGATGTAGTGGCCGCCGTAGCGGCCGTTTATAGGGTCATTGGTGAAGCGTTCGATCGCCTCTTTTTCACTGGCAGGGCTTACTTCAAGCGGAAAGAGTTCACCGAGGCCGCGCTGCATTAGGCGTTGGAGTGACTCACCGTCAGTGATAACGTTATGGCTGGCGATGGCGCGAGCTTCGTCGTCAGTGAGGCCATTAACGGCGTTGGGGTGTAGGAGAGCAACCGGTGCCGTGGAGAGATCCCAGCAGAGCGGGATGCCACTGGTGAGGAGCTGTGAAACGCCGCCGATCTGGGCATTGACCCAGGCGAAGGGGGTTTCACCCTCCTGAAGGGGGCGTTCATTAAAGCGGCGGCTCAATACAGCCGCCATACCGGACGGGGCGGCAGTGCCGGTGTTTTGCAGATAGGTTTGCCAGAAGTGGCGCCATCTGGCGGTCTCTTCCAGCAATTGCTCGTGCCAGGAGAGGTCTTCGTGGAGGAACATCAGCGGTGTAAAGGTGAGGCCGGTGCAGCCATAGGCGAGGGCAGTGGTGGCTTCGACCATAGTGCCGTGGATACTTTTGCCGCCAATTGAACCGGGGAGGTTTTCGACCTCCTGGCGGATGTCGTCGACACAAGCGGGGAGGCGCTCTACCTGCAAGGAGGTGAAGAGCCCTTTATCGATCATACCGCGGGGGCTGTGGTCGTTATAAAAGCCGCCACCGGGGCGGCTGCCGACAGGACGGCCGCTGGCTGCGGTGAGGGTATCAAAGACGTGGGTGAGGTCTGGACCCTGATAGCCGGCCCATGACGGGGCGCAGTGTTGCAGGCCAAGGCGGCAATTGGGGGCGACAGAGAGGGCGGCATCGGCCATAACGCGGGCGGCTTGGGCCATGCTGGCGCGACCGAAATCAATCCAGGCAACACGAGTTTTGATATCGTTAGCGGTAGTGATAGCGGTGGCGAGCTCTTCCCGGCTGAAGGTGGTTTGATTTTGGGCGTTAAAAGTGGCCAGACAGCGTTCACAGAAGCAGCCATAAGCGACGCGACCGTGGTTTTGCATACGGAGGTCGTCGTCGATCCAGAGGCTGTCGGGTTGCCAGGCGCAATAGGCTTTGGTGGTGGCGGTGAGGTAAGCGAGGAAATCGGGGTCGCGCGGACAGTTGCAATAGGGCGAGGTGGTGCCGTCGGGACCGACTATCCCTTGCCAAGAGATACCGGTGAAATTGAGATAGCGGAGGTATTCACCATGGCCGAAGCTGTTGCTGATCTGCAGAGAGGCCACTATCCTCAACTGACGTATCTGTGCAGCGGCTTGCCCCATCTGGAGAGCGAATTTTTCAACATCGGCCAAAGGCGGGAAGCCGTATTCAGTGGCAAACCAGACTTCGTCGCAGGCATCGCGCTGACGCTCCAGAACTTCCAGCAGGGCATTGAGCTCAGAGGGCGATTTATGGACTTCCCATAGGCGCTGGGTAATTAGGGGGTAGTTGTTCATAGCTCTCCTTTAGCGTGTTTTGGGATAATTGGCATCGGGAAAGAGGTCGTTAATAGCAGCGACGGTGTTTTCGACCAGTATGTCGCCCCCTTCGGGGCCGACCCAGCACGATTTTATTTGGGCACTGTAGTGTCCACCGGCCAGTGCGCGGCGAGTTGGCAGGTAGAAGCCCTCTATTGAGCCATCGCCGAGCTGCACCAGAAAAGTTTGCAGGGCACGGCTGCGGCAACGAATGCGGATGGCGTAATCGATAAAGAGTTCAAAGGGGCTGGTGGCAAAAACGACATCACCGATACGGATAATGTGGCATTCGGCCTCGTGGTTGGGAATGGTGTCCTGATTTTCATAGCGGGAGACCAGTTCACAGACATCACCAAAAGGCCATAGGCTGCGGAAGGCGTAGTGTTGTTGGTTACGTTCTTCGTCGCTCATGTGGGGGATACGTTTTTCAAGCTCGTATTCCTCGCGGGTGACGCGGAGTCGGGGGAGCACCATATTCTCAACCCGGTGGGCAAAAGCGATCTCTGATTCGGGTGTAGAGGCGGTGGCGAGGGCTTCATCGAGCGCCGCAGCGATGCGTCGGCCAATGATTCCGACGCTATCGAGGCCCATACGGGTTCGGAGGTCGGCCTCTTCTTTTTTATCGGCGAGGAGGTGGGGCGAGACATCTCCTGAAGGCGCACACTGCGGCAGCAGGTGGACAGTGGGGCCGTATTTGGTTTTGACATGCTCCCGTACCGGGTGCCAGAAATCGGCGGAGAAAAACTCGCCACTTTCAGTGCACTGTGAAACAGCGCCGATATTAAGGATGATACCGGTGAGGTCACCGGTTTGGTTGTGGGTAAAGAGAAAGTTTACCGAGTGGTCGTCGCAAGACTCAAAGCCGTTAAAGTCGGGGCGGTCGGTTTCGCCATACATCTGAGCAGAGCCGTCGGCATAAGTGGCGCGGCGGCAACGAGCCACTACGGCATAACCGAAGCCGCGGGCGATGCTGCCGGGGGCACGTTTAGTCCAGGCCTCTTCCACGGCGTTGGCGACTTGGGCAGCCATCCACAAACGGTACTCGACAGGCGGCATAAAGTCGGGGTCGTCGGCGGGTTCATCGTACCAGCCGCTCATCTGGCATGGGGCATTATGGGTATGTGTGCAACAGATAGTAATTTTGGCGGGGTCGAGTCCGGGACAGCGATTGGCAATGGAGCTTAAGAGGTTGTTTTTAAAAGCCTCCTGCGGCAGGTCACAAGAGACGATGACGGCCTGGTCGGTGGTGCCATCGGCCGCACTTACCTCCATGGCCATAGCAGTGGCTGTTAGAGGTGAGACTATTTTGTCTGAAATACGTGTATAAAACTGCCCTTGCACCAGAGTTTTCCGCTGCGGTGTGATATCTACGTGTGCCCAACCGATTGTTACATCACCCTTAATCATGGTACCCCCTTAAAATAGACCCAAATTGGGTAGTTAAAAGTTAGCGCAATCATAACCTAAAGAGGGGGATAACGCTATAGTAATTCAGACAAAGAGGCGAAAAAATTTAAACAGTTGCATTTTGTCATCACGCTTTATCGCGACGATAGTATCTGCCAAGGGTAAGAGTTTTAAAGTCGAGGCGGCGATAAAACGGTTCAAGCGGCAAGTCGCGTTCTGTGATCAGGAAGAATTTTTTTATACCCAGCTTTGCTTCGGCGGCCATGCCATAGTTCATAATGGCGCTACCGAGGCCACGGCCACGAGTTGCCAGAGGTGTACCTACATTATAGATAGCTGCGGTATCGCCACGTGTTAAGAAAGAGATCAGGGCTACTGGGCCTTGAGGAGCGTCGCCTAGCCAGTGGCGTGCGGTAAAGTTTCCGGCTGCGGATGGTTCGCTGTTGATGGGAGTGGCGGCTCCGGGGTCGGGGTGGCCATCCCAGAACACGTCAATATAGAGGCTGTTAAAGGCAGCGACATCGGAGGGGTTGGAGTGGTCGACCTGACGCAGCGTAAAAGGTGGCGTGGTGGCGGGGAGCTCAGGGGCGCCACAGCGGACCATCCAGCAGTCGCTGCCAAAAGGTGTCCAATTTGACGGCAGGGGTGGGGCATCGTTGGGCTGGTACCAGACGGGATGGCGACCACGAACGGCAAATTGAGTAACGATCTCCTTCTCCTGAGCCAAAGCGGCTGTGAGGTCATTTACATAGAAGATATTCCATGAGGGGTCGCTCTCCGAGTGCGAAAACACGGCCACGCCGGCTTTGTCTTTAAACCTGACAATTTTGCTGATAAACATTCCCCTTTGCGCGTCAATGTGAAAATTGAGCAATTTTTTAAACTCTTTAGTATGATCCATCTTGATCTCGTGGTTAATTTGCTGAATATGATAGCTGTTGGGCAAAATAGTCGCATTATTTTGCCGCAAAATCAAGGAGGCTCTAAATAAATAATAAATGATGGGTTGTAAGTAATAAGTGTCAGGTGTCAAATGGGTTGAGGTTATCTCACAAAGAGCGCAGAGGGTAGGGAAGAGTGAAGGGGAAAAATGCCTTAATGCGGGAATGCCTTAATGCGAATAGGTGGCGGTAGGGCGTGTTTCTCCGAAACCGCCGCACCGTAATAAGGTGTAATGCTGCTGGGGGATGGGGGCGGTGGTGCAAAGGCGCACCGCAGGCTACGGGTGCTACGGGTGCTACGGGTGCTCCGAGTGGGGAGAGGCGGTGCGGCGGAGCCGCGCCGTGGGTCTGGCCCGAG
>JAAYNR010000271.1 GCA_012520735.1 Lentisphaerota bacterium | reverse complement strand
CTCGGGCCAGACCCACGGCGCGGCTCCGCCGCACCGCCTCTCCCCACTCGGAGCACCCGTAGCACCCGTAGCACCCGTAGCCTGCGGTGCGCCTTTGCACCACCGCCCCCATCCCCCAGCAGCATTATACCTTATTACGGTGCGGCGGTTTCGGAGAAACACGCCCTACCGCCACCTATTCGCATTAAGGCATTCCCGCATTAAGGCATCTCTCATTGCCACCCTTCTCATGATAATCGAATTCTCGCTCCAGGCTCGCCTGCAACTCCTCGCTGAAGACCGTTATATCGTCATGCGTCAGCACCCTGGCGGCTATCATTCTTTCGAGGTGCAACGACATCCTTGAGCGCGAGTAGCCATCAAAGCAATCCTCAAGGGTATGCGCCTAACTCTTCATAACCTTCAGCGTATCCCAGAAACGATCCATCTCACTCTTGTTGGGATCAACCAGCATCGCTATCAGCCGCTCATTACAAGCGGCTATATAGCGGGTGCGCAGCCCTGTCAACATATTACAGAATTTTTTCCAGTCAGCCTCTCTCACAGCACCACTTCTCACACTCTCCCTCTCATTCATAATACCATCTTTTTACTCCACTTTCGTCTAACCGCAAGTGGAGTGTTCAACTTTCGCCAAAGCCGTGCCAATGCCGGTTGCGCCGTACCCGTTACCGCAGTAGAAGAGACGTAAGTCATCTCCCTCAGGGATCAGTGTGGGATATTCGACCATCTGCGACTCCCATGGCGAGTCGCGCTCAGGCGTTAAAGAGAGATTCTCATCACCTTCGCCCCGCTCCCACCGGTAACCATCGGCACTGACCGCCTCGGAGATCGAGTAATACCCCCAGCGGGTGCCAATGCCACAATAAAGCATGCGGAAGATGTTGCCGTCGCGCCACACACAAGGCGCCGCCACCGCAATATCTTCATTGGTGACATCACCGCGCGGACTCATCACAATCCGGTGGTCATACCAATGTATGCCGTCATCACTGTGGCACACGGCGCAATGTTTCTCCTGATCGACGCGCACATCGTTGCTCGACGTTCCCACCGCCAGCGTATAATACATCCGATAGCGTATACCGCCGCCAGGGGCGGGGAATTCCAAGATGGTACCGCCGCCCGCTATGCCGCGGTTATTCGGGAACTCGGCCGTCTGATCACCGGTAATGATCTGCTCAGCCGACACTTTAGTGAAATTGATGCCGTCATCACTCGTTGCCAACCCGATACCGGGGAACGACTGCAACCCCAGTTTGCTCCCCTCGTGGCCGGTGTAGTAGAGATGCCATTTATCACCAAAGCGGTGAACATATGGCAACACACACCATCTGGCATCAAACGCCCCAGGTGCCCCATTGTCAAGGATCGGTGGCCGACGTCTAAACGCCGTCAGGTCGGTCACCGAAGAGGTCGCCAGACAGATCCTGTGCTGCCCGCCGGCATCACCCGCCGCATAGTACAAACGGTACTCATCCCCCAAACGCAACACAAATGGGTTCATGCAGCGATAACTGCCATCCGGCCCGTCAGGCTGTGGCGGCAACACCGGATTCGCGGCATCACGCCGCCATTTAAAACCTATGCGCTTCAACAGTGCCGAATTACATGCACTTGCCATACCTACCTCCTATCATACCGTGACAAAGAAACCCCAGGCACGCCCCATGTTGGTGCGCAATGCCACTACAATCTCGTTTTTGCCAGCACGCCAGCGGACCGGAATCTGGCTGACACTATTGGCAATGGGATTGGTGGCACGATTATTGCAAAATATTTCACGCCCGTTAAGGAATACTTTGAACGGCCCATCAGCCGCCACGTGCATCACCCCTTTGCCAGCTTTTTTAACGGTATGGTAACAGCGCCCATACACCAACCCGTTTTTGTTTACGTCGTCACTGTAACGGTCGTAAATCGAGCAGTAGTTGTGCATGACATTAAAAGAGGCCTTGCGGAAGTTAACATCCGCCGCAGGATACTTAACCTCTTTTATCGCTTTTCTGATTGGCAGAAGCTCAGTGGCCTCATACCTGACAATCATATCGGATGCCACCTTACCATGTTTGCGCCGTAATGCCGCTACCTCGCGCTTCAAGGCCGGCAGGAACGAAGAGGCCAATGCCTTCTCCTCATCGCCCACCTCCAGCATTTCACGTAGCACTGTGGCACCATCGCTATCTGGATGCTCCTCTATAATCTGACGCGCCTCACGATAGGTATCACGCAAAACAGGATAACGTTGCAATAGCCTCTCTGCTACAGTCAGATACTCAGCCGGATCTTCCAGTACATCAGACACACTCTTCCAGTCGCGCCAGGCACGGTAGTCGATCGCGGTGGTGATAAGGTCTTTTATCACGGAGCTGAAGCGCCCTGCCGCTGTTGTCGGCTCTGGCACAAAGCCACCGAAAACTCCCCGCTTGGTGTCGTAGGCCGGCTGTTGCCAGTCGTCGCTACGATAGCGGTCGCGGTCGCTCTTTTTACGGAAATCGGGCACCTCCATCACCTTGCCCCCCTCTAGTGTAGAACGGATCGCCTGAATACCGGGGATCGTCACATCACAGCCGCCGTAGATATCAAATGGCGCTTTCTCGCCGGTCAGTATCTCACGGGCAAAGTAGTAGAGCACCCAGAAGTCGCCGCCGCCATGGCCGCTTTGCACTGCCAGCTCGCCCAACCCCTCCCATTTAGGCTTGATCTTCAGCAACGGTGCATGTCCTGCCGAACCCAAACGTAACCGTACTCCATCGCGTCCTATCTCCGACGCACCCAACGTACCCCATAAACGCTGATTACCGGTATCGCTGGTGCTCGACCCCATCAGGTTGCGCATCACGCCGCCGTTGTTCATCTGGATCATCGACGGTGTCATCCGCCCGCGCGGGGTGTTAGGCAGATAACCGGCAATCCGCGGCGTACAGGGGAAGGCCTGCACCGCCACCGGACGCGTCCCGGTAATCACCATCACTGGCCCCAGTGAGTGGGTGCAGTAGTAGTGGTAGTCAAACCAACTACGCCAGTGGTGTACCTGGTGCCCCGGCACCACCGGTGTGAAGTCGGTATAAGTGTAGCTGAGTGTGCGGCACTCATGCACATACTCATACTCGCCATAAACAAAGTCGCCGAAAAGTCCCTCGCGCCAGCGATTGGTCAACCAGGAGTTTGCCGCACTGAAAGGATAGTTCTCGGCCAGATTATAAACAAGGCCGCTCTTCTCAACCGCCTCAACCAGTTGCACCCCTTGCGCCATGTTGGCAAAGGAGGTCACCTCCGACAGCACATGCTTTCCTGCCTGCAGACATTTTAAGGCATGCGGTGTGTGCTCCAGACAGAAAGTCGCCAGCAACACCGCATCAAAGTCCTGGCTCAAAAACTCGTCTTCATCATCGGTCAGAAAAGCGTCAGGCAACGCCGCCTTGAAACGCTCACGCATATGGGGGTTAAAATCGCACCCCGCCACCACATCGATATTAAGGAATTGACACGCCTTGAAAAAGGCCATGCCCCGTCCCAACCCCCAGATGCCCAGCCTGATCCGCCGTTTGTCGTTAAAAACCGGACTCTCATTATTCACTCTGCCTGCACTCTTCATCTCTATTCTCCTTTTTTATCACTGAATTTGTACAGTGACACACTTTGCCTAACACACTTACTCGACCACGAACGAGATGCCCGTGCCACAACACCCCCCGGACTCCGACCCCCAGGCTCGGCCATCTCACCCACTAATCTGTGCCCATCTGCGCTCATCTGCGAATAAGTTTCCTCCTCACAGCCTAACAGTCTAACAGCCTCACAGCCTTCTTCTACAACAGCTCTTCACCAACAACCCTGCGGATCATTTTCCCCGTCTCATTGTTGCGCCG
>JAAYNR010000053.1 GCA_012520735.1 Lentisphaerota bacterium | reverse complement strand
ATTTCTCAACCGGTAGTGTTACCCTTGCTTTGTAATAACTTGGAGGTGTTTGTATGTTCCGGCGACATAACTGTATAATTAGTCAGATAAATACCGTGCTCACTCCCAACAATCTCCCGGTAACCAACTTTCCCATAGCGGTTGTTGATGTGGCCGTTAAACAGGTATGCTTCTCCGGTGAAGATGGTTATCTCGCCTCATGGCTGTGTGGTACCGAAAACCTTAGTGGCAAATTGGGCAGCCTTCATGTCAGCGTCACCCCGGCTTGGCGGAGTGTCACAGTTGTGGTCAACGGTCGGGAGTACGAGGCTACTGACGATACACTGATACCCCTACTTGAAGCAGATGTCGGAGCTTCTTTTGCTGTTATCCTCGGTTCCGGTTCCAATCGCCACATTTATAACGAAGCAACCGGTAATGTCGGTCTGTATGGTCACTGCTCATCGCATAACACTTACTGTTGCAGCTGGTGTGACGGCTGCGGACTTGATGCCGGTGATTTTGACAGTGGCGGCGGTTCGGCCTGGTTCGCCATGGGATTGGGTCGCTCCAATCCCAAGACCGCCGCCGGAGTGATCCACTTCCGGCGCGATGCCGGGCCATTAACTGCTAACTCCTCACTGTTACGCACTCTGGTACCTTCCACCACAGCGGTAGAGCGTGACGCTGGCGGCGACCTGCGCTCTATTCGCACTGCAAGCCATCTGTTTGCGATTCACTCCGTGGCAGAGGGCTTGCTCATTACCACCACCAACCTGTCGGAGAGGCGCCTTGAAGCACGCTGTTTGCTGACCAACCCTGATGGCGACACCAACCGCCTTGAAATCAGCGGCGGTCGTCTTGATGGCCAACAACACACCTTCGCCTTTGCCTGGAATCCTGACAATACCACCTGGACATTCCAAAACGGTGCCAGCGACGACCCCAACCGTGCCGTTGAATCGATACGCACTGTAACTAACAGCACAGGCAATATAGTCGAAGAACGGCGTATCTTCGACGCAAACAATACCCTTTTACGTCGCACCACCACCGAATACCAACTCTACGATGATACCCGCCTGCCACTGCGGCAGACCACCCACGCCGCCGCCGAAGGCGACGACGTCTGGTCAGACATTACCGAGTCGATGGAGTATTACGACGATCCTGATGAAGCCGGCTCATATCGGAGACTGGCCCGGCGCCAGCACAGCGACGGCTCCTGGGAGTGGTTGGCCTACGACCCTCTGGGCCGAACAGCACTTCACGCCTCGCCCTGGCTCGACGGTGCGGCACCACCCTCCTATGCCAGCGACCCCTTCTCCTTCCCCTCTGCCCGTGTTATCACCAACTCCTACATCTCCCTTGATCCAACCCTTGACGACCTTACAATACGGCCCACCACCCCCCGCACCACCGCAGAATACATAATCACCGCCAACGGCACACCACGGCTGATGTCGCGCCAATGGCACCTCTTCACCACCACCAACTGGTACGGTGAAATCGTCATAAGCGAGATATCCGAACGTGCTGCTACCGCCACCGCCCTTTTCGGCGATCCCAACAACCAGCGTACAGTCACCATCTCTTATCCTGAGGCTGTCGGCGACTGGCGCTCCGGTCGCACTCTCTCCATACTCCGCCCTGACGGCACCCTCACCACTACCTGGCACGAGGCGGGCGAGGCCGAGGCTGATGGCATTGACTTCGAACCCGGCGGCACTGCCAGCCACCGTCGCGCCATCACTGTCAGCGGCACTGCTCACCACCCCTACGGCCTGCCACAGCGTACCCTGATCCATACTGAAGTCAGCGATATGCGCTGGGATCGCCTCCTCCTCTCCGAAACCCACGTTGTAGCCTCCCCGGCTCACCCTACCGCCACAGACGAACATGCTCTTATTGACTGGACCCTCCACACCTACGACAACAACGGGCGTCGCCTCACCAGCCACTATGCCGACGGCACCGTAGAGTCGAACCTCTGGGACTGCTGCCATCTCACTGCCACTATAGGACGCGACGGCACAGAACGGAGATTCGGCTACGACTCCATGGGACGCCGCTTCCGCGACGAAGAGAGCTCCATTGCCAGCCTCCCCGGCAGCAACGGACATAGACCGGCCAGCGACACCGCCTACGATCCCCTCGGGCGTGTTACCAAAACCACCCTCCGCGTCCGGCGTCCCGATGGCACCGCCGCCCCCGGCTATACACCGCTGGTGACACGGACAATCTATCAAAATCTTACTGAAGGAGACATTGTCACTATTGATGAAAAAGGACGCGAGACCGTCTCATCCAGTGACTCATGGGGCGACAGCCGATGGGGCGACGGAATACCATATTCGCTGTCAAGGTCATACGCCGACGGATCACCAGCGCATGAGGAGAGCTTCTGGTCGAGCAATATTGCCACTGACACTCCTTGGGATCAGGGAGAGATCTCTCATTGGCAATCATGGGACGAGTCTGTTTCTGCCGATGGCGTACTCGT
>JAAYNR010000007.1 GCA_012520735.1 Lentisphaerota bacterium | reverse complement strand
GCCAAAGCAAAACCGCTACTACCTCACTGAAAAAGGAAGAGAGTTGACGATGACTCCCAATGCTGCCTTGGCTGTTTCAACGCAACAACTTATGAAGATAGCTGCTTGAACTTCTTGTTTTTTTTGACAGTAGCTAACGGGTTAGCTACTAAAGTGGTCGGAGAGAGGAAGTCAGGCTCTTTTATAAGTGCCGGTGCCAGCCAATCGGCATAAACCATCAAGGCTCTATAATCTTTTTCCTCACTATCCATTGTCCAGAATTGCATCATTATACCATCTATATTATGCAGGACATCACGATGCACCTCACTGATTTGCATGATCCTGTCATCATAAAGTTCCACCAGTTTTTTTGACTTCAGACGCAGCAAGGCATCCGCAATTGCTTTACGGCGCTGTAATTCATTAAGCTCTTTACCCGTAAACCATGGCAAACCCCATCCGATATCTACCAATTCAGTGTGGCCGGTGGTGATCAGCATAAAAGCCAGCAGATACATCTGCTCTTCCAGCGTATCAAGATTGTATTTACTGAAAGCTGCTGGAAACGGTACCGCCATATCCCCACTCTTCTTTTGACCATTAACCGTAATTTTATCTTTTTTGCTCATAAGCCGATAAAATATCCAAACTATCACCTGAAAACAACGCTAAACTTGTAATGAAAAAAGGTGGCAGGTGATAAGTGATAGGTTATAGGTAAAAAAACTTTGTCGTGAGCTTTGTCGTGAGCTTTGCCGAGGCTGGTGAATGGTCTTTTGCGTGTCGGAAATCTGGTTATGTCACGCCCTTACAGGGCTTTATATGATTTGTGACGTAATCCCGTGGCGTTGCCACGGGCTGGTATGTTTAGCCCTTTCAGGGCAGGCTTTCACTCTTCACCCTTCGCTCTTTTTTATTCGTTTAAGAGTATGCGACTAAGGGTGGCGTTTAAGTGGCTCGTTTAAGTGTGGCGGCGTAACGCCGCCGGGAGAGGCAGGGATATCTATCGTGCAGTGGGCGAGATCAGGGGAGATGGAAGAGGGGCTTGAGCTCGATGGAGATGGGGCTGTTGTCGGGGTTGGAGGGCATGAGAGGTGCCATCGAGGCCCACCAGCGCTGGCAGGCGTCGGTTTGAGCGACCGCGTCCCAGCGGGCCTGGTCTTCGATTTCGACGTAGGCGAAGAGTTGGCTGGTTTCGCGGTGGAGGAAGATGGAGTAGTTGTGGGCACCGTGGCTTTTGAGTTCGGCTTCGAGGTCGGGCCAGATGGGGTTGTGACGTCTCTCGTATTCGTCGTGTTTGTCAGGATAGACCGACATGACAAAGGCTTTACGTATCATTGATGTCTCCTTGTGGTTGGGTTAAAAAAATTGGACGGGGGCGCCGCTTGCAGTCCAGATGTTGAGGATCTGGCCGCCGGGGTTGCGACGGATGAGGGCAAACTCGGAGAAGCATTTGAGTTGGTCAGTGAGGATGAGTTTGTGGTCGGGGGCAACGAGGATGGTGTCGGTGAAGGAGCCGCTATCGACTGTAAGACCGATGCCATTAGTCACGGGTATCTGGGTGATTTGGCGGATGGGTTCGTTGCCGCGGCGGGGAGAGAGGAGTGAGAGGAGGACACAACTGCCGGTCTCCTGGATGGCGAGGAGACGGGGACGACGGATGCTGGTGATGCCTTCGGCAGTCCGCTCAAATTGTGAAACTACTTCCGGGTCTTGGTCGTAACCGTAGGGCCAGACCCACTCTTTAATATCGTGGGTGACGGTGATGTTATGAGGTTCGCCAGGGGTGGATGGTGTCAGTTTGTGGAAGAAGGAGCAGTCGATACGGGAATCGGTGCCGGAGACGGTGGCGGAATTTGGACCGGTTATTTTGATGGTGGCGGTGGTGGCGCATTGGAGTTGCCACCAGTATTTATGGGTGGAGGTGCCGTTGTCGGTGTTGATGTTGTCGAGCATGACGATGTAACCGTCTTCGTTGCCGGTGCGGATGAAGAGGAAGTTGCGCAGAGCCCAGCGGGCATCTTTGGTGCCGGTGGCATCGGCGACGCAGTAGTCGAGGATGGGGTGGCGCTGGAAATCTTTGAGAGCTCCGGTAGTTTCGTCCATTGCCATACCACCGCCGGGGCTTGAGGAGGGGTAGGAGTTGGTGCCGTTGATGAGAACCACGCTGTGTTGGTCTTCGTTGGTATTATAGCGACCGGTATCGACGGCGAGGTATTCGTCGCCGATGGCGATGTTGAAGTGGCCGCAATCGGCGTGACCGTGGGTGAGGCTGGCGTTGTTGCGCCCACCGCCGAGGAGGGAGGCGAAGAGGGCGTTAGGATTCCAACTGGTGCGGAAGGTGGCGGTGCCGCTGCCGGTGGCGCAGATGGCAGTGGGGAGGGGGGAGGCTTGAATTGGCTGGAAGGGGGCATCGGGCTCCCAGTAGAAGAGGGTGAGGATGAGCGTTTTGTCGACGTGCTCGATCATTTGCGGAGTAGTGCCGGCCGAGGCGGCCCATTGCGGCCAGGAGTCGCCCCAGGGACGGATGGGGTGGTTGGGGTGACTGTAGTGGTGCCAGGCTCCGTAGTAGTCGGGGCGGTGCCATTCGCGAGCAGCGAGAAGGAGCCACCAGAGGCTCATGGGGGCACGATGGCCGGAGTCGTTGGTGGTGGCGCAATAGCGGCCACCGGGGAGGAACATGTGGATGAAGGAGTCGGGGATGAGGCGAAGGAGTGGCTCATCACGGAGAAGATCGTCGGGCCAGCGGGTTTGGCGCAGAAGGTGGCAGAAGAGGAAGAGAAACTGCATAACCTGCTCGCCATAGCCGGTACCTTCGTAGGAGAAGCCGAGTTCGTCGCAACCGTTGCGGAGGTACTGGCGGACATTATCGCAGGTGTTATTGACGACCTGTTGCCAGTTTTCATGGTTCGACTCTTCGCCCCAGGCTAGAGCGCAGATGGCGGCATCGATATTGCGACCGAGGCTGACATTACTGCCGGAGGAGTAGCCAGCCAGAGCGTGTTCAAAGGTGGTCATGGGGATGGCTATTTCGCGCATGAAGCGGAGGAGGGTGGCACGGGTATCTACAGGGAGAGCGTTGCGCAGCAGATCGGCGGCCAGAGCGACTTCGGCGTTGCCATGGGGGAAAATCTTGACGGTGTTTTGTGGGTTTTCGAGTTGTGGGGCGTAGTGATTGAGGTGGTGATTAATCAGTTTCAGGGCGTAGTCACGGGCGTCGGTGCGGCCGGTGAGATGCCATATGGCAGCGGCCTCTACAACCATGGGGGTGATACTGTGATAACCGAGTGCGCCCTGAGTAAAAGGGCCGGTAGCGGCGACCCGTTGGGCGACACCCTCCCAGCGGGAGAGGAGGTGGTTCCAGAGATCAGCGGTGAGAGGGGCGGTGGTTTTGCGCTTGATGGTTTCGAGGTGGTCGCCAAAGAGGATCGGTGTTTTCATGACAGTCGCAGGTTATGAGTTTCGAGAGTTGAGTTCGGCCAAGAGATTGAGAGCCTGTGCAGTAAAAACGTCGCCGCCTTCGGGACCGATAGGGGTACTGGGCGGGATTGAGCCGTAGCCTCCGGCGCGGGTAGAGCGGTGGGTAGAGAGATAGCCTTCACTCCCTGCTAGCTGTATGATGAAGGTCTGCAGGAAGGGGCTGCGGGCTTTGATACGGATGGCGTAATCGAGGTAGAGTTCAAAGGGGTTGCTGAGGAAGGCGATATCGCCAACGCGGATCGAGCGGAGGGTGAAATTGCGTGAGGCGTTGGGGTTTTGCTGTAGCTCACGGTAACGGTTGACAACACCACGGTGCCAGTTGGCGCGCTGGGTTGCGGTGGTTAGTTTGATATACCAGCGTGGTTCGCTAAGAAGGGCGGGGTTGGCGGCGAGACGTTCAATCTCAGCATCGCGTTCGGCTTCAAAAGCGGCCAGCTCGGCGGCGGAGTGGGCGGCATCGGCCTCGGAGAGGTTGTTGAGTGGCAAAGTGGCAACTTTCTCGATGGCTGCGAGGATCGGGTTGTCGGTGGCTTCGGGGGTGATGGTGGCAACGGTATCGGCTACGGCGCGGGCGAGGCGTGTCGCGATTGCCAGGCGTTGGCTCTGGCCGCGTAGCCGCTCCATACGAGCGATGGCATCTTTATCGTAAAAGGGGCGGGGTGACTGGTCGCCGGCGGCACTACATTGGCCAAGTACAAAGAGGGATTGGCCAAATTGCTGCTGCAAGAGCTGGCGGGTCTCCAGCCAGAAATCAGGGCTGTAGCGGTAGTCGTTTTCACGCACTTGCGAGGGACAGGCGAGGTTGATGACAACACCGGTGAGGCTAAGGTCGGGGGTGTAGGTGGCGAGGGTATTTACACTGTGGTCTTCAAAGCCTTCGATATGGGAAAACTCGGGGATGGCGATATTGCCATACATGGTAGAGTTCCCTTTAGTGTCGGTCCAGCGGCGATTGCGACCAACCACGGCGAAGTCGAGACCCCAAGCGACCTTGCCGGGCTGACGGTTTTGCCAGGCGGCGGTGACAGCGGCAGTGACCTGTTTGACGATGAAGTCACAGACGGCCTGCGGCTTCATAACGGGGAGGTCTATTTTTTCATGTGCAGTGGCAGTGAAATAGCCGTTATAGTCGATGATTTCGGGAGCTGTGTGGGTGTGCGTGGCATTGATGATAATGGTACAGTTGGCCAGCTCAGGGACGGCATTAACGATGCTTTGGCGCAGCGGCGGTTCGAAGGGGGTAAAGATCGACTCAAGGTCGCACGAGATCAGGGCGGTACGGATGGTGCCGTTATCGAGGATCAGCGCGGTGGCGGAGAGTGGCTCGGCGGGTTCTTCGGGGAGGCGGCCATGAAACTGGCCAAAAATCAGCACCGGCTCAGGAGGGGTGATATCGGCGGTGCCCCAGCCGATGAGGAGGGGAGAGGAGGGGGATTGAGAGGCGGCTGTTGACATGGTTTTTCCTGTGGTGGGTATCTGTAATTATTATGAAGTGCGCTCCGCCGTCTCCGGCGGAGTGCTGTGGCTTATTTGTTGTAGAGAGATTCTAGCAGGGTGAGTGTCTCCTCAACGAGTTGTTGACCGCCTTCAGGCCCAATGGGGTTGCTGGGGGCGTATGAGCCGTAGCCGCCGCCAAGGGTGGAGCGGTGACTGGGCAGGTATGTACCGTCGCCGGCGAGCTGCACCACAAAAGTCTGCAGGAAGGGGCTGCGGGCTTTGATTCTGATGGCGTAATCGAGGTAGAGCTCAAAGGGGTTACTGACAAAAGCGACATCCCCGACGCGTATAGCGTGGATGGTGACTACTCTGGCGGCGTTGGGGTTTTTCTGCTGCTCTTCATAACGCTCAATAACGCCATTAAACCAGTGCCAGCGACGAGTGGCGCGGGAGATGTCGGTATACCAGCGCGGCTCTTTGACAAGTTCGGGGTTTTGCTCAAACTTTTTGAGCTCCGCGTCTTGCACGGCTGCCAGAGCATCAGCCTCTTTTTTGGCATCCTCGACATCGGCGACGGTTAATTTGTTGAGCGGTAGCGGGGTTACTTTGAGACCACTGCTGATTACAGGGTCGGCGGTAGCTTCGGAGGTGATGGTGGCTACGGCATCAACGACAGCACGTGTCAGGCGCGAGGCCAAAGCCAGGCGCTGATTTTGATTACGCAAACGTTCCATACGGGCCAGAGCGTCTTTGTCGTAGAAAGGACGTGGAGCCTGATCACCAGCGGCACTGCACTGAGGCATGACAAAGAGGTTCTCGCCAAACTCCTGACGGAGGAGTTGGCGGGTATCGTGCCAGTAGTCGGGACTGTAGCGGTATTCGTGTTCATTGACCTGCGAGGGGCAGGGGACATTAACGACCACACCGGTGAGTTTATCAGAGGTGTCATAAGTGGCCAGAAGATTAACACTGTGGTCTTCAAAACCCTCAATGTGTGAAAACTCGGGAATGCCGATATTGCCATACATGGTTGACTTACCGGCGGTACTGACCCAACGGCGGTTGCGACCAACTACAGCGAAATCGAGCCCCCAGGCGACCTTACCGGGTTGGCGGTTCTGCCAGGCAGCGGTGATAATAGAGACAACCTGTTCAACCACAAAATCACAGTAGACATCAGAATCCATAATGTCGAGGTTATACTTCTCTCTGAAGCCGGGAGGGAGGAAGCTGCGGCGCTCACCCATAACGGCACCGGTATGGGTGTGAGTCGCATTGATAATGATGGCACCATCTTTAAGTTCTGGAACGGCAGCGGCGATTTTAGCGCGTAGTTTGGGCTCCATCGGAGCGAAAATACTTACAAGATCACATGAGATAAAGGCAGAACAGGCCTCATTATTATCTAACACCAGAGCGGTGGCAGTAAGAGGCTCGGCCGGATATTCAGGGAGGCGTCCGTGAAACTGTCCGGGGATAAATACAGGGCGTTGCGGGGTAATATCAGTAGTGGCCCAGCCGACCTGCAGTGGTTTGCGCTCCCGCTTAGGTGCAGTTCCCATAACCCGCTCCATATAGAATTCAGGCATCTCCGGGGCATCGGCACGTGCCGGACGCATCTGTTCATGGATCGGGCGAAACCCGAGAGAAGTATAGAGTTTCCAGGCACGGGTATTAGGGAGTTGCACGGTGAGGTTCATCCGTGGCGGACCGTAAGTGTCGCCGATCTCCATCAGGCGCGACATTATCAGACGTCCGGCTCCCTGACCCTGCATGGTGGGGCGGATACAGATGCCAAAAAGGCTGTTGGATTTATCGCTTTCTCTCCACTGATACCAGGCCTCACCGTGGATTGAGCCATCATCAGCAGCGATAATCAAGCAGACCATATAGGGATTATCGGCAGCCGCGGGGACCCACTTGGGCGCACCTGCAACGAGAGTTTCGGGCGAGCCACGGTAGTATACGCCATCAATGACAGTGACATCTTTATAAAAAGCGATCATTTCGGGGAGATCGTTAGTCTCGATCAGGCGAATGGTGACTTCACGGCCATCACGGAGAGTGACGCGGCGTGGTGAGGCGAATTTACGGTCTTCCGGTATCATGGTTCACAAGTCCCTGTTTATGGATTAATTGTGTTTACTGCTATAGCAGACAAGTGCCGATAAAGATAGCCTTTACAGCGCAAGATAGCAAACAGAAACAGTCGCGCAATTTTTATATGTGTGCGTTCCTTAGACGAAGGTGAAGGGTGAAGGGAGAAGGGTGAAAAAATGCCTTAATGGGGGGGGTGCCTTAACGCTTAGACCCAGAGAGGTAGCCATGGAAGGGATGGAGGCTCAGGCACGGGCTGCGGTGGCACCGGGTGCTCCGGGTGTTGCGGAGTGGGGGCACCAGCGCATTGGTGACAAAAAAGTAATTTTTGTCATTTTAGCTGATGCCATTTTATGTGAATTGGTATATAATCGCCACTAATTCATTTTTTCAGGAGGATAGTAATTATGGGTTGGTATACCAAACCGGCCGAAAAACCGGCATTGAAGCCGACTGAATCGCTTTGGGCGGTGTGTCGGGCCTGTAACACTTATGTGCCACGAGAGGAGTGGGTCAAGAGTCAGCGGGTTTGTCCGCGCTGTAATTTTCACGACCGCATGACTTGTCGGGAGCGGGTGGCTCTGGTGTGTGATGAGGGGTCGTTCAGTGAGATCAATGCGGCGGTTACGGTGAGTGATCCGTTGCAGTTTGTTGATGCCTCGGGTGCATATGCCGATAAGGCTAAAGCGACAGTGGCGAAGACCGGTGAGGGGGAGTCGGTACTCACTGGCACTGGTACTATTGAGGGGATTGGGGTGGTGCTGGGGGTGATGGATTTCCGTTTTCTGGGTGGGAGTCTGGCCAGTGGCACCGGTGAGCGGATATTATTGGCGGCAGAAGAGGCTTTGAAGTTACGAAAGCCGCTGATCATATTCTCGGCATCGGGCGGAGCGAGGATGCATGAGGGGATTATCTCTCTGATGCAGATGGCTAAAACCTGTGCGGCAATTAACCGGTTACAGCAGGCGGGAGTACCGTTTATATCGGTGTTGACAGATCCGACGACGGGTGGGGTTTCGGCCAGTTATGCCATGGTGGGTGATATTAATATTGCCGAGCCGAAGGCGTTAATAGGTTTTGCCGGGCGCCGCGTGATTGAACAGACGATTAAACAGAAACTGCCTGATGATTTTCAGACGGCGGAGTATATGTTGGAACACGGGTTTCTGGATCATATTGTGAGCAGGTCAGAGATGAAGGCTTTTCTGGCTAATGTATTGCGTTACGCCACCAATAAACTTGTGGAGCAGATATGAGTAAGAGAGAGACAGCAAAGAAGAAGGCAGTGGCGAAAAAAATAACGCCATGGGAGATTGTACAGATTGCCCGCGATGCGGGACGTCCGGTTATTAGCGACTTTATCGCAGGTATGTGTAGTGATTTTGTGGAGCTCCATGGCGACCGTGCCTTTGGTGATGATCAGGGGATGATTGGCGGTTTTGCCACTATTGGTGGCGAGCGGGTGATGCTGATGGGGCAGCGTAAAGGGAAGACAGTTGACGAGAACATCGCTTATAACTTCGGCATGGCCAATCCGGAAGGGTATCGTAAGGCGTTGCGCCTGATGAAGCTGGCAGAGAAGTATGGTCTGCCGGTGGTGTCGCTGGTAGATACTCCCGGTGCTTATCCGGGACTTGATGCCGAGGCGCGCGGTCAGGCTGAGGCGATTGCCCGTAACCTTACTGAGATGGCCGGTTTGCGTACGCCGGTGATAGTGGTGGTGACGGGTGAGGGTGGCAGTGGCGGTGCGCTGGGGATAGCAGTAGGCGATGTAGTGATGATGTTGCAGAATGCTATCTACTCGGTGATCTCGCCTGAGGGGTGTGCCTCGATTTTGTGGCGTGATGGCACCAAGGCACCTGATGCTGCGGCAGCACTGAAGATAACGGCGGAGTCGTTACTGAAGCTGGGGGTAATTGATGAGGTCATTGCAGAACCGGCTGGTGCGGCTCACAGCGATCCGGCAAAAACAATTGAGGCTGTAAAAAAAGCGGTGCTCAAGTGGCTGGTGGAGCTGAAAAAAATCGATACCGATACGTTGGTGCAGCGGCGGTACGATAAGTTTGCCGCGATGGGCAGGTAGTGTTTTCCACTTGTGTGCACCAGTGTGCATACAAGTGGTTCATAACCGGAGGAGGAGTGTGCTATGGAGTGGTATTACGGCAAAGGCGAAGTACAGCATGGACCGGTCACGTTAAGTGATTTACGGAAAATGGTGCGCAGTGGCGAGATTACCGGTAGCGATAAAGTGTGGCACCCTGACTTTGGTGGCGAGTGGCGTGAAGCGCGGAATGTAGCTGAGCTGTCGAGGCCGATGGGGACATCAGCGGAGACTTTTGCTGCGCCTCCGCCGACACCTGAATACCAAAACGCTGATTACGGTGATTCCAGGTATAATGGCTACTTACAGCTATGCGATGCTGTTCTATATTCTGGCAGAAAACCCTGAGATGCCGGCGATGGAAGCGTTGAAGCGGAGTAAGGAGATGATGTATGGCTACCGCTTG
>JAAYNR010000104.1 GCA_012520735.1 Lentisphaerota bacterium | reverse complement strand
ATTGCTGCAAACGATCCTAGCTTGAAATCCCTGTCTTAATCGCCTTTCGGCTGATTGGTTGTTTCTGAGAGTAGACTATTTTTACCCCCATGGGAAGAGGCATTTTACAGCACTTTCGAAGGCTGATGGTTTTTATCGATATTTTTGTTTCTATATTGAATTTACACCAGCTCTGTTCTTCTCATAACTCACGGCATGGCAACAAGTTACCACTTTCGGAGGCAGATGGCACTTTTTGCCGTTTTTCGTCTCCCTCCGAAAGCGGTTAAAATATATACACCAGAGGCATTGAGGGTCTCTCTACCACCCCGGCGCTCTGTATCTCTTTTACACACGATTTACAGACGCGGTAAGCTATCAGGGCATCTTCATCGGTGTCGATAATTGCATTCAAAGCTCTCCAGAAGGCTATGAACTTCTCCTCTGTAAGGTCACACTCAAACACACTCTTCTCAATACGACAACCGTAGTCTTCACAGGTCTTGGCCACCAGGCGCAACCGTTTGGGCTCTGTGATATCGTAGGCCACTATGTGTACCATATAGCGCGGCTCCTGTTCGTTGGGTAAGTATCGTGGTGCGGTCTCGCCAATCTGATAGGTGGCCAGATCGCGCGCCGTATCAGCAATCGCTTGTGCCATAGTCATCATGGCAGCAGGAAAAAGTCGTCGTAGGTATCCTGTTCCAACATCCGCAGGTAGATGTTTATCTGCTCTTCAATTACTCTGCGCAGGTCGGTGTGCGGCTCGCCCTTGGCAATGGCAAAGCGCCGTGTCATCGCCTGTTCGTACATCAGGAAAAACACTTTGCGCCCCGTCTCGTTGAGATAGGTGCCGCCGTCTTCGGCATTGACCTCAAAATCGGCTTCAGCTTTAACCATGTTGTGGTTGACAATATTGAGTACCAGGAGGTCAGCCAGTGCAGGACGTAACGGCTCCATCAGGTCAAGAGCCAGCGAAGGAGTGTTTATGGTGTCGCAATGGAGACAGCCGATACCGGCATCAAGACCACGCGAGCGCACCGCCCCCTCGACCTCACCCAGCAGTATGGTGTAAGCGAACGAGAGTAAAGCATTGGCCGGATCACGCGGCGGTCGGCGGTTGCGATTGGTGAAGGGGAGCGAATCGGGGAAAAAATCGCCCAGACGCTCAAAGTAGAGTGCCGCCGCCATCCCCTCATACCCCCGGATCATGTCAACCGTTGTGGCCGACCTGGCCATCACGGCCAGCTCTTTCAGATCGTCTGTCACTGACACCTGTTCCGGTGCACTGCTGCATTCGCGATTGGCGGCCAACCTTTGCAGCACTCTTCGCGAATTGCGAATTTTGGCATAAATCAGCCGTTGCGCCACACCCACGGCAAACTCACCCTCGGTGCCGCGCTCATACTGGCGAATACGGCGGCCAGCATTGCGGTTTTTGTCCGGCAGCATACTCCCTCGCCAGCGACCATAACGGGTTACAAAAAAGCACGGTATCCCCTCATCAAGAAACCGAGTCAGCACGGGCAGCGTCACTGTCGGGCGCCCCACCACCACCACCCGCTCAATAGCATACAACGGCACCTGTGATGTCACCTGCCGTTCACCGTTTTTATCGTATATCCGTTGCATCACCTCCACCCGCTTGGAGACGAGATTGACACGCAAAGTGTCGCCGTTGAGTATAAGCGAGGCCATAGCTGTTCTCCTTTGGGTTGCTTTTGAGACCAGCATAGGACAAACGCGTCATATTGTGGGGCATACGGATATCCGCGGATATCCGCGCTACGGCGTGTGGTCGAAGATCGGCACGTCGCCGGAGACCGGGCTGGTGTAAACCAGGCGGCGGCAGCGCCCGTGTAACGCGTGGGCGACGCGCAGGTAGAGCCAGACCGGCGCCGGCCCGGTGAGCGTGGCATCGGCGCCCGGCGGCACGGCGGCCACCGCCGTTGCCACATACTCATCGAGCCGTGCCAGCCGCGCCGTGCCATCCGCGGCGTAAAGGGTAGATAGGTCAAGAGTGGTCATGGGGGTGTTTAAGTCACTGTAAAAAGGGCTTCGATTGCTGGGAAAGTGCGTCGCATCGTTGGTTCAATATTTTCAAAGTTAGGGAATCCCTGTCCGCCATATTTGTTGTTATAACCGCCATGCGCTATCTGGTTCCGCAGCTCTTCAAGGCGCGACAGTGCTTCATTATGTTGTCGGGAAAGCTGCTTTTTCATCTCTTTTAACCATGCACGCCCATTGCTTTGCCACCAATCATAGTCACCGTATTGATCACCAGCCACAAACATCTCTACGGCTACCTGTTGCGCTATCACGGCCTGCGTATAGAGTTTACATTCGGCAAGCACTTTGGCGTACTCCAGCACAATAACATGCTCGCTTCCCATGCTTGCCAACCTATTGTGGAACTTATTCAACTGGGCATGTGTAGCCGCCACCCAGGCTGGTACATTTTGCTGTATACTCTCAAGCGCATTAGCAATCTGACGTAAGGTGCCCGGAACTTGCAGAGCAAAATTTGCCAGCACTATTCCCGAAAGCTTCCTGATAGCCTTTGCCCCCTCTGGCCAGTCGTGCTCAATAAAATCGGCAATTGCAAAGCCATCAAGGCGCTTTAAAAAGGCTTGTTGCGCTTTGGCAATCTCAGAAAAACGCCAGTAAGCCGATAAATCACGCACACGTGACACTTTTTCAGGTTTTATGTATTCACCATAAAGAATGCTTATATCATCAAGCGAGTCGGACTCAAGTTGTAAAGCTTGCCATAATAACAATGGCATGGAGCGAAAACCGTGGGTAATATCAACAACCAACCGCTGGCAACTATCTGCCGCCTCTCTCACCGTATCAACATAAGTATTAAAAACCTCTCCAGCGGTGTCACGCCCCAATGCATGCGTATGGACTTTAATGGCAAAGTTAACCATGGGGTACCTATCTTTTAAAACATTGGTGATCAACTCATGCGAGTCAGGTTGTAACCCGGATTCACCTTCGCACTCATCTTTTACTTTTAGCCAGGCCGCTTCATCTTGCTCACACAATACATCCCAGCCAGTGGTTGAGGTTCCTATAATAAAAACATCAGTGATACTAGGGTCGTTATCAAGAATGGCATTTAAAAATAAAGATGTCGTAAATTCTTTGCCATTATTAAAGCAGTAGGTGGTTTTCTCATAACCACCGTTTTGGTATTTGCCGGTCCCTAATAAAGTGATAAGGGTTTTTTTCATCTCTCTTCTCCTTCTCCCGCGACACGGAGGTCGCGGGTCACGATAGTGATGTGGTTTGGTTTGTGGTGTGATGGT
>JAAYNR010000254.1 GCA_012520735.1 Lentisphaerota bacterium | reverse complement strand
GGTGATCGAGCCGATCACCATCTGGGCATCGGCGGTGAGCGGGATACACTCCACCTCCTCGCGGTCACCGTTACTGGTGGCGAGGGTTACGACGATCCGCTTACCGAGGGCGAGCATCACGGGGAAATCGGGGTCTTCGACCTTAACATAGAAGCGGCGACCTGCCTCGGCATAGGCGGTGGTAGGGCTGGTGGGGTCGACAAACGTACCTACCAGGCTGAGGGCTTCGATCGCTTTATTCCAGTTTTGCTGGGCAAAGTGACACATACCTATATAGTAGTGCGCCTGATTGGCCCACATGGTATTGGGGTATTTCGAGGTGATATGGCGCAGGACGGGGAAAGCGAGGTTATACTGGCGGGTCTGGAAATAGGCGACACCGATCAGATACATCGACTCAAGGAGGAGTTCGCGGTCTTCGCCTTCGGCCAGCTTGTCCTCGGGTTCGAGGACGCGGAGGCGGTTGAGAAACGAGATCGCCTGCATCTGCTGATTGGCGGAGATATAGTGCTTACCCAGGGCGAGACAGGCGGGGTAGACCATACGGCTGGCGGGGTATTGTTCGAGGACGGTCTCGACCATCTTGACACCGCGTTCGCGCTCGCCCGATTGGAGGAGCTCCTGAGCGCGGTCGAGGAGGCGACGTGCCTCGAGGTCGCCCGACTGCGACGCAGCGGCACGGTCGCGATTGGCGGCGGCGCGTTGCGCCTGAGCCGTTGTACTGCTGAAACAGGCCGCCAACACTGCGGCACACACCAGATGACGAATCATAATATTAATCTGCATCTACTCCTCCGCCCATTTTCACGCCACGACGTTCCAGTTCGAGGTGAGCCGTGTTTGACTGTCCGCTACGCGGATATTTTTTAAGGATACCACGCAAAGCGGCAATAAACTGCTTCTCCTCCTTATTATCACGATAGATCCAGGCGATCCGCAAAGCGGCCTCGGGTGCCTGCGGGGCGAAAAAGCCCTCGATCTCCTTGAGTTGAGCGATAGCCTCGGTGCTCTTCTTCTGCCGGCGCATACAATCGGCGATACGGAAGAGGCTGTCGGGCTCGCGGTTGGTCACGCGGTAAGCTTTAATGGCATCATCCAACTCATTACGCCGTTCGTGGAGCTCGGCCTTCATCCAGTAGGCTTGTCCGGCATATTTAGGGATAGCGGCAACCTCTTCGGCCAGAGGTATCCCTTTATCGGCGATATTCCGCCAATGGTAATAGGTAAGGAGGCGGAACTTGCCGAAATCGGGGTCTTTCATCCTCTGGCACAACATCTCCACCATTTCGCGGTCGATATGCTGCACCCAACCGATCAGGTTATTGCGGTCGGTATCGTTCCACTCATCCTGATTGATACGGGCACAGGCGTTACGAGCCATATCGACCTCGCCATTGGTTTGTGCCAGCGTACGCGCTAACTGCTCCAGCGCGGCGTTATTCATGGTTGACATATCGAGTTTGGCATAATACTTCTGCACAGCAGCCTTCTGCTTCCCTACTGCCTGAAGGAACTGGACTACCTGGCCGTTATTACCCGGCTTAAAGGTGGAATTAAACTGCCGTTCCAGCCGGCTCAGCCAGCCATCGACCGAACCATCCTCCTGCAGGCGGAACCAGGCGAGGTCGATACGAAACGAGTTATCCGAGAGGCGTTGTCCCTCCATGGCATCGGCCCAATATTTAAAATAGAGACTCCGCGCGGCCTTATCGGCAGCGGGGATTTTATCGGCATAACGTTTAACCAGTCCACGCAGGTCAGACCAGTATTTATCATCATTCGGGGCTTCGGGATTAGCACGCGTAGTTTTAACCCGGTCATACATCGCCCGCAACTGCTTGGCATTCGGGGCAATTCGCATATGGATATCTAAGGCGAGATCGATCGCCTGCCGTGCCACGGTACTGTTTTTGGAGCGGAACTCCACAGCCGCCTGCTCATACGCGGCGGCGGCTTCGGCATACTTTTTATCCTTACTCAGCTCATTCGCCAGCGCCAAAAAAGCGGGAGCGGCGAGATAGTGCTTGGCATAATCTTCATTAGCCACCAACTTACGCCACACCTTAATCGCAGTAGAGCGGTCGCCATTACTAAAATGACACTGCCCCTGATAATAGAGCGCGGCAGCGGCATAATGGGACGATTTGTCAAAATAGTCGACCACCTCCTGAAACGACCTGATAGCCGCGCCGCATTTATTATCGAGCATCTCACTACGCCCCTTACGCAGCAGCGCGTAAGCCACGGCTGAAGAGCGCTGATTCTCCTCGGCAAAGAGCTCATACTCCGCTGCGGCAGCGCGATAATCCTTTTTATTAAAGACACGATCTGCCTTAGCCAGCGTCGCGGTAGCCACGGTATCCATATTCTTAAAATCGGCATCGGCGATCACCACCTCCGGGTACGACTGCCCCACCGCTGTAAACAAAACTACACACCCCAGCCAAACTGCGACCATAGAGAAGGTCTTAAGCCACCCTACACTGCGCTCATCGCCAGTTAAAAACATCTTCAGCACCATATTTGAAACCTGTAATACACACTAACACCGTGCAAAACAAACAAAACCATAATAAAGCAAAAAGCGTGCCTACTCCACCTCAAAACAGGTAAAGCGGCTCCTACTCCACCTCTATTAAGGATAAAAAATAGAACAATACCACTTTACGCCACCAAACACCACCGCAAATTACGGGGACAGAGAAGTGGCGGGAAGGGAAATAACCCCAGAGAACGCACAAAGAGAGCAAAGAGGGACGGCCCGGGGAGGGAAAACCACGGAAGGGACAGAAAGTACGGAAGCTCAGACCAGAGGGAAGGATTAACCACGAAGGGACACGAGTGGCAGGCAGGAATGAAGGGGGGCTGAAAATGCGCTGAAGGCGCAAGACATACCAGCCTTGGGCAACGCCCAAGGTTTGTGTTAGGAGATGGTTTCCACCCTGTAGGGGTGGTACATAGCGGCTAAAGAGGAGGCAAATACACTTAATCGAAGTGTGAAGGGGATTTCGTTTAAGGGTAAGCGTTTAAGTGTGGCGGCGTGAACGCCGCCGGGGGTTATATCACGCCCTTTCAGGGCAGGTTTTTCACTCTTCGCTCTTCACCCTTTTTCTTCGTTCTTTTCTAACATTTTAAAGGTTTCAGGGAGATAAAAAGAGGCGGTTGGCAAAAGCAACGGTGAAAATGGCCCTTGCGCCATAGTATTGCGTAATATTTCCCGAGCGGTAGAATAAAGGACAGAAGTAGCATTAGTCCGAACTAGCCACTCGATCTTATCATCTGGATAGCTCTCAGACACAGTAAAAAACCCCACTATTTCAACCATAAAATAGTATGGTACATTCCTCCCCGACGCTGATTGTAACTGTATGTGCAGTATCACCTGCCAGCTTCTTGGAGAATCGGCTTTAGGAGTAAAATATGGTTCAATCTCCAGCCCCTCATCCTTCAGTTCCCCTCCCTGCTGAGGATTGTAATCCCGGTTTGCCGTAACATTCAACGCCGTTATAAAATAGTTCTCAAGCTGCAGAGGTGATCTTTTCACTGCCACCCTCCATCGGTTTTGTTGAAATAATAGAAATCGGTCTGTTTTCCAGCGCATTGGTAGGAGACACTGAAACAACCTGACGCCAATCAAATATGGGACTCTTCATAGCGTAAAGATCACCCAAGTTTAACCGACCTTCAGCCAAAGCTATCAACAACTTATTGAGCGATTGTGATGGACGTTCTCTCCCATTTTCCCATCGGCTGCAGGTTCTGTCTCCAATACCCAACAGATCGCTAAACTCCTGCTGGGTCAAACCCAGCCGTAAGCGCAAAGCTTTAATCTCGGTTGGCAATAAAACACCCATATAGCGAGCTTTAGCGTTGTCGAGTTGCTCAACTGCTTTACCATCAAGGTAAATCTCCCCTGTTTCCGGGTCACGCATAGCCTCAACCTTGACCATGATCGTCTCCGCCACGGCTTTGCCGTCAACAGTGGTGATATATACCGGCTCATCAATCATCACCCGCTCCATATTATCTAACCAGTTACTCATAATCTGTCTCCCTTTAATGGTCTATGCGCCGAAAAAATTATTACAACAGTATTATCACTCCGCAAACCGACTTTTGCGTACATTTTAATCTCTTCATACCAGAAGAAAAAAGCATAAGATTCAGCCGCACCCTTCATCTCTTTACGTACCCCTTTTATGCCACTCTTTTGTAGCGTATCCGATAAAACCATATACAAGTTAAAATTAAAGGTCGAAGGAAAGGTACTCTGCCACTCCCTCTGTGCCCGCAATGTTATCAAAATCCGCGAAGAGTCTACAGAGTCAAGAGCATCGCAAACAAGCCTCTTCCATTCGTCTGGTATGGTAATTTCAGCCATTTCCTTCTCATAACACCACAAAATGTATCATATGATACGCTTTAAGTCAAATTCATCTTCAGCCAACTGTAAAATCCTGTCCGCCTTTTAATTATTTTGAAATAAAGATTAACATTTAGCCCGTATGATGGCAAAGCACAATTCTAAAACTGCTTACAGCCGGGGACAGAGAGCACAGAAGCTCAGGCCCGGGGGGAGGATTAACCACGAATGGACACGAGTGGGCACGAATGGCAGGCAGGAATGCCTACCGTACTTTGGGGAGAGTGGCAGGCAGGAATGCCTACCGTACATTTGCGGAGGAGGCAGGCAGGAATGCCTACCGTACTTTGGACGAATGGCAGGCAGGAATGCCTACCGTACATTAGTAGCTAACCCGTTAGCTATTGTCAAAAAAACAAGAAGTTCAAACAGCTATCTTCATAAAGGGAATAAGATTTCTATGCTGTACAACATTTGGTTACGGCTATAAGCAGTTTTAGTGTTTAGTATTCACATGTTTGGGGGTAGTGGGTATAATGTGGGGGCATGAAAAAAATGCCTCTTTTAAATATTCTGGTTATTACTGATCTTCATTACCGTGGTGTGGCGGCGGGGCCTGGCTCGGTGGCGCCGCGTCGGGGGGAGTGGATGCCGCTTTTTGTGAAACGGGCGTTGAACCGTTTGCAGCAGCGTAATGAGAAGCCGGATCTGATTTTGCTGTTGGGGGATATTCTTGATAACGGAGGGACGAATGGAGAAATATCGGGCTTTTGCTGAGAGCGTGCGCTCCGATTTTGTTAAAATAGGGTTAGAGCTCGATCTTTATGGTGATGGCGAGCTTTTGCTGGCACCGGAAGACCGCAACGACTGG
>JAAYNR010000184.1 GCA_012520735.1 Lentisphaerota bacterium | reverse complement strand
GTAAAGGGGAGCACTAAATCAATTAGTCAGGGCTTTTCGCCTCCCACCCCACCACCCACTCAACAACAAAGTCCCATCCCACCAGCACCTGACCCACTACCGACCACACCGCCCCCTCCACCACTATGCCTCTCCACCAACCAATACCGCGCCGGATTTGCGCTGACCACTGTCACCACTAACGCCGCAGCATGGGCTGAGCGTCCGGCTAACGCTGTCACCTATGAGCGTTGGACACGCTACGGCGTGGCCAATGATCTCTTCTGGCTCGCTTGTGCCCCCGGTACCACCAACACCTCCAATGGCAGACCCTCACTCGACTGGAGTTATAGACTCGGCACCAACCAGATTGAGGGGGTCTACATCGCCACCACAGGTACCCTCTCTTTCAACAGCCCCAAAGGGTCACCAACCGCACGCATAATGCCTGATCCCTACGGTATCAGCTTTCTTGCTCCTTTGCAGACCCACATCGGTATTGCACCGCCAGCCGGTCAGTTCTGGCACGCTGTTACTGCCTCTAATACCCTAATTTGTACCTGGCAGAGTGTTTACTATGGGAGACTAGCCGAATATCCAATCAGCTTTCAGATAGAACTGTGGCCCCATGGCGACTTTGTTTACCGTTACAACTTCGCCTCCCTCCCCAACAACCAACTCTTCACTGACCACTCTCCACTATCCACCAACTTTGTCATCGGTGCTCAACATAACCACGGTGGTGAGACCTTCACTCTCGGCGACACCAACGCCGTTGTTCATGGCTTAAATCTTCACTGGCGAGCTTTTGGAGTGCTTGATCCTGATATCGACGACCATGACGGCGACGGCCTCTCCACCTATGACGAGGTGATGCTTTACGGCACCGATCCAAACCGTACCGACACCGATGGCGACGGATTGAGCGATTATGACGAGATATTTGTCTATGGGACAAACCCGAATAATCCCGATACCGATGGTGACGGTATTGTCGACAGTATCGACCCCAACCCTCTGGTTTATGACAATCCTGAAGCTGACAATGATGGTGATGGCTATCCATATATTTATGAGGTTTTAAACAACCTCGACCCAACTGTTAACGACTCTATTGACAGTGATGGCGATGGTTGGTACGACTGGCAGGAGAAATTGGCCGAGACAAACCCCTATGACCCCGCCAGTACACCGGTTGGTGCCGATGGTGTCCCATCTATATTCGAGATGGTTATTACGCTGCACCTAGCACCTCTCTATCCGGCTGTACTGACAGTGGCAGGTCGGCCATTGCCACTAATAAAACCGGGCTACTGGAGACTCACCCTTAAAGAGGGTATTGCTCATAAAATCACTCTTCACGCTAACGCCCCTTGCGAGGTACGTCTTACAGCAATGCTCTCCTCTGATGCTGCGGTATTGTATGATACTAGCGGTATCTTCTCCGGTGCCTGCGCCATCGGTCTCTCAGGTGCACCTGATGCGAAATCAGCACTGGTCACACTGCCGGCAGTGAAAATTATCCCTGACTTGATCTGTTTTCATGCTGACCACCCCAAGAGTGTAGCCATGGAGGTGAAGCCGGAGATTGACGGAATCTACCAATGGCAGTGGTCTGGTGGTGAACTAATACCACTCACCCGAAACAGTGCCAATATCTGTTGGGATGAAGAGTGGGCTGGTGCCATAGAACTTACGGCTACCTTTACCGCCTCCGGGGCAACCTTGGCCCGTCAAAATTGCCTTACTGTTTACAATTGCTCTGATCGCGACAATGAAGTTGACTGGTGCGATGACCACGGCTGTGAACACTGGTTCTGTGTTTGCGATAACGACGATGCCACCGCTAATGAGTGGTGCCATTTTCATGAGCAAACAGTGGAGGCATGCCGTGGAGAAATTTGCGAAGTCCACCACTGTCCACGCCCTGATTGCCCGGCAGGCTGGTGCCATCTCCACAACTGCTGGCTAAAGGAGTGCTCGCTATGGTGGTGCCACTTACATAACCGTCCACTCAGCCAGTGCAACCATCTCCCGTCACAAACGACCCCTGAACCCGGCGAGCCGGGCGACGATGAAGACGAACCATCACCCGGCGAGCCAGTATTTGGCGAAAAGGTCACCGGGGTAGTGACATTAAATAGCGACGACGACGATGCCAGCGGTGTAGCTGATTACGAAGAGTCACCTGTCGCCTTTGCTGACAACGATCTGGCTGTTATTTGGCCACTTGGTCGACATAACGGCTCCTGCTGTCCCTGCCCAGAACATCAGCCACCGGCACAGGAGGTTACTCTGCTAAGCTCTTCACCAAAGTTGGCTATTTGGCGTGACTCCTGTAAAGGAGGAGCCTTCAGTGGCGGCGGACTATACGCCGGCGAGGCTCTTTGGGTTGAGGGGCTCAGCCCCAGCACCGCTGTTGAAGGCGACCGCATCGTATGGCACTGGACAACCCCCGATGCCCAACACTACCTGACTAACGCCTTCACCGTTCTCAGCGTTCGTATTATCGCCGATCTCAACCTCGACGGCACTATAAACGCTGCCGACTGGGCACTCTTGCCATCACTCTCTCACAGCCGCAACTGGTGGCTCCCTGCCGCACCGAGTGCCCACCGAAAAATCCGACTGCGCAACGAGGTTGGCGTCACAGGCCACCATACTCTCCACCTCTCAGGGACATCCGGTGCTTTCCGCCTCTGGCAAACAGCTACACCCCAACCAGGCACCGCTCCCCTGCTAGAATGCGGCGGCAGCATCACCAACGGCAATGGCGTTACCTTCCTCTCCGGAACCGACTCCGACATATACATCGAAGCACTTGCCAACGGCACTGCCACCCTCACCTACTCATTTCAGGGGACAGAGTCAGCCTCTGACCTCTACGTCGCTGCCTCACTACCGATAGCGGCCTGGAGTTTTGGTTTAATTCCTGATTATAACCGCGATGGAATTATCGATGGCACAGATTACACCCGCGCTGCCACCAACGAGGCGTTCCGCTGGTGGATCAATGACGACTATGACGTCGGTGACACTGCTCAAGACGGCGGCAGCGACATCCCCGGCCAAGCCTCCTCCCCAAACTACGCCGACTCTGTCGTCAACGGGAGGCGCGATTTGCTAGACTTCTTTCCCGTGCTGATTAATGTCAGTGCACCGCCTGACGGTGAATGGCAGCCGCTTTTTTATAGCCTGCGTCACACTGATGCTGCTGTTAACATAGTCTATACCTCACTGGGTGCCCTCAATATGGACTCACATCTGACACATGACATTATTGACTGCGGATCAGCGCTGAATGTACCGCTACTGGCAGCAGATATCACAGCCATACCCGCAGGCGGCATCGTGCTACCGACGGTTTTCACGCAAAGGTTACGCACCACAGGAGGGCTTGGCGTGATCCTCGTCGAAGGAGCTGGAAACAGCTCCGCCCCACTAGTGTTGGAGGTATTGGATGCCAACGGCACCATTATAGCCTCAGCCAGCCTACCCCTCCTAATCAAGCCTGTTGAAGAGATGTACACCCGTGTCAACCTCCGTAACGGTGCTGCCGTTATCACAGCTGGCACTGCCCTGCCGCCGCACAACGGCAAAAACGTCATCTTTCTGCATGGTTTCAGGGTAAGTGAAGATGAGGCACGCGGCTGGCACAGCGAGATGTTCAAGCGTCTCTGGCAATCCGGCAGCAATGCCCGCTTTCATGGTGTTACCTGGCATGGAAACTACGGAGCGTTAGAGGAGGGGGTGCTGTATTATCAGCAGAATGTTGAACATGCTTTCCAGGCTGCGCCTCATCTGGCTTTGTACTCAGAGGGTCTCTCCGGCGACAAAGTCTTCATGGCGCATAGTCTGGGAAACATGGTCGTGTCGTCGGCGATAGCTGACCATTCAATGAATGCATCAAAGTTTTTCATGCTTGATGCGGCTGTGGCATCCGAAGCGTTCGACGAGATGCAGTGGGACGAATCGACATTTCAGAACCCCATGCTCCACGAGGAATGGGTCGACTGCCACACGGCCGGTTGGAGTTCCAAGTGGCATGAGAACTTTTTTTCCCTCGGACTTCCCAACGACGACCGCGGCCGCTTGACCTGGAAAAACCGCTTCGCGTCGGTATTGACGAAATGTGAGGTTTACAACTATTGGTCCTCTGGAGATGAGGTGCTTGCGCTATTCGCCACACCGGATACCCCCAGCTCGGGCACTATCACCATCGATGCCAGCACGGGAGCGGGCTTGGGCAACCACGCCTGGCAAAAGCAGGAGCGCTTCAAGGGACGCTTCGGCATCGACCTCTGGGCCGGGAACGCCGGCACCTCGTGGATGGGCTGGGGGTTCGCGGATCCGCCGCTGCGCCGGGTGATAAGCGGCATCGGCCAGCATGGCGAGTATTTGTTCACCTACGAGGACAACCCGGCCACCAACAAGACGGAGATGCTCGACTACCTGCTGGGCAACCCCATCCTGCCGCTCGATTTCTTCAAGTGCAACGTCCTCTTCCGCGGCGACCCCGCCGAGGCGTTCCAGCCCGTCATCCCGCAGGCGACGCAAAACGCAATCCTGGCCAAAGGCATCCCCGCCATGAGCGGGCCGGTGGGGAGCAGGGAGATAAGAGTTTTCGATAACGATGTTCAAAACGTCGATATGAATGAGCTGCAATGGCGGAGCGGCTGGCCACGAGACCATAAGGACTACGGCACGTCTTGGCTCCATAGCGACATCAGAGACATTGCCTATCTTTACAACTATAAAGTTTTCGATGATCTTGTTAGGAAAGGAAATTTGGAATGAAAAATTTGAATCGGCACCTAGTCGCCGCAGCGTTCGTCTTGCTCGCTGTTATACTGTTTTTCAGTATTCGCCGCTCGGCATCTTCAAGGGAAGAGGAGACACTTCGAGAGGACAACGCCGCCGAAGTGCCCACACCACCAGAATCGAGCCTTGCCGGTGCTCCGGAACCGACGGAACAACAGATGATGGAGCAAGTTGCCCAAGCGAAGCGAGATGATGCCCTGCGCTATTCACGCGAGGAACTTTCCACGGCGCGCCACTTTATGAACCGAGACGGGGCACGGGCTAAAATCACGCTGAAAATCATTGACCAAGAGGGTGCCCCCGTGGTTGGAGCTACCATAAAGGCATACTTTACCCAACCGGAAGGATCGTCCAATTCAGCACTTGTCGTAGGTGTGAGCGATGGGAACGGATTGTTCACGATGGAGAAGCTGACAAAGTACCAATGCCGATGGGAGATTAGCAAAAAAGGTTTCTATGAAACGCAGGGGCGGTATGAGTGGCAGAGTAAGTTCACGATGGAGGCCTATCGC
>JAAYNR010000130.1 GCA_012520735.1 Lentisphaerota bacterium | reverse complement strand
CCCGCCACATCGATTTTGCACCCTACCGGTGCCACATGCCCCTCGCTCTCAGGTGCCAGTAGCGCATGTTGCCACTCACCATCTTCCTGCTGACAAAACTTCACAAACACCCAGACCGCATCGTGGTTGACGGTGTTGCGCCAGGAGTTCTCCCACGACACATCAAAAACCACCTGCGCCTCTCCCGCCTTGCGGTCGTACTGACGCAAATCAACCCCCGATATCCTGACGTTATTGCCAAACGCCAACCCTACACCACACAAAACACAAAAAACTGTAATTACTTTTTTTCTCATTTCACTCTCCTCACTCTCTCTAATCTGCTACTGGTGCCGAACGTACGCCGCGCACCCCATAATGCGCAAAGCGCGTACTCCCGCTCGTTGCGTAAGAAGCGTTGTTGCGGTTCGATATTTGTGGCCGCAGGTTGTTCGGATTGTTAAAATCCGCCCCGCGGAAGCCTGCGCCATCACCACCGCTGATCACCTCGGTAGTGGCGTTGTAACCGGGCCAGTCGCTGTTAGTGCCGTAACCGGCCACCGACAATTCACCATCGCCATGACTCCCGACAAAAACGCGCCCTCTGGTTCGACCAACCGAGACCATCAGCAACACCGGATGACTGCTCAACTCCATGATCCCCCAATACGATGCCCCCGCCGCTATGCGGTCCGACTCCGCTGTCGCAAAAATCCCCACGCGGGTCAAGCTCCCCAATGTCGATTGCCTGACCAAATTAGCCTTCACCGGCACAGCCGTTTCGCTACCACTGCCGGGGATGCCGTCAAAACCCGTCTGATAAGTCGCAGTGGTATCGCCCCAGGCACACTCATTGGGCACCGGCAACTCACCGCCGCGCCCCGCTTTCTCAAACTCGGTCTCCGTTATCGGACGCAAACCCGACCAGTCGAGATAGGCGGCACCATCAGCCCAGCTTAGGTAACCACAGGCACGATCTGGTGCTTCCGTAACATAACCACCCTCTACAAGCTGTACGGTGTTGCCATAACTCCCCGCCATACCACTGTGATGCAGCTCAGCCTGTGCCGCTGTCAAATGATTCAAGAATGCCACATGCTGTGCTTCGGTAAGCGGATACTTCATACAATAGAAAGATGCATACCCCTTGGGAAAAGCAGCCGGTAGCTCGCCCGCCGTACCGATACTGTTATTACCACTGTCCGAGCGCCCCCAGAGTGCCCCGGGCTCTGCTGCTATGGTAATGACCGCCTCACTCTCTACCAGATAAGGGATCGACGCCCCCGAACTCCATGCGCCATCGGTAAATGAACCGCTCTCTGTGCCACCGGAACCAAGATAGAATGCCCCCTCTGCCACATAGACCATCTCCATGGCATGAACCGACACCTCGACTGGTGTCCCTTGTGCCCACTCATAGCCACTGGCACCGTAGTCCCACACCAACCGAACATTGCTGTAATTTGCCGACCCACTCAGCGCACTGGCACTGGAGATAAAAACCCCGACTACCCGCTCCTCCTCGCCAACCGTAGAGAGCCCACGCTCCACCCTGCCACCCGGGACAACATGGACATCCTCATCTACCAGATAGCCGTGCTGCCACTCATTCGATCCCGCCGCCCGAAACTTGATAAACACCCAGGCCGCATCGTAGTTGGTTATATTACGCCACGAATTCTCCCAGTTCAGGTCAAACCCGACACTCATTCTCCTCTCTACACTATCCTGCTCCAGCAACACCTGTCTGGAGAGACGCAGATTGTTACCTCTCGCGGTAAAAACCGCCAGACACCCAAACGCCATTATCAAGCACACTCTCTCTATTATCTTTAACATCTCCCCACCTCCTTAGCGTAACATCAATACTGTACCGTTGAATCCCGGCATTTCCGTCGCGATAATTGTATTATCATAACCGTCAAAACTTCCGCCGCCAAACCAGCCATAATCAGCCTGCTCAATGAAATGATCAGTACCTGTGGTAAACCAGATCGGTGTGCTCTCATCAACCCCGTAGAGATTTTCAGCACGTACCACATAACCGTAAGTCGTCTCCGGCTGCAGACCATCAACCAGCAGATAAAACGGATTAGGCAACACCTCCGTTCCCACCACTGACCGCCAGCCCATGCTGTTGGTGCTGCTCCAGGCATCACTACTCTTGCCCCAGAAGATAGTCATCTCCGCCTCTTTACCTGCGATCAATTCCCCATTTAGAACGGCTGAGGTACGACCAAAGACCACCCCGTCACCAACACCAACCACCGGCGGTGCCATGGTCAAAAACATCGTTGCCCCCGGATAACTCCACGCCACCTGATTGACACTGTTCGAGACAAAAAACCGATAATAATAGACCGCCTCCGGCAGTAGCGAAACCTCCAGCATCAGCGGCACCATAGCAGTGACAAAACCAAACTCATGGCAATGCTCCCAGGCACCAGCCACCTCGCCACCATCCTCAAGCCCCCAATACAAAAATACCTGAGCCGGTGCCGCCCCTGTATGGAGTAACATCCCATTCAGTACAGCACTGCTGCTGGTGATATTGGTCGCCCCCTCCAAATGAGTGATCTGCGGCAACCCGGCACCACCCGCCGCCACCACAAAATCATAGCCATCATAGGCCCCACCTGTATAACACGTTGCTCCTGCCCCCGATGCCAAAAGCAACAACCCCAAAGCCATTATTACTCTCATACTTTTGCTCACCTCATTCTCCTTTCACTTTTTCCTACAATACCAAATCTCCAGTAATTTTGCAAATCGTCCCATCCCGCGTCCCCTCGCCGTGTTTATGAAAACTTGAAACTGTACAGATCGGCATCGTACATCTTAAAACGCAGACGCACCGCCTGTCCGGCCAGCGAGCCGCAGCCGTCACGACCCTGCCAGGCAACCGGATAGTCAACCCGATCACCAAAAATTTCATGGCAATCTGCCAAACTATACCCCGGCAGTGGCTTACCGTCGACACTCTCCAACTGCACTCTG
>JAAYNR010000233.1 GCA_012520735.1 Lentisphaerota bacterium | reverse complement strand
TAAAGAGACAACCGCCAGCCATAAGGCGCGTGGGCTGTCGCCTGCCTCTCTGGCGCGTTCGGCGGTGATAATAAGGAGCGTAATAGTAGAGATGGCAGTTAAAGTGACGGTATCGCGTGAGGGAGGAAAGAGGAGTGCGGTAAGGCCGACAACAAAGGTGAAGGTGACCAGACGGTCGAGAGCGTAGGCATCAATGCCATTAATCATGGTTTCACTGCTGGGGAGGAGCTGACCGATATTAGCGGCTGTACCGAGGAGTGCCATAATGAGGAAGCTCCAGATAATGGCACGCGTAGTTTTAGGTAGCGAGCGCGGCATTAAAGTGGCGACAAAAGTGGTTAACAGGGTGAAGATAAGGAGGCCGGGTGATGTTTCACAGGTGTAGCCATAGGCGGCAGTGGCTAAGGCCATGCCGCAAATCAGGATAGGGGGGCGCTGTCGGGAACGGGCCATGGTTGGTGTGTTGCTGGAGGTGTTACGACTCATAAAGCTCTGACCTCACCGCGGCGTACTGACTGACAAGAGAGTTGAATTACATGGTGTGGGAGAGCGGCCACTTTATGGGGTGAGTTTGTAACGAGTATTGCTTTGATGCCGATACCGTGAGCGGTAAGTTCTTTAATGAAATTGGCGCGTGTCTCATCCCAGCGTCCCAGTATCAGGCAGACACTTTCTATTTGCTGAATCTCTCTGATTAAAATTGGTGCAAGTTTGGGAAGAGTGTCGTGGGTAGTGGGTTCGACAGCAGCGAGGATGTCGAGCACGTCTTCAAGAAAACCAATTTTGCCGGCACTGATAAAGCGGTGCACTCCCGGCCCTGCCACCAGCAACTCGACTGTACGGTCGCTGCTGGCGAGGTGTTCGGTCACTGCGGCGGCGAGTGAGAGGGAGGCTTCGACGATCCGGTCAGGCAGGAGTTTCAAGCGAGATGACCTCTCCCAGGTGTCGATTAGCACCGCAGTTCGTCCATGGCCTTCGGCTTGAAACTCTCTGATAACGGGAGTCCCCAGCCTGGCGGAAGAGCGCGCATGGAGGTGTTTGAGTGAATCACCGGCACGGTATTCTCGACAGCCATGAAACTCCAGAGCAGAGCGGGTGATTTGACGTGCTGAGTCGATATCCTGACGGTTGCGGGCACCGGCAGGGATAGAGAGTGAGACCAGACGAGTATATGAGGGGTAGACAGCAAGACGGCGCTCTTGCCAGTTGGTGCGGCCCCAGCGCCACAAGCCCGACGGGAAGTCGCTGTCGTAACGTAATGGTGGCAGACGATAATAGCCACGGATAGTGGCTAAGCCCCACGCTTCAAGGTGTTGTGTTTCATTGGGTATCAGCGTTGGGGTGGTGGCACTGTGAAGCTGAACATCAATTAGAGAGGGGTGACGGATAGTGCCGGCTGAGAGGTCGAACAAAGTACGTTTACTGCTGTTATGGAGCGTGTAGCCAATTTTAAATTTTTCACCTCGTTCAACACGAATGGGGTAAGTGGCAGTGAGGCTAACTTGAGGTCGCATCAAGGCACCTACCACTATAGCGGCAAAGATGGTAGCGGTGAGGGCAAAGATGAGGCGTATGGCGGCTAGGTCAATACCCAGTAGAAAGATTCCGGCTGCCGGGAGGATGA
The DNA here is from genome assembly GCA_012520735.1 of Lentisphaerota bacterium. Classification (GTDB taxonomy): domain Bacteria; phylum Verrucomicrobiota; class Kiritimatiellia; order RFP12; family JAAYNR01; genus JAAYNR01. The sequence goes on along the minus strand of JAAYNR010000233.1, from coordinate 4,321 downwards.
TCAACATGATCAGTGCCGCGAGGCGGCGGGTGGGCCAGGCGTAGAGGCAGTAGTAAAACCAGGCACCCAGCGGGATCCACTTCTGTTGTAGTGGTCGTTGCTGTTGGCGCACTCTTCCCCCAATTTGCGGGAAAAAGAGGTGTTGCCAAAAGCTGCCTTGGAGTATTTTCATTGTGGCACGGCTTCGCTGTTAAGTGCGGTCATGACGATATCACGGCCGGTCAGTCCGCCATGGCCGGCTTTAATATCGATAGCCAAACGGTGTGCCAGCACGGAGATGGCCAGTGCCTGGACATCTTCAGGACGGACATGGTCACGATCGGCCAACCAGGCACGGGCCTGTGCGCAGCGTCGCAAATCGAGCGAAGCGCGTGGGCTGGCACCGAGGCGCAGGCGTGCATCGTTACGGGTGTACTGGACGAGCCGCACGATATAATCGAGTACGGAATCCTCCACACCGATCTCTCGAACCTCGTGCTGGAGCTGAGCCAGTGTGGCGATATCCATAGCTGTGGTGATAGAGTGTAACGGATGAGACAGAGAGCTACTCTGTAAAATAGCCACTTCGTCATTTCGGTCAGGATAGCCGAGTGAGAGACAGAGGGCAAAGCGGTCGAGCTGCGCCTCCGGCAGGGGGTATGTGCCGTTGTATTCAACGGGGTTTTGCGTTGCAAGCACCATAAAAGGGTGTGGCAAGCGGCGGGTTTCTCCCTCAATTGAGACCTGTTGTTCAGCCATTGCTTCAAGCAATGCCGATTGTGTACGAGGAGAGGCGCGGTTGATCTCATCGGCCAATACGATATGGGCGAATATAGGGCCGGGGCGAAAAGAAAAACTGCCATCGTGGGGACGATAAACCATGCCGCCGAGGATGTCGGTAGGGAGGAGATCGGGGGTGAACTGGATACGGGCAAAAGAGGCATCGAGTGAGATCGCCAGTGCTTTAGCCAGAGTGGTTTTGCCGGTACCGGGGACATCCTCCAGCAGGAGGTGTCCATTAGCCAGCACGCCGGCGAGCAGTAATTCAATAGCCTCTTGCTTACCACGGATAACGTGATCAAGGTTATGGCGCAGATGCGTTAATTCTTTATGTGATTTCATGAGATCAATATAGAGGTTGGTGTTAAAATATGAAATTAAAATTCAGCCCGTTGAAACTCGGCTCTTGCAACGGCTTAGAGGGGGAGGTTATGTTCTTTAATTTTGCGTTGGATAGTACGGGTGGCTATGCCGAGTTTTTCGGCGCTTAAGGTACGGTTGCCATTGTAGCGCGAGAGGGTTTGTTCCAGAGCGAGGCGTTCTAGCTCATTAAGAGTGAGGTCGGGCGGTATTTGGTTGGTTACGGTGGTGCCGGCGATGTTGTGGAGGTTCAGCACACTGCCGGTGAGTTTGCCCTCAGGAGCAAGGAGTACGGCCGACTCAACAACGTTACGGAGTTGGCGGATGTTGCCGGGCCATTCGTATGATTCGAGGCGTTCGTAAAAAGTAGGGTCAATATGAGAGACAGGGCGTTGGTGTTCACTGACAGCACGTGCGATGAAACGGTCAGTGAGTGGGCGGATATCTTCACGACGCTGGCGCAACGGTGGTATGGTGAGTGTTACCACATTGAGGCGATAGAGGAGATCCTGACGGAATTTGCCCTCAGCGGCAGCCTCTGTGAGGTCGATATTTGTGGCAGAGATGAGACGGACATTGATGGAGAAGGTCTCACTGCCACCGACGCGGCGGATTTCACGTTCTTCAATAGCACGCAGCAATTTCACCTGAACAGCAGGTGGGGCATCGCCGATTTCGTCGAGAAAGAGTGTTCCGCCATGGGCACGCTCAAAGGCTCCAGCATGACGGCTGGCGGCTCCGGTGAAGGCCCCTTTTTCATGGCCAAACAGCTCCGACTCCAACAGCGATTCGGCAAAGGCTCCACAGTTTACGGCGATGAAAGGTCCGGTGGCGCGGTTGCCGTCGGTATGAAGGGCTCTGGCGACGAGTTCTTTGCCGGTGCCGGATTCACCCTGAATCAGAATGGTAGCGGTGGTTGAGGCCAGAGCTTCAATCTGGCTTAACAGGGCACGCATACAGGGGGAGTCGGCGACCATTGAGGTGACACCATGGTTCGAGCGGGCAGTGGCAGTGAGATTGGTGACTTCACGGCGTAAACGGCTGGTTTCGGCGGCGCGGTGCAATTTGGCCTGAATATCGTCGAGGTCGAGTGGTTTGGTGATATAGTCGTAGGCACCGGCCCGCATGGCACGGACAGAAGACTCGACCGACCCATAGGCGGTCATTACAATGACCGGCACATCGGGCGCGATCTGTTTTACTTTCTGCATGAGCTCAATGCCATCGAAATCGGGGAGGACGAGATCGGTAAGGAGGACATCGGGTGGTTGTCTGGTAAAGAGGGCCAACCCTTTGGCAGCGGTAGCGACGCAATCGGCGGCAAAGCCGGCATCAAGAGCGGCGTCGGTGACAGAACGAGCTCCATCGGGGTCGTCCTCAACGATCAGAATACGTGTTTTATCCATGTTTTACCTCAGTTGGTGCGGGTTTGACAGTTTGTAGTGTGACTTTAAAAATTGAGCCACCGCCTGGGCGAGGGTGAGCGGTGATATCGCCACCACATTTACGCAGGGCAGCACGGGCCAGAAAGAGACCCAGTCCGGTACCTTCGGGGCGGGTGGTGACAAAAAGATCAAAAATGCGCTCCCGCTGGCGTGGCGGGATACCGGGACCGCAATCGGCGATTTCGAGAGAGACGGTGTTATGACCTGTATATCCAGTGATGGTAACCACGGCATCACGAGGTGAAAATTGTACAGCATTGGTGATCAGGTTAAGAATAGCACGACGCAAGGCAAAAGGGGCGGCGCGAACCAGTAACGGCGTAGCAGGTTCTTTGATGTTTAGCGTTACGGCAGCAGTCTCAAGACGCGGTGCCAGTGTTTCGGCACACTCATGGAGGCAAGTTGTGAGGTCGACCGCTTCGAGTGTTTCGTGATCAGACTTACCGAGAAACAAAAACTCACGAAACACCTGATCCATGCGCTCGACAGTCCGGCTGATACGTCCGGCAAGTTCGGTGATCCGTTCGGATCGAGCCCCTTCAGGGCGCGAGGCCTCACGGCTCAACATTTGTGCATCGAGTCTTACTGACGACATAGGGTTACGGAAATCGTGCACAATGCCATTTGCCAGAACACCTGAAAAGGCGAGGTGTTCCTCACGACGGGCACTGTCGCGACGGGCACGGTCGCGGCGGACAAGGACAACCACAAGCACCAGGCAGGCACCAAAAGCGAGACTGACGGCCAGAGCTGAGAGGCGTAACAACGCGCGGATAAGAGTTGTGGCACTCGAACCGCTGATATCTACCGCACTGACATCCAGGCCGATTTCGACTGTTGAAATAGTGCCATCAGGGTGGGTAGCCTCTCTGGAGAAGACCATGATCGGGCGTGATTTACCGGGAAGACCATCAGGGATGTTAAGAGTAGAGACAACAGTATGGGGGGCAGTTGATGTTAACGACGGCTGATTAAGTCCTAGTTGGCGATGAAAAAGGGTTTCGCCGTCGTGAGAAACAGAGACAAAAGCCAACTCATTAACAGCAGCATGCAGACCATCTACCTTAGCAGCGAGAAGGCGCCAGGCGGCAGGAGTCATATTGGTACAAGTGGTGAGAGCGCCACTATCGGTAAAATAGGCACTAAACCGTTCACCCTGCTGCAATACGGTACGTGTAGCAGCGATATGCGCCAGACGCTCTTGCGAACGGTGAAGCCAAAAGAGACATGCACCGGCACCGGCAGCAGCAAGCAGCAGAACAATTGCCGCCTGTGCAGTGAGCGAGAGCCGCTTTTGGGAGTCGGTTCTATGTGTAAAGTGTTGTGGCATAGTAATAGTGTAGCAAGGTATGTGCCGATTTTAATAAAGGGCAAAATATGGTGTTTAAAACGAAAAACAGTATAAGCACGACAAGGTGTCGTGTCCAGCATGGACATTTTGTCGTGGTGCCGTAAGTGGTTAATTGTGAGTATTGGCCACGTACAACACTGAATACACGGAGCTCAAGTTACTGGGAAAAGACCACTAAAACTGCTTACAGCCGTAACCAAATGTTGTACAGCATAGAAATCTTATTTTCTTAACATATCTGGCACTTGCATGGACTCCCGCAGTTTTAATAAAAACGCTGCGCGTTTGGAAAACAGGTTTTAAAAGGAAGAGTATTGACGATAACTCTCAATACTGCCTTAGCTGCTTCAACGCAACAACTTATGAAGATAGCTGCTTGAACTTCTTGTTTTTTTTGATAGTAGCT
>JAAYNR010000239.1 GCA_012520735.1 Lentisphaerota bacterium | reverse complement strand
TTTTAAAAGGAAGAGAGTTGACGACGACTCTCAATGCTGCCTTAGCCGCTTCAACGCAACAACTTATGAAGATAGCTGTTTGAACTTCTTGTTTTTTTTGACAGTAGCTAACGGGTTAGCTACTAAAACACCGCACTGGACTAATGAACCATTAAAGGCTAACATGACGCTTATGTCAATTTTAACTAATCAAATATCTGAACACTGGGATGTCATCGTGGTCGGTGCCGGTCACGCTGGTTGCGAAGCCGCTCTGGCTGCCGCCAAAATGGGTTGCCATACACTACTACTTGAAAGCGGCCACAAAACTGTGGCCTTGATGCCGTGCAACCCCTCAGTTGGTGGGCTGGCGAAATCACATTTGGTCTATGAGCTCGACGCCTTGGGCGGCACTATCGGTTTTGTGGCCGATGCCACCGGAATACAGTTCCGTACGTTAAATGCCAGCCGCGGCCCGGCCGTTAGAGCAACTCGCAGCCAAAACGATAAAGTCGCTTACGCAACTCTAATGCGTAGCATTATTAACAACACACCAAATTTAACCCTCCTTGAAGGGGTAGAGGTTACCGGGATTGCTGTTAAAGCGGGCACCAATGATGTCCTGCAAGGGGTCACCACCGCCAAACATGGTTTGTTTAATGCTAAAACGGTTGTCGTAACAGCCGGCACGGCACTTAACGGCACCATCCATATTGGCGACCAAAAATGGTCTGGCGGTGGTGATGGTAGGCTGGCAGCCCAACAGCTCTCGCAAAGCCTGAAAGAGCTGGGGCTGGACACGTTTCGCTTGAAAACCGGCACCCCGCCTCGTCTTGACCCATCTTCCATTGATTACATGGCTACAGAAATTCAGTCAGGCGAGGCCAGAGCTCCGCTCTTTTCATGGCTGGGCGAACTGTTGCGGCAGCAAAAATGTTCCACGTGGAACAATTTACAGCCTATCGAGGAGGTCTTTGCTCGCCTGCCAGCGTCTGTGGTGTCGATAATCAGGGGGGCGTTGCCACAAGAATGTTCCACGTGGAACATTTTCACCGACAGCGTTATGGCGGATGCCGAGCAGGTGCCGTGTTGGTCGACACATACTACACCGGTTGTTCATCAGGTTATTAAAGAAAATTTGTTGCGTAGCTCGCTGTATGGCGGCAGTATAATCGGTACAGGTGTCCGTTATTGCCCCTCTATTGAGGATAAAATAGTAAAATTTTCAGATAAAGAGAGTCATCATGTGTTTCTGGAGCCGGAGGGACGTGCTTGTGGCTCGTTAATTTACCCGAATGGACTCTCAAACAGCCTGCCGCAAGAGGCACAGGATGCCATGGTACGGGCTGTGCCGGGCTTGGAGCGGGCTCGTTTTGTCAGTTATGGTTACGCTATTGAGTACGACTGCTTTAATTCTCTCGATTTAAAACATACGCTGGAGACTAAAGCTGTGCCGGGTCTCTATCTTGCCGGTCAGATAAACGGTACCACCGGCTACGAGGAGGCGGCGGTGTTGGGTTTCATGGCAGGGGTCAACGCTGCCTTAAAGGTGCGCGACACTGCTCCTTTCATATTGAGCAGGCAGGAGGCTTACGTCGGGGTGATGATAGATGATCTTGTCACAAAGGGGACAAATGAGCCGTATCGTATGTTTACTTCACGGGCGGAGCGTCGTTTGTTACTCCGGCAAGATAATGCCCGCTTCCGTTTATTGCCGCAAGCGCGTTATCTCGGTGTGGCACCGCACGAGTTCCTTGACGAGAGTGCCGCTCTTTCAGATGCTATAGCCGCAGAAATTCAGCGTCTCGAACAGACTCGTCTGGCAGATGGCACCCCTTTGGATCGTTACCTTGCCCGTCCGGAGGTGAGTTATGTTGATTTGCCGGCATCTGCAAAACACACGTTGCCTGTGGTAGCTGAGCAGGTTGAGTTGGCCATCAAATACGCAGGGTACATTGATCAGGAGCGACGCCAGGCTGAACGGGCCGCGCAGATGGATCGTGTGGTTATACCGGAGTGGGTCGACTACTGGGATATCAACTCATTGCGTTATGAGTGCCGCGAAAAACTCAGCCGGATTCGTCCTGCCAGCTTTGGTCAAGCGGCTCGTATACCCGGTGTTACACCGGCCGATCTGTCTGTACTCTCGGTAGTCATTAAGCGCGGTAAAAATAATATTATGCGACCTTAATTTGTGCGTCGTCGAGACAGGTCGGAATGTCTATCCTCCATTTCTTGGGGGCAATGTGGCATAATCACACCTTTGGGTATGGCCGGAGAGGCTTAAGTCATGGGGTGCTGTTGCTGCTTCTCTATCATCACCGTTGTCCTGTCACCATCGTTGTCACTCTCTCTCTTTCAGCCAGCCATTATGTTCACTTGATGGTGGCTTAAAAAAAGGCGTATGTTCATGCTTCCCTTTTTTCCGGTTTAATTTTAAAATGAAAGGCTATTACCAGAGAGCCTGTTAATTTTTTAACCAACCTGTGAGGAGATTACTAATGATGCCAGCCCCAGATATTTACCAAGAGCTGTTGCGCAAATTCCGTACCTGGTACCGTCGCGAGCCAGATGTTGCCGCATATGCACCGGGAAGGATTGAAGTAATAGGGAACCATACAGACTATAACGAAGGCTTTGTCTGCTCGGCTGCCATTGACCGCGGTACTTGGTTTGTTGCCAGTCGGCGGTCGGACAAAGAGTGTCGGCTGGTTGCCGGTGACCTTATGTTACAGGCCGATTTTTGTACCTGCTGCAATGCGCCGTTAACTGTCAACACCTGGGCTAATTATGTGGCAGGGGTCTTGGATGGCTTCAGTCAGCGCTATGAGCTCCCTTGTGGCTTTGATGGGATGTTTTTCAGCAATATCCCTCTTGGAGCCGGCCTTTCTTCTTCAGCAGCCTTGGAGGTTTCGGCTGCCTTGGCGTTTTCGGCACTTTACGGTGTCTCAATTGACCGTATGGAGATTGCCAGAATAGCCCAGCGTGCCGAACACAATTTTGCCGGTGTAAAATGTGGCTTACTCGATCAGATAACGTCACTGTATGGTGCTAAAGGGACGGTTGTTGAGACCGATTTCCGTTCGATGACGGTAAAAAATATACCACTCGGAAAAGATGCCGCTTTTCTGATGTGCAATACACACGTCAAACACGCTTTGGTCGATGGTGAGTATAATAGTCGGCGTGAGGCCTGTGAGACAGCACGTGACTACTTTGCCTCTGTATTGCCGCATCCGGTAACGGCGTTGCGTGATGTTTCAGTGTCGGAGTGGCACCAGCACAAGGGCGGGCTCGATCCTATTGTGGCCCAACGTGCCGTCCACCCTATCAGTGAAAATGAACGTGTTCTGGCTGCGGTTGACTCACTCAAAGTTAGCGATTTAAAGGCATTTGGTGAGTTTATGTTCGCCTCGCATGAGAGCTCACGACACAATTTTGAGAACTCAACGCCTGAGCTCGATTGTCTGGTCGATGCCGCACACAAAATACCTGGTGTTCTCGGGGCACGGTTGTCCGGTGGAGGTTTCGGAGGCAGTGTTATCGTTTTAGTCCACCCGCGTGATGCTGAAACAGCCGCAACAGCGATGAAAAACTCTTACAAAGCAGCATTTGGCGAGCCGTGTGATGTGTGTCTGGTTCATCCCAGCGATGCCGCTTACACATTGCCGTTGCCACGGTAATCCCAGACCGTAAGAGCCTTGCAGCTTCTCATCTCTCTCAGGCTGATGGCAATTTGCTGTTGGATACGCTTGCCATCGGCATCTCATAGTGGTATTGTATTGCGCAATTGAACCGAGATACGCGCGTGAGACGATACAATGGTAGTGTCGTTACGGGCGTGCTCAGATCAGACAGGAGTAATCATGGCCAGGAAGTATGTCGTCGCGGCGCAACTTTATACTTTGCGCGATTTTCTCAAAACCCCAGCAGATGTAGCCAAAACCATGGCTCGTTTGAAGAAAATAGGCTATGATGCCGCCGAGGTGGCCGGCTTCGATCCACTTACACCTCCCGAGTATCGTGATTTGATGCTCGATGCCGGGATCACCCCGATAGGTGCTCACGCCAGCCTTGGTGCTTTTCGAGACAGTGTTGCCGCTGTGATCGATATGTGCAAGGTGATGGGGCTCAGCTATGTCACTATCCCCTGGCTGCCGTACCAGGACTATAAGACACTGGCCGACTGGAAGAAGCTTTTCCGTGAGTTTGAAAAATACGCCAAAGCTCTGGCTGCAGAGAAGATTGTACTGCAGTATCACAACCATATGTTTGAGTTTGAAAAATTCGGTATCAAAAAAGGGACCGGTGGCACTACTATCATGGAGATGCTTTATGATGGTACCGAGCTGCTTAAGTCAGAGCTAGATCTTGGTTGGGTGGCACGTGGTGGTCACGATCCCGTTGCCTGGGTTAAACGACTTAAGGGTCGCGTAGATCAGATCCACTTCAAAGACTGGGGTGTCGTCAACAACGAGCCTGTTTGGCGTGCTGTTGGCGAGGGTGGTATCGACTGGCCGGCTGTTATTAAAGCCTGCAATAGTGCCGGTACCAAATACGTGATTGTAGAGCAGGATAGTTGCCCTATTACCAACGATCCTTTCCTCAGTCTCGCGATTAGTCGTAAAAACTTGCTCAATATGGGTATGTAGCAGCTTATCCTAAAAACGTCACTGGAAAATCCAAAACACGTATAACTCACAGCAGGACAAACAGTTATACAACAACCCTCAACTGCCAAATGGAGGCTACTTGAAATCACGTAAGCCTCTCTATTTGTGTTCTTTGTGGTGAATTAACTTACGCTTTTATTAAAACTGCGGGAGTCCATGCAAGTGTCATATATGTTAAGGGAATAAGATCTCTATGCTGTACAACACTTGGTTGCGGCAGTAAGCAGTTTTATAGATCGTATAAGGTAGGGTCTCTGTACGGCTCGTTACGGAGTCGTTGCAGGAGGTCACGGAATGTAGCTGAGCCACTCGCTTCAAAGGGACTGCCATCTTCAAGAAGCTCCCCGAACTCGGCTTCGACACTCTCGGGGTCGGCTCCGCTTTCGAGCCTTTCCAGAGCTTCACGCAGCTCCGGTTTGAATTTCATGCCGGTCATGGCGGCAAACTTCTGGAAAATCCGGGCAGCCTCGCTGGGGTCGCTATCCTCATCCTCCAGCATACCCATTTCACCCGAGAGTGCAGCCATCGCCTCTTCCATACGTGTTTCATCGATACCGGCGAGTGGGTCGTCGGCGGTATCTTCTGTGCTGTTACTTCCGATAAAGGCAAAAGTGGAGACCTCTCTACTCAGCCGACCGCTGCAGCGTGGGCATGGCGGTGGTTTTGTTGTGCCGTAGCGGCGCGACAAAAAAGAGAATACGGTGTGACAAGGCCGACAGTAAAATTCGTAGATAGGCATGGCTTTAGATTTAGGCAGGTGGGGCTCCAAGGATCAGCAGTGACCGTCCAATAAGGGTAACAGCTCTCCCCAGACCATCGAGTACCGCCAGGGCAGAGGCTGAGCCGGTGATGAGCGAGCGAGCTTCACTGACTGTGGCTGCGGCCTCTTTAAGTAAAGCGCCGTAACGGCGGTGATTCCGTTTCAGTTTTGCCCGTTGCAGGTTAAAGGCGGCGTTGTTCAAGGCTATGAACTCCTCCTCAAGTGCCGTAACGGACTCTTGACCGCCCTCTTCAAACGCCTCTTTGATCAGACGTGTACGGTTGGTGTTGTAAGACTTAATTGCACTCCGTGTGCGTTGTAGCAGGGTATCCTGATAACTGGCCATGACGTTCCTTTATGATGTGGGGTTGTTGGCAGATTGGGGTAGATTACTATTTGCAGATCGGTGCCAGGTGGAGAGTATCGAAAACCTCAGTAGTGGTGCGTAGTTTTGCTTTAACTTTGCCGGCAGACTGCAAAGCGTCAAAATATTTGGTCATTTTGTAGAGACCCGCCTTAACTGGCAGGTCGTAAGGATCCTTTACTATCTTAGCCAACTCTTTTTCATCAAATGAGTCGAGCCGTAAAGAGAGTATGCCGCTGGCATAGCCCGAGATATAGGCATCATCGATATACTCCTCCCAGGTGGCACGCTCTTTTTTCCACAACGTAGCCAGCTCAATTGTTGCAGCGGCCAGTGCACTCCGCGTTTGTTCCATGCGACGACTCTGCCAGGTTGCCGTGACTCCTTCGGGGAGTGCTGCCGCCATTTTTTTAAACTCGGCATTTGCAGCAGGGTCTTTAGCAAAGCCTCGTAGAGCCTCAACAATAGCAGCATATGATTGCACCGCTTCGGTTTTGCTCTGTGCACCACAGGCCAATTGCAACTGTTCGGCAGCCAGCTTAACTTGTCGGCAGGTGCTGCTGCGTAGATCGAGTAGAGTACTCATGTCGGCATCAGCCACATTAGTGAAGTCTACGGCATCCGGCTCCGGACTCACGACCACGCGCATATATCCCTGATTATAGAGGCTGTCACTGGCTACTGTGCGGAGAGCATCGTAAGATGATAACGCCGCGTCTGCCGCCAGCAGAGCCTGTTGCGCCGTATGGGCACAGCAGGTGCGTGATGCCGCAGAGATGCAGCCTGTTGTCGTAAATAGTAAAATAGTGCAGCCGAGTGCCAGTACGAGTCCGGCTTTGGAGAACCTGACTTTACTACCCATTACCCACCTCCGTGTTGTTAGTGTTTATATTTTCAAAGACCGGCAAAGGGGTTGTTTAAAAAACCACCGTCGCTGCTCTTTGGGTCGTTGTTGCCACGTGACCATGAACGTGGCTGTGATTGCCCGTAACGCCGGTTGCTGTTGGCTGAACGGGAGTCGGGGCGATTGTTGCCGGTTTTGGCTGCCGGCGCACTGGGTTGAGTGTTGCCGGTGTCTCCCGATTGTTGTGAACGAGCCGTAAGTGATATCCGCTTGCGGGCTAGATCAACTTCAAGAACCCGCACCTTGAGTTTATCTCCGGCCTTGACCACCTCTGCCGGGTCACGGATAAAGCGATCCGAGAGTTGTGAAACATGGACTAATCCATCTTGGTGGACGCCAATATCGACAAACGCACCAAATGCTGTGACGTTGGTCACAACGCCCTCAAGGGTCATCCCAGGGCGTACATGTTCAATATCGGTGACATCATCGAGGAATTTTGGTGCCTCAAAAATAGCACGGGGATCACGTCCCGGTTTTTTGAGTTCATCTACGATGTCACGTAGCGTCAGCTCGCCTACACTCTCTGAGACATACTGTTTTAGAGGTATGGTGTCGATCAGTGTGGTATTACCGATTAATGCTCCAACCGAAACTCCGGCATCAGCAGCCATCTGCTCGACCAGAGCATAGCGCTCCGGGTGGACTGCCGAGGCATCGAGAGGGTTGGCAGCACCGTGGATACGGAGAAAGCCGGCGGCCTGTTCAAAAGTTTTTGGTCCCAGACCGGGAACCTTGGCCAGAGCCTTGCGACTGCCGAAGGCTCCATTGGCATCGCGGTATGCTACCAAACGTTTCGCTAGAGTCGGTCCGATACATGAGACTCGCGCCAGCAGCGGTGCCGAGGCGGTGTTGACCTCTACCCCCACGCGGTTGACACAGGAGACTACCACTTCATCGAGTTTGCCGGCCAGTAGCGGTTGGTGGACATCGTGTTGGTATTGACCTACGCCAATCGCTTTGGGGTCGATCTTAACCAGCTCAGCCAGCGGATCCTGCAGACGTCGCCCGATAGATATGGCTCCACGCACGGTCAGATCTAGATCGGGAAACTCATCACGTGCCACTTCTGAGGCGGAGTAGACCGAGGCTCCTGCTTCATTGACAGAGATCACGATTACATCCTTATGACCCGCTTTTTGCAGTGTCTGCCGTACAAAAGCCTCGGTTTCACGGCCGGCAGTCCCATTACCCACAGCAATTGCCGCCGGGTTATGTTTGGCGACGAGTCGGCACACATCAACTTGTGCCGCCACTGCCGCACGGTCGCCCTGACTGGGGAAGATGGTAAGGGTATCGAGAAACTTCCCTGTGGCATCGAGTACAGCGCACTTGCAGCCAGTCCGCAGGCCGGGGTCGATCCCCAGCACGGCGCGTTGGCCTAGCGGTGCTTGCAACAGCAGGTTTCGG
>JAAYNR010000018.1 GCA_012520735.1 Lentisphaerota bacterium | reverse complement strand
CCCTCGCGGTCAGAACTCCCGTAAGGGAGCCGTGAGGGAGTCAGAGCCTCCATAGTAGCGTTGAAGCGGGGTAACTCCCGTGGAGCGAAGGGGGGCAGGAAGGCGAATTGGTGATGGAAGCACAAAGCGAAACGACATCGGCTGATTTCCTTGGCTACAGGTTCATGCTAAGCAAGACAAACGAGATGATGAGGCTCGTAAAGCCCAAAAGCAAACAAAAGCTGCGCATTTGGAAAATAGGTTTTAAAAGGAAGAGTGTTGACGACGACTCTCAATGTTGCCTTAGCTGCTTCAACGCAACAACTTATGAAGATAGCTGCTTGAACTTCTTGTTTTTTTGACAGTAGCTAACGGGTTAGCAACTAGTAGTACTGTTTGACAATTTGGAGTGTGTTTAGGTATTGTATTGCCTGTTCTCAACTGGTTTAATCAGTAATAACAAGCATAGAGAGGTTAAGAATGAGCGAAAACACAACACATACACCGGAAACACCAGAGCCAGTGGATACTCCGGCGGCTCCGGAAATGCCAGAGGTTCAGGCTGAAGTCGCTGCGCAACCGACGGTCATCGAGATAGACCCTAATGAGGTCGAGAAGGGTAAAGTATTGGCTATTCTTAGCTATATCTTTATTCTCTGGTTAATCCCCATAATTCAGAAGGATAACGAGTATTCACTTTTTCATGCTAAGCAGGCTTTGATGATATTTCTTGCCAGCATTGCACTCGGACTCCTTAATGTAATCCCCTGCATTGGGCAGATAGCTTATGTTATCGGTTCAGTGGGGTTGTTTGTTTTCTGGGTGATTGGTCTGATCAATGCCATTAAAGGGCAAGCCAAGTTGTTGCCGGTTATTGGCAAGTTTGCCGAACAGTGGTTTAGTGGTTTGAAGAAAAACGGCTGAGCTACATCAGGTCATATTAAATTTAAATAATATCCGGTGTGTGGCTGCCTGTGCAGTGACACACCGGTTTCTATTATCTTAAAAAGAGGCCTTTGAAGAAGCGGTCGTGATGTATTTTGTAAAACGAAAGTTGCGTTGGGACGATGGCTACAATTTGGCGGGGTTGTTTTGTTTTTTTATGTTTCCGGCCGGTGTTGCAATAGCGCGGTATTTGCCGGAGGAGTGGCTGCCGCGTTGTGGATTTAAGTTACTTGTGGGGGTACCGTGTCCGACCTGTGGTGCGTGGCGGGGGCTAACTTTGTTGTTTAAGGGGGATATCGCTGCTGCCTGGCGGAGTCAGCCGTTTTTATTGGGGTGCGCCGTGTTGCTGGCTTTGGTGGCGTGTTATGCGCTGGTTACAGCGGTGGCAGGTTGGCCGCGATATTATCTGGTGTTGAGCCGTTGGGAGCGACGACTCGCATGGCTGTTGGTTGGACTGGCGTTGTTCGCAAATTGGTTTTTTTTGATTATTGATGGCCGCTGATAACTACTGTGCGCTGGGCGGGATTGTTAATACGGCGGTTTATCTCAATCAGGGTGGGATATTGTTCAGGGGCGAGCAGTAGTGGAGTAGTTGTCAGGGTGCGGTCAAAGTGGAGGATGGTGGTGCCGTTGGCAGATTGCTCCCGTCTGGTTATAGCTTGATATTGACCGCCATTGCCGGGAATGGTAAGGTTTAGAGGTGGTGGAATTACGGGTGTGGCAGTATGGGTGGGGGGGAGTTCAACGGTGCAACTCCAGTGGAGATCGGTTTGCCCGGTGAGGTGGAGGGGATTGGTGCGACGGTCGTCTCGCAATGGGATAGCATAAGAGGTAGTGCCGGGGAGGAGAAGGGTGAGGGAGTCGGCATCGCCTACAGCATAGCGTGGGGCACGTATGGAGAAGGTGCTGTAGCCGGGGTAGGTGTGGATAGCGGTGATCAGGTCGCTGGTAGCTTCGGCGCTACGGGAGACGCCGCTGACGAGTTCGAGGTGGTGACGGCGACGTTCTTCAGGCGGCATTTCGGCATATTTTTTGCGGAAAACTCCACAACTGCTGCCGTAATACCAGTTAGTGACAGTGATAGCGGCGGTACCGTGACTGTCGAGGGCAATATGCCAGTCTGTCCGGTTGCGATCTTTGAATTGTGGAGCTACTTCAATGCGGCTGTACTTGCCGTTGAGGTCGAGGCAGGGGTGGTCGTCAAGACCGGTAGTCCCCAGAATGGTGTATTGGTCGCCATCGCCAAGGTAGAGAGGGAGGGGGCGTTTACTACTGAAGAGACGGCGCAGCAAGCCGGGACGGTTATTTATTCTCACCAGTACCTGACTGTACGCAGTGGGACTTTCAAACTTGCGGAGGTTGTTGTAGAGGTCTGTGGGGCGTTGACGGTTGAGATTGACCAGAATTGGTTCGGCATCAAACCCGGCGGCACAGAGCATGGTGGCGAGTAGAATAGAGCGATCTGCACTATGGCCGTAGCCGTCGTGCAGGGTGGTGTCGGCGGGTGTTACTGAGTCGTTGGCCGGGAGTGAGGCAAAAGAGGGGCCGGCAAAGCGGATGCGACGCAAAACGTAGTCGCGGATGGCGGTGATGGCCTCTTCGTCGTTGCTGGTGTTACGAACAAGCTCTTTAGCCAGGGTTGCGGCCTGTTTTTGGTTGTGCATGGCGTTGGCAAAGGCTTGGCGGGTATTGGTGAGGCCTGTAGCGATGTCGTCGGTGGCAGTGAGCAAGGCAGGCTTGAAGAGGTACCAGGGCGGAAGGTTGTTTTCGGGGATGGTAGCCGGTTGCGACACTACCTCCCAGGTGTGGCTGATACGGTGGTTGATGTTTGTAGTGGTATAAGAGATAGGGGAGTCATTAAAAGTGGCTGTTTCAAGGTGGAGATTTTCAGGGACGACTATAGTAATGGTTTCGTGGTCGATTG
This sequence comes from Lentisphaerota bacterium, assembly GCA_012520735.1. Lineage (GTDB taxonomy): Bacteria > Verrucomicrobiota > Kiritimatiellia > RFP12 > JAAYNR01 > JAAYNR01. Next base: position 2,575 of record JAAYNR010000018.1, on the reverse strand, counting down.
GTTCAAAACCGCCAAAAGCGGTTTGCAGGGTGAAACGTGGTGCGTATTTTTGTTCGATGCGGATAGTGGTGGTGATGACACTGCCAGTCTCGACTCCGGGGAGGTTAGCGACGAGTGTTTTGGCAGCCGGGTAGCGGGGAGCACCAGCAACCCAGCCGGCATCCATCAGATTGATCTCTTTGGGGCTGATGTTATGGAGAGAGCCATTGGAGTTGGAGACGGTTGCGGAGAGAAGAGTGGCGTTTTGCCAGGCAGGATTGTAGTCGATAGTGAGCTCAGAGGCTTTTTTCTTGCCGGCGTAGGTGAGAACCTGCGTGGTGCGGGTTTCAGTGCGTAACCAGGTGTGGCTGTCGGTGAGTTCTATGTGGGTGTTGGCGTTAAGCACACGGAGGTCGGGTGTGGCACTGCCGCCAATGGCCTCAAAGGCGGGACGCTGCCGTGAGGCGACCTCCATCTCTTGTAGTGAGTTTCGCAGGTCGAGATACTCAGCAGGGGTGAACTCAGGTTGTTCAATAGAGTAATTAAGCTGACCGGAGAGGGTTTTATTGTCAGAGGCGGTAGTGAGCGAGAAGTTAATACCGGAGCGTGTCAGATTGAGTGTAGTGGGGGTGTATCGGGGTTGGCCGAGGGTGTCGGCTGTATTTATGGTGATCGACTCCGCCACACCGCAGGCGATAGAAGTCTCAAGGGGGTATTTACGCTCTTTCAGGCCGGTAGGGCCGAGCAGAAAGTTTACATACCCCATAGTGGTACCGAGCCAGGGGAGGGCAATAACGTCTATACCGTCGCCTCTGATAGGCCAATCTAGGATACGGCTGGTGAATTGAACAGAGAGGGGGAGGTCGGTCTCCTGCAGATTGCGCGGGGTAATGGTGAAATCGGTCAATTCGGCACCGGCGAGGCGTGCTTTAAGGAGACCTTCAAAATATTTACGACGTTGCTCGGGTTTTTGGCGCACTAGAAAATTGCGATAGATGGTATCGTTGATCCCTTCAAAGGTGATATCGGTATGGAGTGTCAGGGTACCATCAGGGTCAGCAGTGCCGCTTGAGGTTATATGGAGCATATTACTGGCGGCAGGAATTACGGGTGATATCCGCAGTGGGTCACCTTGCGGCGTAGCAACGAGGTAGCTGCGGTTACAGAGATAAGAGGGGAGGAGATCACGGCTATTTTCGTCGGTGGGATCCATCAGAATATATGGTGATTCACTATCAGGGGCGGCGGGGTAGCGGGTAGCGGCAACTATGGCGTGGTTAAAATAGGGGAGGGGGATATCGGGGTCGAGTTTGGCACCGGCATGAATAAGGACGGGAAATGCCTCAATTCCATTGATTCGCAACAGTGTTACGAGGAGAGCGGCTTTATCTCGACAAACGCCATAACGGTTGGAGAATGTCATGGAGACATCATGGGGTTCATAACCGGGGGCGACCTCTTCGTCGGTAATTCCCATATACCGTATCTGTTGCGAGACAAAAGTGAAGATACGACGTATCCGTTCATCGCGATCAGTGGCAGTGGCGGTTATTTCAGCCACCATATTAGTCATCTCCGGGATAGTGGCGTTAAGGCGGGGCCATGAGAGCTCCCAATACCAGCGTGATACAGCCGGCCAATCTTCGAGCGTGCTGCACATCAATCGTTGAACCTGAGTATGCAGTGGAGGCATTGAGGGTTCGCTGAAGACTCGTGGCACATCACGCACCTGCCAGCGGTGGAGGGTGCGGTCATTGTCGAGCGGTGAAGTGGTGTACGAGACGGTGTTTGAGAGAGGCGAGCGCAACAGGTGGTGACGCAACGGCAGAGCGGTAGGGGCTGAGATTTCATAGTCGAGGGTGAGGATGGGGGTAGTGTATTCAAATACGGTGTAGTCAGACCATGAGTTAGGGACACGGGCTTTATGTGTGCGGCGGTGCGTCAGTATGTGGAGTGTATCGCCTATCTCCAGATTCGGTATAGAGAGCGAGAGAATTTTGTTGTTGGGGTCGTAGATATTAGCACTCATCTGCCCAGGTTCGGTCATGATCCGACACTGGCGGGCGATATTGATAGGGAAGGAGGTGCCGTCGGGTTTATAGATCTCGGCACGGACAACGGTAGCGGTTCCGTATGAAGTGTTAATATAGAGCGAGTGCGAGCTGGCATTACGGCGCCCTTTTTCGGTCAAAATGGTGAGGTATTCATCGTCCCACTCCTCACCGGTGCCGTCGGCGTTGTAACGTTCATGGACAAGATTATAGGTGAGGACAGAGTCGGCATCGGGGAAACGTTCAGTTGTGACGGCTCTGGCTGCAGTTAAGACCTCACTGGCGGGGCGCCATTGTGGTTCGGCAAAGGCACAGCAGGTGATAGTCAGAGTACAAATTGCATAAATAAAAGGGCGGCATTGATTTTTTTTCATGCCGCATTGTAGCAAAAAAAATTAAGGTGATAAAGCCTCATGTAGCTAAAACTGCTTACAGCCGTAACCAAATGTTGTATAGCATAGAAATCTTGTTCCCTTAATATATCTGGCACTTTCATGGACTCACGCAGTTTTAATAAAAACGCTACGCGTTTGGAAAACAGATTT
>JAAYNR010000119.1 GCA_012520735.1 Lentisphaerota bacterium | reverse complement strand
TTTTTGATAGTAGCTAACAGGTTAGCTACTAAGGCATTCCCGCATTAAGGCATTTTTCACGCTTCACCCTTCACCCTTCCTTCTATTCCGTGGTTAATAATCGTTTGAGTACCTCGTCTAAGCGTAGGCGTTTAAGTCTCTCGTGCTTTCCACCCCTTTCCGCCCCTTCCGTGGCACACTTATCTCTTATTACCTATTCTCCCCCCCTTATCTGGGGAAAACGGTTGTTTGACCGATAACCTGCATTGATGGCCCTGGTTCAAAACTGAGGTAAATACCCCAGCCCAACCCCTGGGCGCGGTCGAGCGCGATGAGAACCTCATGCACACCCTCCCGCAGTTGCAGGCAAACCTGAGTGCGCATAAATGGTGCCGGATTGATTGTGCCGGTGGCGGTGGCAACGGCCGTGCCATCAACAAAAACGCGCGCCCCACCATCGTGGCCAAGGTGCATTATCCACTGACCCGCCTGGGGTACCTCAATTTTGCGTTTCAGATAAACCACCCCATTGGGGGCACTGCATCCGTGCACATCGACAAACTCACTTTCAGCAGTGAGCGGCAGCCACCCGTCACTCCGGTCAGAGCCGATATAGGGGGCAGAGCCGATAGCGCAATCGCGGTTTTGTTTCGACACAAGCCAGCTATCACAGAGAAAAGGCGAAATGTTTGGCGGGAAGAATGACGGTCTGGCCAGCACCTCGCGCGCCAGCTCGACCATCGCCTCACCACCAGCCTCTTTCCAGAAGCCGTCATGCGCGAAACGCGCCACATGGGGGCGGTATTGGCGGATATGGTCATTAGCCTCCTCAATCGTCATCCCCTCGGAAGCGGCCAGCAGGATGGTGGCCATGTTGCCGGCACGACCAACCCCGCCCATGCAGTGGACTAGCACGGGGCTGCGGTCGCGCAGAACCTCGGCCGCCCTCTCCACTATCAGCCGTGCGTACCCGTCGGTCAACCTTTCAATGTAAGCCGGGGTGTTGCGACCCAGCCAGCCATCCCAAAAAGCGATGTGATACCAATAGATGTTATGCGGTAGCCGCGAGACATACGCCATGGCACGGGCGTCACAGACAGCGACCAGATTCAAGATGCCACGGATACCGCACGTGGCAATGGTCTCAACATTTTCCGGCATAGGGCAGCACCCAAGGGCGAGTCGCGGTGAGACAAACTGGCCGTTGTAAGAGTCAAAAAGTGGTAATTGATTCGGCGTGAATTTCATGATAAAAAGTTGTGTCAGAGAGAGTTGAAAATGGTTTTTGCAATAGGCTCGTTTAAGTCTTACCTGATAATAATTACACTGCCGTCAAGCGACAGCCAGATGATCTCGCCCTCATTAGTCACCAATCCCGGAGCCAATGAATGGCGCCATGTATGGATGGTCAGGGTATTACTGTTGAGGTTAAGGCGGGTGTTGGCTCCAAGCAGGTGCAAGTCACCGATAGTAGCGTTGTCAATCAGACGCAATGTGCCGCCATTTCTGACCTCCACATTCACCCTGCGCAGCTCCTTGGGGTCGGCTAAAACATCTGCAGGCAGGTCGGTCACATAATTGGCACCAAAGCCGCCATCATTGTCAATCACCAGTGTGCCGCGGCGGTCACCTTCCGCAGCGGTCTGCAGGTAAACCGTACCCGCACCGGCAGCAGGCACCTGTGGGGTAGTCATAATGCCGTCAATCGCATCGATCCTGCCGCCATAGGCCGTGGCCGCGCCGCTGTATTGGGCGAAATCGGCTCCGGAACCGGTCAGCACCAGTGCCACGCGACCGCCGCCGCCGCCATATTTGCCCATATAATTGCCGCCGTTGGCCTGGATATCACCCGAGCCCATGAGCGACCCGGCGGTGATGAAGATGCTCCCGCCGGCACCGGTGTAGTGATCGTTTTCGCCGGTCGTGTATTTGGCGACCTTGGCACTGGCATTAGCCAATATGGCACCGTTATGGCGCATGGCACCGGAGACTGTCAAACGTATGGCGCCACCACCCGGATACCAATAACCACCGCTGCCCAGACTGGTCGGGGCGATAATGGAGCCGTAGCACGGCCCGGTGGTCAGGGCCGTGTAAACACCACGCCCGCCGTGGCTGCCGCCTCCCTGTTTGCCGGGTGCGCCGGGTCCTTTATTGACAGCGTAGCCTTTGGTGCGTACGTCAATCATGCCACCTGCCTCAATGTCAATATCTCCCAGTATCATCAGGTCAATCTTGTTCTCTTCAACAGCGGCGTTAACCGCATGGGTCAGCAGACCACCATTAAGAATAGCGACCGAATTGCTGACCACACTGGGCTTGTTTAACACGAGTGTCCCTCTATCGAGCAACGTCAGTGCTTCACCCACAACTAACGGGGCGTTGGCTGTGACCGAGACCGCCACGCCACCACCGCCGATAGTTAAATCGCGCACCGCTGTGGCCTGTGAGATTGTCAGTGATGCAGCCGGTGAGGCCACTACCACCCGTGTATCCGCGTCTGGCACAAGCCCGGACGACCAGTTGCCGGCCGTGTGGAAACTGTTGTTGACACCGCCAATCCATTGCACTGATACTGCGCCAAAGAGCCAGTTGTCGTTGCCGCCACTATCGACCGAGCTGTCCGCCATAATCGGCAGCCCTGTGGTTGCATCACTGTCGCTGACCGACACACCAATCACGCTTCTATAGCCGCTCAGGCGCAAACTCCAGGGCGTGCCCGGCACGGTGCTACCCAGTGTGATGTTGGGATTGGCGGCATCGCCCGTCAGGAGCAGCCGCTGCGTCGTCACCATTTTTTCTGCCTCGAAAGCTATCGTGACCGCACTACCCGGTGCTGCCTCGGTGCGCCACTCCACCATGGAGCCGCCGCCTAACACTTGCAAAATGCCACCCGTCTTGCGCACAAATACATTACCTAAAGCATTACCGTTGCAACTGAAAGTCTGCGTCGCGCTACCCTCGAAAACCACGGTTGACGATGCGGCATCCATGCTGCCCGCCGCAAATGAAGCGTCGCCGCGCAACACGATTCGCTCGCCTGCCGAGGCGACCAGACGTCCTGCCACAGCGAGGCTGTCAGTTACAGTGATGTCAAACCCTGCCAATGCCAGTGAAGCCTCCGCCGTGACCTCAAGCCGATGCAACTCCACAGCTCCGGCCAGCACAGGGTAGCGCGATACGCCAGCCGGTATCTCCACCACGTCATCAGACATTGGCACACGATCCAGATCCCAGTTGCGCCGGTCTCCCCAAAGCGTATTGGCCGCACCGTTCCAGACGATCCGCGTGCCCGCGGTCACGCTCAAAAAACGCCAGTTGTCGGTGCCACCATTGTCAGTACTGTTAATCGCGATCACTTCAGCACCACCGCCAGCGTCACTGTCGGCCACGGCCACGCTCCGCACATCCTGTCTGGCATATTCGTCCAGAATCAGCTCCCAGGCCGTGCCTGGCGTACCAGACACCAGATCAACCGGCGCGCCGGACGCGCCGACCATACGGAACACGCCGTTGGAAGGGATGCGCGTTTGCGAGCCCGCGGCAAAGCGTATTGTTTTTCCCGGCGTGTCGCAGACCAGACTGTCAAAAGTGTTATTACCATAAACCTCAGCGACCACCGCCGCACTTCCTCCCAGATTAACGGTCGCCCCTGGCTCAGCGACAACCCCGAGGGCACCATTACTCCAGACACCCGAGACTTGGATAATCTCGTTTTCACCCAGGTGCAGGCAGCCGCCATTGCGCAAAATGAGCGCGCCGAAGTTTCGCCCCTCAACAGACGGGACAACCTCGGCCCAACGCTCATTGGTCATGCGACCGTTGTTGTCAATGACCAGCGTCCCCTCGTCTATACCTTGCCCTGCATCGCGCAGATAAACCGTGCCAGCACCACCGATGCCTGTCCCATTGCCAGACCGGGCCACGAAGGTGCCCTGATAAACAGCGACCGTGGCACCGGCATTGGTCACGGTCACGGCCACACGCCCACCGCCGCCGGGTGTATGGCCACTGACACTGCCACCGTTCGCCTCTATCGCTCCGCCGCCGACCAAAGCACCGGCGGTGATCCAGACGCTGCCGCCCGCTGATGAGTACCAGTTACTGGCCTCGCCGTTGGCCGCAATCACACCGTCGTTGCGCAACGTCCCGGCGACATCGAGCCGCAACGCGCCACCGCCGGTCGAAGGTGCGTTATAGCCGCCGCCGCTGCCGCAGGTCACCGGCTCCACTATCGAGCCGTAAGATGGCCGCGATAATGCCGCACCAGCGTAACTGGCACCGCGCCCACCATGGCTGGCGGCAATGCCGCCTGTGCCACGCCCCGGCCCATTTGCGTAAGTAAAACCTTTACTCGAAACATCTATTGATCCGCCCGCCGCCACAGTCAGATCGCCCGTCACCGCAAGGCTGAGTGGTGCCGGATTGACACCGTCAAGCAAGGCGCGCGAAACAAGCCCGCCGCTAGCCACGCTCAGATTGCCTTTATGCACAAAATGGTGGTCAAGGCGCAACTCGCCGTTATTGCCCACGATAAAGGAGTCACCGGAGTCGAGTGACGCACTGACTGACTGAATCCACAAGATGCTGTTTGTCAGGACAAAACCGGGGGCAACGGCCAGAGTACCGCCAGCTATCGCCAACCCGCCATTGGCTGTCAGCGGCGCACAGGCCAACTCGCTATCCGTGAGGTCGAGCAGGCTACCGGCATCAATAACCAACATGCCGTTATTCTCTATCCGGACGCGGGCAAAAGAGCTGGTCGCCGCCACCTGACCGCCAACCTGCACCCCGACACCATACATCGGCAAGGTACCATAGCCGCGGATAATAAGCTCACCCCTACCCGGCGCGTCGGCGGCTGTCTCACGATAAATCGTTCCCGATGAAGAGGCAGAGCTTTTACTATAGCCACGCGCCTCAACAGTAGCGGTTAAACCTTCCCACCCTGCGGCCTCATTGGTCACCACCAAGGCGATACGCCCACCACCGCCTGGTGTTGAGGTGGTCACTGCACCGGTATTTGCCCTGATCGAGCCAGCACCATGTATCGCGCCAGCGCGACAGTAGATGCTGCCACCACTGCCGGAATAGTGCGCTGACCCCGGTGCGCCGTTGGCTGCGATATCACCATCGATCCGCAAAACGCCCCCCACCTCCAGCCACACTGCACCGCCGCCGGCATTGCCGAAAGTGCTAATCCCACCACTACCGAGGTCGAAAGGCTCTGTGATCGAGCCGTAACAGCCTGGCGTGCGCGCCGACGCATTCGACGTGCGGGCGCCGAGCCCGCCATGGCTGGCCCCCGACTGATAAGCGCCGATTATCCCTGGGCCGGCGGCCTGCGGATACCCCTTGCCTGTCACATCAATGGCACCACCCGCCGCGATGGTCATGTTTCCCGTCACTTCAAGCTTGGCCTTATACGCGCCAGTGGCGTCGTTGACGGTGTGCGACACCAGCCCGCCCGCCGCCACGACAAAATCACCGTCATAGGAGAGCGGCTGGTCGAGGCGCAGCTCGCCGTTGATGCCCACGGTGAATGAGCCAGCCGCGCATAAGCTGGACTCCCTGCCCTGCACACGCAAAAAGATGTTGGTCAGGGTGAAATCGGGTGCCACCAGCAAAGTGCCGCTATCGAGGCAGATGCCGCCGGCCGGTGTCGAGGCCTTGCAGACAACCTCACCCTGCGCCATATCGAGCATGCTGTTGGTGGCAATGACCAGCACGCCGGCGTTTTCAATTGTCACACGAGAGAAAGAAGAGGTGATCGCCACCTGCCCGCCGATCTGCGCCCCCATGCCGTAATACGGCACCACTCCATGGCCGCGGATGATTAGCTCCCCATTGCCAGGGGCATCGGCGGCGGTCTCTCGATAAATAGTGCCTGAAGAAGAAGCCGTGCTTTTATTCAGACCGCCAGCCTCAATAACACCAGTAAGCCCCGACCAATCCGCCGCGGCGTTTGTGACCACCAATGCGATGCGCCCACCGCCCCCGGGTGTCGAGGTGGTCACACTCCCGGCATTGGCCATGATAGCGCCGC
>JAAYNR010000164.1 GCA_012520735.1 Lentisphaerota bacterium | reverse complement strand
TCTGCGCTCATCTGCGAATAAGTTTCCTCCTCACAGCCTAACAGTCTAACAGCCTCACAGCCTTCTTCTACAACAGCTCTTCACCAACAACCCTGCGGATCATTTTCCCCGTCTCATTGTTGCGCCGGATCACGCACCAGCCGCCGCGCTCATCAGCTTCACCGGCTTTGAGGACTGGATGGTCATAGCTGACAATCAGCGTATCTGTAACTTTCGCAAAAACTATCTCTACCGCAATAGTGCCGGGCACTGCTTCAATCTGTTTGAGTTTGGGTGCCGCCTCGCCTTTAAGTCGCGGGATCAGTACTGCCAGTGATCTGCCGTTAGACCCCTCAAACCTGACCACCAGACGCGGCCGTTCATAAACAGGCCCATGGATCATCGAGGCCGGTCGCGGATACTCCGCCACTTTTCTCTCCATCTTTTCCTTTGTTTCAAGGCCAAGACTTGCAAGGGCACCATCAGGATGCGCCAGATCACAAAAGACCTCGCCAATTTTATGTGCCGCCGGATCTTTACGGTTACCAGGGAAAAGAGGCACAAAAAGATCAACCCCTAAAAGGTTACCATGCCGGAAACCTGTCACAACGCCACCGCGTTTGTGTACCCGCACTCTACTCTCCGGTGCGCATTGCATCTGCCAGTCAAAAGTAGCCCATTTGCCATTAGGACTTATCGTATCCTGCACCCAGGCATAAGGTCTTGCTCCCGGCCCTTTTACCAATCCCACGCGCCGCTCTGCCTTGCGCGCTGCGCCATGAAATTGCGGCGTGCCGTCAGCCGCGGCACTATCAACAAACGAATCTGGTGCATACTCAATCAGCCGCCCTTCGCGCAAACCTGGCTGCCATAAACTCTTGCCGATTTCTCCATCATCCTTTATCAGTACTACACTGTGACACGATCGTGTCGCATTATAACGCCCTGTATCGATCGAAAAATACTCACCCAAGGCCGATAATGAAAAATGTCCTGCACTATGATGATGATGCCCCTGTGCCCCATCTGAACGCGATGATCCGTCAAATACCAGCAGTAAATCATCAGCGCGCCAACCACTGCGGAATGAGACCAGACCACGCCGCTGACAACAATAGGCTGTCGGCACTGTCGCTGCCGCTGGCCGCCGAGCCTTGGCCAGCAGCGGTGCTGCTATCAGCGACTTGATTGTTGCCGGCACCTGCCGCCCCTTCCCCAAAACCGCTTCGCCATAAAGCAATGGGTCGCTATTCATTGGATGCACCACCCCGTGATCATAGCTTAAAGTCTGCCACAACCACAGCAAGGTAGGATCATCTGTCTCTTCAGCCAGATACGGCAACACAAACTCACGTCGCTTGAAGTCATCACCATGATCACCCGTGTTCGTCAGATGCTCACCCCACGGCTGCACAAAATGGAGGATCGACCGCCCAAATTTCAGGCACCGCGGATAGTGAGCCTCAAGGTCTGCCACCCCCATCCTGTTGGTTAGCGCAACCATCTTGATCAGACTGCCACCCACTGCCGTACCATACCCGATATCTTCAAGTGGATAACCATCAGCAGAGATCGCCCCACCAATAGCCGCATCTACCATCTGCAATAGCGTCGTCAACCTCTTCTGGTCTAACTTTACCTGCGGCTCACCTTGCAACACCAACGCTACCATCAGTGCACTGGTAAGACCAACAATACTTATATTGCCGCCCGGACCGAAATAGTGCTTTGGCCATTGGAGATCAGTATTGTGATTAAACACATGTTTTACCCCCCACTCGCAGAAAATACTCTTCTCCTCATTGCTTAAAAATGGTGCCGCCATGTCGTAGAGTTGTCCAATATAGAGGCCAGCCATATAGCCCATGCGATGTCGTGACTTATGTGCCTCCTCTGCACCATACTCCTGCACCACTAGTTCCTCCGCCTTCAGCAACGACGTGACAATACGCCGACACGCCTCAACCGCTCGCTCATCACCGGTCAATGCCGCCAGTGCCCCGATATCAGGTGCCCCAAAAACAATTTTTGTCCCCGGCAAGTTCCAGGCACGACACCAACGCGCCAATGCAAGCGGCATGTCTTCGACGGCCAGCGCCAGATCAACTAATCCACGCGAACGCTCCACAAACTTTTTCCATAGCTTGCGTCCATCTCTGCTCTGCAGCCCCGCATGGATCCGCTCTACATCATCCGGCCCAAAATAGAGCCGTGGCCTGATATCATTTTCTACTAATTTCTGTGCTGCATTAAAACTGTACTTCATAACACCTCTTCTCCCACAATCCTGCGGATCACTTTACCCGTTTCATTACTGCGCCGAATCACGCACCAGCCGCCGCGCTCATCAACTTCACCAGCTTTGAGCACCGGATGATCATAGCTCACAATCAGAGTATCAGTAACCTTGGCAAAGGCTATCTCTACCGCAATCGCCCCTGG
>JAAYNR010000320.1 GCA_012520735.1 Lentisphaerota bacterium | reverse complement strand
GTTGTTGAGCAGGTGGTGGGGTGGGAGATGAAAAGCCCTGATTGTTTGATTTAGTACTCCCCTTAACCAGAAAAACGGCAAGTAGTGTTATGGCAATAAACCGTCCCATGAGGGTTAGTTTGCGGTATTGTTGCCTGAGTGTTGCAAATGTCAATCGCCAGCCGGGGGATGTCCAGAGCCACATTATCAGACAAAACAGTGCCAGAGGAGTCGCTAACAAGGCGAACCCAAGGGCGAGTTTGTGCATGATATACGGCAAGGTTGTCACTATTTTAACATCAATATGAAACAACATTTATGATGCCGCGATTATAGGGTAAATTAGGATGTGAGTCAAATTGGTAAAGCGTGATGCTACAATTGAGGGGACTATAATTATGTCATTGGTGTGGTCATAACTTGCTGGCAATGTCATGCCAGTTGGCAGCACGAGTGAAGCGGCTGTCGGGGGCGACATAGTCGCGATTCCAGGGGCGGTCAAAGATTATAATTTTACCACATGAGCTATTGGCCAGAAGATCCAGAGCGGCCGGGGCATCTTCGATAGCGACATCAAAGCGGAGAGCGGCAAACTCCTCGGGGGTGAGGGCCGGTTCAACTCCCGGCGGTGGAGGTGGTTCACGGCGGTACTTATCGACACATATGAGGGGAGTCTGCTCCAGTCCGTACTGTGCGAGCCACTTCCTTGAGGCTTCACGGGTAGTAGCCGGGCGTCCGGTAACCACAGTGGCATGCAAGCCACGCTGTTGCCATTGGCTCATGGTATCAACAGCACCGGGAGTAGGAGGATAGAGGCTGAGGATAGCATCGTGATGGGCATACTCCATCACCTCGAGATAGCGCGACTCTTCCAATTTAAACGAGCGTCGCAGATCGAACCAGCGTATCTCTTCATACTCGATATTGGTTCCGTACTGCTCATTAGCCCAACTGGCAAGGTGTTTGGCGGTTTCACAGATTACATCATCAAAATCTACATAGATACGCATAGTTAATCAGGTTGGCTCGTGGCTGCGGGTACAGTCGTCTCGTCTCCGCCAAGTGAGACAATCTCTGATGGTGTTTCATCGTTTACAGTGCTGGCGTAGGCAACGGGGTTATAGACATCAAGATCATTAAGGCGACGCAATATCTGGCGAACCTCTTCGGCAGCCTCCAAGCTGATTTCGAGTAGTGTTTCAAGCGTTGTTTTATCGTCTTCTTTAATTGAGCGGAGCATCTCGATACTCGACAGCAAAACAGTGGTGGGCTGGCCCAGATGGTGACACACAGCACCGAGGCTTTGCGCCATGACTCGGTCGCGGTCACGGAGGCGGTCAATCGCTTCGGCTCGCATACGGTCGCTGACATCGAGAAAAGAGAGGACCACACCTGTGGGGATGTTGTCGGGGTCTAGATTTATGGCTGCCGAGACCTGAACCCAGAGAGGGTCGTCATCACCGAGGTGGAGTGGTATCTCCTGATTCCAGGTAGTTTGCGAGCCGGGGGCGCATATCTGCATAATCGCTGTGGCGGTCACTTCACCGACAAGATCGGCCAGACTGAGATCAACGGCATTGACATCGTCCCTCAACTGCCACATACGGCGCAGAGCGGGGTTAATGTGGATCAGTCGGCCATCAGTATCGGCTACGGCCATACCGGTACCGGCATTCTGGACTGTGTTATAGATTGTGCGGAGGTCGTCTTCCGCTTTACGGCGCACGGTTTCATCGCGGATAAAAAATGAGAGCAAAGTAGTGTCCTGACGCATAAGACGACTCACCGCGATCTCCGCCGGGAAAGGGTCACCGGAGAGTCGGGCCACCCAGGCAGAGATACGCATAAAACGGGCACGGTCGAGCTGAGCTACGATAGAGTCGAGCAGTTGTTGGTCGAGCCCGGAGACTATCTGTACCATTGACATCTCACAGAGGTGTTGTTCATCACACTGCAACATCTCTTCGGCGCGGGCATTGGCAATCATCACCTGACCACTGGTATTGGTTAGCAGGGTAGCGTCATAAGAGTTTTGAAACAGGTACTGGTAGTCATCAGCATTCAGCAGGGTTCTCTCTTCTTCGGCTGTGCTATCGCTGAAACCGCTGCTATGGGTAATTTCATCAAAGCGCGGTAGGATATCAATTCGGATGGTTTGAGCCACCTGATTTGGTTTTAAAGTATTTTCCATGGTATAATATCTTAACAAGCAATTAACATGCCACATTTGAGTTAATTTATTAGTTGTAATTTGGCACTACTCTTGCTTAAATTAACTTATGGATTTTTCAACAATAAAGGGAAAGTTAAAACTCGACTCGGTTCCAAAGGATATCATAGGTATCGACTTTGGAGCTTGCGGCACCCGTGTAGTACGGATGGTGTCTAACAAGACGGGTGTTGCTGTGACCCAGGCGTGGGAGATTGATGAGGAGCTGACCGACCTTACGGTGATGCCGCGGGGGGTTCGTTCCAGAGCATGTGCACTGGCTGTTTCGCACCCCGATGCAGTGGCCAAATTATTGTCTATCCCACGTCCTGCCAACAAGTTAGACGATGTCCCCTTTGCTGAATTGCTTGGGGTTGATAACCCTATGGCATTCAGAATGGCGATGGAGATACAGGACTCTTCGGCCAATGAAACCAGTGCCCTACTGGTTGCCATTCCACTATCATTAACAGAGAAAACGATGGGTCTGTTTGCTCAGGGGTTCCCGGCTCCGCAGTCACTGGAACTATCGGGGCTGGCTGCTTTGAACGGGGTGATGATGACAGTACCCTCCTGTTTTGAGCGGAGTGTTATCTTGCTGGAGCTAGGTGCTGACACC
>JAAYNR010000313.1 GCA_012520735.1 Lentisphaerota bacterium | reverse complement strand
CCCATGTGTGAGCATAACGCCGAAATACTAACACGGCTCTCTTTAGCAGGCTCTACAGACTGATTTACAGTTTCCCAGCGTGTTTTTTTTTAAACTCTTCCTCATCTGTGCCTTATAACTCCTTATGGCAGTAGGTCACGGATACGGTTGGCTTGGCCAATCAGCTCGTTGACCTTTATCTCATCGCCTTGCTCAATAGCGTGGGCGAGGTTGTCGAGATGTTGGCGATAGGCAGCAATAGCCTCCAGTAAATGGTCACGGTTTTGCAGGAAGATCGGGGTCCACATGGTAGCATCGCTTTTGGCCAGACGTGCCGTGGAGCTGAAGCCGCCTCCCGCCATGGAGAAGAGGGTGTTAACATCGCGCTCTTTATCGAGTGTCGTCAAAGCCAGGGCATAGGAGATCACATGCGACAGGTGTGATATGTAGGCTGCGTGAATATCGTGTGCAGCAGCACCCATCGTCACAATGTTCATCCTCAGCCCGGTGCTGAAAAGACGTTTGGCCTCGGCTACCGCATCAGGAGCACTATCCGCTATATCACATAAAATAGCTATCCTGCCTTCAAAGAGTCTCTCTACCGCCGCTGTTGGCCCGGAGCGTTCTGTGCCGGCCATCGGATGAGCCGCCACAAACCTGTAGCGGTTTGGGTGTTGTTTTACAACCTCTGTTATGGCTTGTTTGGTCGACCCCATATCGATCACAGTTTGTCCGGGGGTTGTCAGGTCGAGCACTTTCGGCAGTATCTTCACAATTACGTTGACCGGTACAGCCAGTATCACTACCTCAGCCGCCTTGACAGCCTCTTCCAGTGACGCAACGCTACCAACCAGCCCCATCTCAAGGGCTGTCGTACAGTTTTCCCTGCTAGAATCAACCCCCACGATCGAATGAGCGAAACCGCTACGATGCAGGTCTCGAGCTACAGACCCGCCAATAAGCCCCAGCCCCACAACCGTAACTGTCATGACACACCCCCATTAGTCGACGTAACGTTTAATTTCAGGCTCCAGTTTCGCCAACTCTGCCTGCCACGCTGCTAAAGTCGGGTCAACCGGTAACTCTTTAGGTGGCGGGTTTTGTCTAGCCCAATTATTTCGCTTCCCCCCAGCCTCTTCAACAGCGTGTTTGAGGCGATTTATCTCATACTTTGCTGCGTGCAACTCATCAATCAGCTTGGCGCGTCTGGCCCCACTGGCCGTATCGCGCTCTTTGACCATAGCCGAGACTCGTTGATCAAATGCCTTAAGAGCACTTACAGCCTTCTGGTATTCAGCTTCATGAGGGTTTACAGGCGTAGTGCGACGTTTTATCTCTGCCAGTCGCTCATCTGCCCGCCCCTTAAGTGTATAGTAACGATGCAGTAAATCAAGCGGCTCAGCCGGAGCTGCTGTCAACGGCCCCTCAAATCGCAACAGGTACTCCAGCCCGATCACTATCGGCCCCCGCCACCGTCCGTTGTCGTCAATAATACATACTGCCACATCGCCTTTTGCAGTCGTCTTGATCTCCTGAATCTCTGCCACTATCCCTGCCGGTAAACGCCCCAGATTGTTACCGTCTAACCCACTGCTCGGTGCACTCTGTACCAGTACTCCCCAGAAGGGTGCCTCTGGGTCGCCCTCGGGTGGACGGTATAACTCGCGAACCTCCGCCCTCTCTGCCTCTACCGGTTCTTCCGATTTTTTCTCATCACTCGCATCAATAGAAAAGGTGACATCTATATCACTGGCATCACTGTTGGTGATATCTGTAACCGCCACAACTGCCTGTGGTGGTGTTGCGACAGGCACTTGTTGATCTATTTGAGCTCCCCCTGTGCCGTACTCTGCCACAGAGCGTGGTCTGATGCTCGTCGTCGCGGTAGCCGGAGCCGGCATATTACGTACAGCCACATGCTGCGACACCTCTACCGGCTCCGCACTCTCTTTAACGGCTAGTTGTCGCGCCCAATTTGCCGCCTTGGGTGCGAATTTAGGTGCCGTAAAATGGACAACAATAGTCCCGGCAGCAGCAAACAGCAGGTAGGTGATAAAAAAGCGCATTATTTACCCAAGTATTCACGAGTAATGTTGAGCATACGCCGAATCGGCTCGGCCGCACCCCATAAAAGCTGGTCACCCACCGTAAACGCCGCCAGATATTCAGGGCCCATCTTCATTTTATGGAGACGTCCAATCGGCACTTCCAAGCGTCCGGTCACTGCGGTCGGAGTCAAATCGCGCATGGTGATTGCGCGGTCGTTGGGAACCACACGAACCCAATCGTTAGCATTGGCCAGCAGTTCTTCAATGCGCTCCAGCGATATATCCTTTTTAAGCTTAATCGTCAGCGCCTGACTATGACAACGCATCGCCCCAACCCGCACACAAAGCCCATCCACCGGGATGGTGTTCTCTGTCCCCAAAATTTTGTTGGCCTCTACGCACCCTTTCCACTCTTCACGGGTTTGACCATGGTCAACAGCTTTGTCAATCCACGGGATCAGGCTGGCTGCCAGTGGTGCCCCGAAATTCTCGGTCGGGAACTCTGGCTCGCGTAACGTTGCCGCCACTTTGCGGTCAATATCCAGAATAGCTGAGGCAGGGTCGTCAAGTAATGCTCCCGGTGCCGCCGCTACTTGCCGCATCTGCATCAGTAGCTCACGCATATTTTTGGCACCGGCACCCGAGGCACTCTGGTATGTCATGGCCGAAACCCACTCCACCAACCCTTCAGCAAAAAGACCATGTGCCGCCATCAGCATCAAACCTACAGTGCAGTTGCTGCCAACAAACAAGCGCCCACCGGCTGCTAGTGATTTGTCGATCACATGACGGTTAACGGGGTCGAGCACAATAACCGACTCCGGTGCCATCCGCAAGGTAGAGGCAGCGTCAATCCAGTAACCGTTCCAGCCACTGGCGCGAAGCTTGTCATACATTGCCGAGGTGTAATCCCCACCCTGACATGTCACCACAATGTCGGTTTTGGCCAACTCATTCACATCCATGGCATCAAGCAACGGTGCCGCACCATAGCCTACATCTGGCCCTGCCTGACCAGCCTGCGATGTAGTGAAAAAAAACGGTTCACACCCCTTAAAATCACCCTCTTCAAGCATGCGACCCATCAGAACCGACCCCACCATGCCACGCCAACCAACAAACCCGATCTTTAACGCCATCGCTCCTCCAATGTCTCCGTCCTTTGCAGGCTCCTGTTTAACCAAAAAAAGTGACCACTATTTTAAACACTTTATGCCGTCACGTCCAGCACAAGACATATTTGTCCAGCAATTCTAAATATGGCTTCCCCCGTAAGGTCGAAATCGCTATCGGGTTCGAAATCGAATAGCAAGGACATAATTCGACCCCGATATCGATTTCGGCTGCACCTATTGCTCAAAATTAGTAGCTAACCCGTTAGCTACTGTCAAAAAAAACAAGAAGTTCAAGCAGCTATCTTCATAAGTTGTTGCGTTGAAGCAACTAAGGCAGCATTGAGAGTCATCGTCAACTCTCTACCTTTTAAAAT
>JAAYNR010000106.1 GCA_012520735.1 Lentisphaerota bacterium | reverse complement strand
GGGGAAGTCGAGGCCGGCGGTGTTGCCGAGACCGGTTTTGGCGGCGATGGCGGTGTCGGGGTTGGCGTTGTGTAGTTCGTTGAGGTTGGCGCGGACGTGTTGGTAGGCATCGCGGAAGGGCATGCCGCCGGCGACGAGTTCGAGGGCGCGGTCGGTGGCAAAGACACCGGGGGTGAAGGCGTGGCGGAGGGCGGTGGGGTTGATTGCGAGGGTGGCTGTCATTTTGCTGAGGATGCGGAGTGAGGCGCGGGTGGTGGTGATCCCTTCGAGGTAGAGTTCTTTGGTCTCTTGGAGGTCGCGGTTGTAGCCGCCGGAGAGGCCTTTGACAATGGCGCAGGCTGCTGTGCTGTGGCCGAGGAGGCGGGCAGTTTTGGCGCGGATGAGTTCGAGGACATCGGGGTTGTATTTCTGGGGCATGATACTGCTGCCGGTGCATACTTCGGGGGGGAGGATGAAGTAGCCAAATTCGGGCATGGAGTAGAGGATAAGGTCTTCGGCGAAGCGGGAGAGGGTGAGCATAATCTGGGAGAGGGCTCCGAGGATGATCGATTCGCATTTACCGCGGGCGTTGCTGGCGTAGAAGACGTTGTGGTGAGGGGCACTGAAGCCAAGGAGATGGGCGGTGAGGTTGCGGTCGAGCGGGAGGGGGACACCGTAACCGGCGGCCGAGCCGAGGGGGGAACGGTCGTTGTAAGTGTAGGCGGCTTCGACGGTGAGGAGGTCGTCGAGGAGGGCTTCGGCGTAGGCGGAGGCCCAGAGGCCGATGCTGGAGGGCATGGCGGGTTGGAGGTGGGTACGCCCGACCATGGGGACTTTGGCGTATTTGCGGGCAAAGCGGAGGAGGGCGGTGGCGAGGTCGGCGGTTTCGATGATGAGACCGAGGAGGTGTTCGCGGCCATGGAGACGGAGATCGATGGCGACCTGATCGTTGCGGCTGCGACCGGTGTGGACACGGCGACCGAGTTCGCCGAGGGTCTGGGTGAGGCGGCGTTCGACCGCGAGGTGGACGTCCTGATCGGCGATGGTGATTTCGAAATTACCCTGACGGGCATCGGCCATAATATTGACGAGAGCGGCGATGACAGCATCGCGGTTAGCAGGGGTCATAACGGCAGGGGTGTAGTCCATGGCGGTGAGGGTAGTGACGTGGGCGGCGGTGCCGATACAGTCCCATTCGGTGAGCTCTAGGTTGAGGATCGGATCTTTGCCAACGGTAAACTGGAGTACATCGGCATCGATAGCGCCGAGAATGGTACGTTGGGCTGCGGGGGATTTAGCTGCTTTGCTCATTTGTTACTCTCCAACTATGAAATCAACGGGATTTAAAAAGGGAGTATATATTGGATGGGGCGGGTTTGAAAGTGAATAGTTGGTGGTGTGTAGTAGTCGTTGCCCAACAGGGGGGAGTTATGGTAATTTAACGTTATGGATATACCTAATATTTCTGGTTTGGAGGCATTTGAGCCTATTTCGCGTTCAAGCACTTCTTATACGTGGCGTGCTTATCAGCGCGATCTGGGGCGTCATGTTATGGTCAAGGTTCTGCTCCCTGAAGCAGCACAGAACAGTGTTCAGGCCGACAATTTTCATGCAGTATCACGTGCGGTTTCGCGGGTGAAGGCACAGTCGTTTTGCCAGGTTTACGATATCAGCACTGTTAATGGGCAGCAGTATGTGCTGATGGAGGAGGCACCGGGGAAGACTTTGGCTGAGATAGTGCAGGAGAACCCGAAATTACCGGCACGGACCGTGGTGCGGTATGGTCTGGGGATTGCAGAGGCTTTGGGGCGGGCGTGGGAGCTGGAGCAGTTTGTGCATCGTAACCTGAAGCCGACAACGATAACGATAACCCCGGAGGGGGTGGCAAAGTTAACGGACTTTGGGAATGCATTTCTGGCTAAGCCCGGAGTTGACCTTACGGCGTTGGATGACGGAATGATTGTGGGGACACCTAATTTTATTGCGCCGGAGCAAGTGACGCAGGGGCATGCGGTGGATCACCGCAGTGATATGTATGCGCTGGGGATGGTTTTGTATTACGCACTGACAGGGGTGCTCCCTTTTGGTGGCGAGGAGTCCGACAAGGTGCTGAACAGCCAGGTGCATGGTATTTTGCCTAATCCACGGAATATTAGACCCGATCTGCCGGTTTCAGCCTGTTTGCTGCTGGAACGGTTACTGATGAAACACCCCGGGCACAGGTACCGTGGCTGGGGTGAAGTAGTGGTTGATATGAAACGGCTGATAGATGGTAAGCCGCTGCGTAGCAGTAGTAACCAGGGTGCAGGGCTGTCTAGCGTGGCAGTGCCGGCGGTGACAGCGGGTAATGGTCGGGTGGCTACAAAGGGGAGAGAACTAGATGTGCCGCACGGGTCGGGGGGGATGGGACGTCTGCTGTTATGGTTGTTGTTGCTGCTATGGCTGGTGGTTTATGCTAATCATCGGTTAGGTGATCCGGCCGATTTTTATGGGCGGCTACGACAGCGGTTGCCGGTGTTGGCACCATATATCCCGGTGATTGGGGAGCAGAGAGGTTCGTCTGCTGCTGTAAAAATAGAGACTGTAGAGGAGCAGGTGCCGCTATTGAAGAGTTTGCCGGTGCCACAGCGGGTACCGGAGCAGCGGGCACCAGCACCGGCAAAGCAGGAGGCAACCGAGGAGCGGTCGGCTGATAATGCATTTGCGCGTGCTATGGAGAAGGCTGCAGTTAAGCCGCCGGAACAGCAGCAACAGGAGTCGCACAGTAAACTGAACCGTGAATTGGTGATGGCGTTGCGTGATGGTGGTGTAGCCGGTTTGCAGAAGGTAGTTGAGAAGCACTATCTGGAGGAGAGTGACAATGCCCGGTTGCGGGCAATGAACGATATCCTTAGGGCTGTGCGGTCGCTTGATGATCTGGCAGCCTACTACTTTGCCAAAAACGAGGGCGAAGAGGTGGAGTTTGAGTATAAAGGGAAAAGGCGGCTGGTAGTGCCACGCGGGGTGAGCGACGGTAAGGTTTCGCTCTATTTTGGCGAGCAGAACAGGACTGTAACGCTAGCATTATCAAGTATGGATAACCGAGAAAAGCTGAGCTTGTTGGGGCAGCAACTGGAGCCGCACCAGGCGGTGACAGCAGTTATGATGCTGCTTGAGGCGGGCGACCGTGAGGCGGCGCGGAGATATATTGCGGCTACGGGGCCGCTGGCACCGGTTTTCAGGCAATTAATCAATAAATAGCAGTTATGATGAGCGATAAAATTTTACAGCGGATGGAGTTTTTGCGTGACGAGTTAGCGCGTCATGATCGTCTCTATTATGTGGAAGCGCGGCCGGAGATAGGTGATGCCGATTACGACCGCCTCTATCGTGAGCTGGAGGAGCTGGAGCGGAAGCACCCGGAGTTTGATGACCCAAATTCACCGACAAAACGGGTGGGTGGTGAGCCGTTGGAGGGGTTTAGTCAGGTTAATCACGACCCGCCGATGATGAGTCTCGATAAATCACACTCCAAGACAGAGTTGCTCGATTTTGATCTGGCGTTGAAACGGTTATTGCCGGAGGTGGTGCCGAGTTATGTAGTGGAGCCAAAGGTAGATGGGGTGGCTTTCAGTATTTTGTATCGTAATGGACGTCTGGTACGGGCCGCCACCCGTGGCAGTGGTGAAATAGGAGACGATATCACTGCTAATATCCGTACTATCAGGTCGATACCGCTGACAATACCTTGTGAGGCTGCGGTAGTGGAGTTACGTGGTGAGGTCTTTATGACGCGTCAGGGTTTTTTTGATCTGGTGACACGGCAGGAGGCTGAGGGGAGTGAGCCGTTTATGAATCCGCGCAATGCGGCGGCCGGTTCGCTCAAACAGCTCGATCCACGTGTTACGGCGACACGTCCGCTTGACGCGGTACTATATGCCACCGGAGTGCTTGAGGGTATCTCGTTTGCTACACACGCTGAACTGGTTGATGTGCTGGGTAAGTGGGGGGTGAAGACCTTGGAGTGGCGGCGCTTTTGTGCCGATATGCCGGAGGTATTTAAGGCGATAGACGAGCTGGAGACGTTGCGCCATGATTTCCCCTTTGAGATCGATGGCGCGGTGATCAAGTTGGCCGACCGGAAGCACTACGAGGCTCTGGGGGCGACATCACGAAGTCCACGCTGGGCACGGGCTTATAAATATGCACCGGAGCGGGCTGAGACGGTTGTTGAGGCGGTTACAGTGCAGGTAGGGCGGACAGGAGTGTTGACACCGGTGGCGGAGTTGCGGCCGGTATTGTTGGCGGGGTCGACCATCGCCCGGGCGACATTGCACAACGCTGATGAGATAGCGCGTAAGGATATCAGGATCGGTGATACGGTATGGCTGGTGAAAGCGGGCGATGTGATCCCGGCGGTGGAGTCGGTTATTGTAGAGAAACGGCGTGGCACAGAGGTGGTGTTTGAGATGCCCCAGAGGTGCCCGGCCTGCGGTGGGGCAGTTTCGCGGGTGACTGGTGAAGTTGCCTTGCGCTGTACCAACCCGGGATGTCCGGCACAACTGGTGGCGCGGCTGGAGCACTTTGCCAGTCGTAACGCACTCGATATTGAGCGGGTGGGTGGAGTGGTAGCCGAGGCGTTGGTGAAGTCAGGTCTGGTGGCTACACCGTACGATATTTTCCGTTTACAGGGCGATGCGCTGGCACGGCTCGATCTGGGTGAAGAGGGAAAACAGCGGTTATTCGGGGCTAAAAATGGAGCACGACTGCTGAAGGCGGCTCAACGAGCCCGCACTTTGCCACTGCACCGCTGGCTCTTTGCGCTGGGGGTGCCGCAAATCGGGGCGACCGTAGCCGAGAGCGTGGCGATGTGTCATGAACGGTTTAGTGAATTACCGACCTCACAAGTTTTACGCGATACTGTGGGGTTATACGATGCAATGGTTGAAGCGCAACAGAGTAATCCGCGTGGATCGGCCAATCGCAAACTCGATGAGGCAGAGCGTAATGAGTTACAACGACGTTACGATACGGCATGTGCCAGAATTGAGAATTTAGGTGAGGCACTGGTGGCATCCCGGGCAGCGACCAAGGTTGACGGTGAATCACGTCCGGCTCGTTACTCCACTCTGATAAAAGAGGAGGCGGTGCGGGCTTTGGTAGCCTATTTTGAGTCGGAGGCGGGGCGCGAGACAGTACGTGCACTGGAGGCGTTGGGGATAGATCCGGTAAGTCAGGGCTTGTTAAGTGGTGGCGCAGGTGGTCCGCTGGAGGGGATGGTGGTGGTGATCACCGGCACATTGGCGGCACCGCGTCATGAGATAGCCAATCGCATCAAAGCGGCCGGTGGTAAAGTGGCCGATGCTGTAACTAAAGCGACAACGTTTGTAGTGGTAGGGAGTGATCCTGGAACAGCGAAAACAGAGCGGGCCGAGAAACTGGGTGTACCGCTGATTACAGAAGAGGAGCTGGAGTTACGGCTGGCGGCAGAGCCGGCAGTAACGGAAGAGGCGATGGTGGCGGTGCAGGGAGAGCTCTTTTGAGGGGGAGTGCGCCGGTGTCCCGAGCTAGTATGTTTAGCCCTTTCAGGGCGGGGGGGGGACGTGGTGACTGGGTGACCAGCGAGTGGCTCAGTTCGACGGGGGAGATACAGGAATTTCTGTTGTACAGTGTGCCACAGCTTCTCTGTCCCTGGTTATAAAGCCAAAGTATCTACTTGTGGTGCAATGGGTTAGGTGTGTGATATAGCTTCTCCACAGTTTCTCTGTCCCCGTAGTTTGTAATTACTTACGCAGCGGCGTGAATGCCGCTGGCTTAGGGGGTGGCTGTGGTGGGGAGGAGGCGTTCGAGGAGGGGTTTGGCGATTTCGCGGGTGATGCCGGAGGCACCGAGGGGGCGGGAGGAGGGGGCGTGGTGGCAGTCGGAGCCACCGCTGGCGAGGCAGTTGAGTTCACTGCGCAGCTCAAGGAGGGTGTCGATATTTGAGAAGGCGACGTTACGGAAGTGGTGGGTTTCGAAACCGTCGCAGCCGGCGGCGATTATTTTGCGGATAAAATTGACCTGGGCGGGGATGTCTTGATGGAAGTAGTGGCCGACATGTGCCAGAATTACGACACCACCGGCGGTGTGGATGGCGTTAAAGATGGTTTCAAAATCGAGGAATTGTTCTTCGGGGGGACGCTCTGTAGCGGCGAGGCGGGCGTTAATGGTTTGATGGTAGGCGTCGAAGTCGGCGCCGCAGCCTTGTTCGTGCATGAAGCGGCGGACGGCAAAAAAGGTGGCGATTGGTGAGGGGTGTGTGGGGTAGTAGCGGGGGAGGCCTTCTTCGATATCTTCCATAGTCCATTGGAAGCCGAGTTCGCGGAGGATGGTGTAGTAGCTGCGGAAGCGGTGGACGTAGGTGTCGTGGTTACGGGTGACTACTTGCTGCAGGATGGGGTTTGCGGGGTCGATGCCGAGGCCGAGGATGTGGCACCAGGTGTTGTTAAAGGTGGTGTCGAGTTCGACACCAGGGATATAGGTAATGCCGTGTGTGGCGGCTCGGGCGGCACCGCGGGCACAACTGCCGAGGTGGTTGTGCTCGGTGATGGAGAGGAAGGAGACGCCGTTGGTAGCGGCTACATCGACCAGGTTTTCGGGGGTGCCTCCGGCATCAATGGAGAAGAGGGTGTGGCAGTGTAGTTCAATACTCATTTTTAAGCGTTGGCAGCAGCGAGCATGGCTGCCAGAGTGGTTTT
Organism: Lentisphaerota bacterium; assembly: GCA_012520735.1. GTDB lineage: Bacteria > Verrucomicrobiota > Kiritimatiellia > RFP12 > JAAYNR01 > JAAYNR01. Next base: position 9,915 of record JAAYNR010000106.1, on the reverse strand, counting down.
GTTGTCGTAAAGGGCTTTGCCGACAATGGCGCCGTAGAGGTTTGGGTGGCCGAGGGCGCGGAGAGCGGTGATGTGGTCGGGGGCACTGACACCACCTGAGGCGATGATACGGCACTCGGGGGTGGCGGTACAGATCTGGTCCATTTGTCTGATATTCGGGCCTTTGAGCATGCCGTCGGTAGCGGTGTCGGTATAAATGATGGTAGCGACACCGGCATCGGCGGCACGGCGGGCGAGGTCAGTGGCACGGAGGTCGGTGGTTTCGACCCAGCCTTTAACCTGTACAAAGCCGTCGCGGGCATCGATACCGACAGCGATGCGGTCGCCGAAGCGTTTAACGAGGCGAGCCATGGCTTTGGGCTCGGCCCAGGCGCGGGTACCGAGGATGGCACGGCTGACCCCGGCAGCCATCAAGGTTTCGATAGTGGAGTCGTCACGCAGACCGCCACCGACCTCAACGGCCATACCGCACGTGCGGACGATTTCGGCGATAACGTCGGCGTGGGCGGGGCGGCCATTAAAGGCACCGTCGAGGTCGACGACGTGGAGCTCGACGGCACCTTCATCGTGCCAGCGGCGAGCCATGGCAAGGGGGTCATCGGAGTAGACGGTTTCGTCGGCAGCACGGCCTTGCAGGAGGCGGACGCATCGGCCATTTTTAAGGTCGATGGCGGGTAGAATAACCATGATCAGAGAGTCCCTTTACTTGATGGGATACCGCTTTCACGCGGGTCGGTTTCAATGGCCTGACGCAAGGCACGGGCAAAGCCTTTAAATATGGCCTCGCTGACGTGGTGAGGGTCGTCACCATAGCGGTGGTTTATGTGGAGGTTGAGGCGACCCTGGACGACGACAGCACGGAAAAACTCCTCAACCAGTTTAAGGTCGAAGTCGCGGGTTTGGCGGTGTTTCATATCGCTGTTAAAGACGAGATAGGGGCGACCGCCAAGGTCGATGGAGACATCACAGAGCGTCTCATCCATGGGGAGCGAGGCGAGGCCATAGCGCCGAATGGCACGGCGCTCGCCCAGAGCAGTATTAAGACATGAACCAAACACCAGGCCTACATCCTCAACGGTGTGGTGGTAGTCGACATCGACATCACCGACGGCTTTAACATTAAGGTTAATGAGGGCATGGCGTGCCAGCAGCTCAAGCATATGGTTAAAGAAACCGATACCGGTATCGGTCTGTGAAGCCCCGGAACCGTCTATATCCAGCGAGAGGGTGATGTCGGTTTCGCGGGTTTTACGCTTGAGTTCTGCTGTACGCTTAGTCATGCTGATTCTCCTTATTACAGTCCCATGCCGGCGAGGAAATCGAAGCTCGATTTAAGACAGTCGAAGGGGTCGCGGCGGCAGGTATCCTGCTCAACGGCATACCAGCGGACACCGGCGCGCTGGCAGGCGGGGATGATATGGGGCCAATCCATGTTACCCTCACCGATAGGTGCCATGACGGGGCCATCGCCGGGGATAACTTCTTTATCTTTAAGGTGGATCACGGGGACGCGACCGTGGCTGCGTTCGAGGATTCGCTCACAATTAAGGCCGGCGTGGTCGATCCAGTAGAGGTCGAGCTCAAGCATCAGGTCGGGGCCGCCTTCATCGATCCAGACATTCATGGGATTAAGGCGGGGGTCTGAGGTGTCACGGATAAACTCATGCGAGTGGTTATGGACACCAAAGCGGATACCGGCGGCCTTCAGTTTAGCCACAACAGGGGCGGCCTCTTTAAGCCATTCACGATAGGTGTGGGGTGTATGCGGAGATACGGGGAGCCCACCGATGGCGGTGAAGTCACAGCCTAGGGCGTGGTGAAACTCGATCTCTTTATCGGTCTCATTGAGGAGAGCCGGCCAGGCGCGATGGGTGGCGATGCAGATGAGTCCGTTATCATCGAGCATCTTTTTAGCTTCGGCGGCTGAGACTTCGGGTGTTTCACCGCCCATACAGCCAACGGCTGACATCTGGACAGCGGGGTAGCCCATGGCGGCGATTTTTTTCAGAGAGGCGGCGAGGTCGGCACCGGTTTTGGTGAACTCGCGGATGGTGTACATCTGTACGGCGAGGAATTTACCTTTTGTGGACATGTTTTCTCCTGTTTTGTTGGTGTTAATAGTTATCAGAGTCGTCATAGCTTACCGGTTCGGTGCCCGGGGTTGGCTTAAAGCGGTTTTGCTTAAGATTCCATGCTAACCAGTCGGCAAAGAGTGCGGGGAAGAGGCGGCGTTCGACACTATCGCGCAACTGGCTACGCATAAAAGTGGCTGACATGGCATCACCTGGGGTGCGTTCGACCAGTTTAACGATAACGGCATGTCCGAAGCGTGGGGTTTTACTGGCGGCGACGGCACCGGTGGTGAGCTTGAGGACTTCGGGGATGACGGTATTAATTTCCGGGATACCAGACGGTAATCCCTGACTGATGGTAAAATTGTAATTAGTGGTGGCAGTGAGACCGGCCGAGGCGGCAGCGTCGGCGAAATCGGCACCGTCCTCAATGGCGGCGGTCACTTTGGCATAGAGTTCTTTAATGTGGGCATCATACTGTTTAAAGCGGAGTTCGGCGGTGGTGGCATCGCGGACTTCACGGGCGACCTCATTAAGGGCAGGGATACGGGCGACATCATTTGAGAGAGCGGCGATGAGGTAGACCACGGTAGTACCGAGAACAGCGTTAAAGCTGGTGGTGACACGTGTGTGGTCGAGCTCAAAAGCCTTTTCGCGCATCTCGGTGGCATTTTCGATGCCGGGGAGGTAGTCGTCAACTGCGAAAAGCGGGGTGTTTTTGACCTCCAGGCCGAGAGTAGCGGCTACCCCGGCCAGCGAGTTAGAGGTTACGGCCTCTTCGATCAGGGTATGGCAGACATCATTCCAAGCGACATCAGCGGCGAGTTGCTGCTTGAGGTTTTCGATAATAGTGGGGCGAGCTTCGGCCAGAGTCATGGCGACAGTTTCCGGTGGGGGGTTGGTGATAAACCGACCATCGACATCTTCGGTGATATTGGCATCAGCGTCGGTGCCGGGGCGGGTAAAAAGCTGGGGGTTACTATCGTAATAGTCGACAATATCGGCATCTTCGACAGCTACGGTGGCGATATAATTAGTGATAGGGATGGCGACATAGCTCACCGAGACGCGATCGGGCAAAGCGTACTCCTGGCGGTGCTCCTCATAATAGGTGAGCATATCCTTTTCAGTGACCTCAATATCTGCATTGGCAAAAATATTAGAGACCACGGCATGCTGAGCCGAAAAGTTATCGGTATAGGTAGCGATGGTATCATCCATCTCCATCGGCGATACCCAGGCGGCAGAGCTGACGGTTTGGCTCAACATACGGAGGAGGATGTTATTAGCCAGACCGGCCTCAAACTCACGCTCCGACATATTGAGATTCTGGCGTATCATCATCCGGTAATAGTTAACATCAAAGCCATTACTGAAAGCTTCGGCAGAGAGAATCTCCTGACGGATCAATTCGGGCGAGACAGAGAGTCCCAGCTTGTCGGCAGTATAAGCAGCGGCGACCCTCTCCCAGGTCTGGGTATATAGGAGAGCCGGTGTCATAGCCTCTGACTGCGAGGTTTGGCGGATATAGTGTTCCATATCGCGGAAAGCCTGACTTGAGACCTTTTTTCTTCCAAGCTTACCGGCGACGGATCCATCAGAGCCGGAGGTGGAGCAGGAGTCTACCGAAACAAAGGCAAAGGCGATGATTGCGGCGAAAGCTCCCCAGAGGAAGCGGTTACGGATGAGGCGGTTAAATTGATAGATTACCACGGTTTACTTCTCACATTATGGGGTGCGCGTCATTTTGTATAACCCTTCAGGCACCCGCGCATATTGGCACTCAGAGGGATATTGAAGCATCATGTGGTAACAGTACCACAGAGGCTTAAAGTTAGAAAAGATCACCAAAGAGCTCCTTATAGGCCTGATCGACCTCTTCAGACGACTTACCGCCATCAGGTGCGGCGTTATCATCGGCAAAGGCACTGAAAGCGGCGGCGGCATCGTCGAAATCACCGGCAGCAGCGGCTGCTGCGGTCTCTTCGGCGGTATCGACAGAGACGATCCCGGGCAGACCGACCGCAAAGGCGTAACACTCGGGGCGTTTGCCATCAGGGCCGACGGCAAAGACGGCGACGATCTGGCGGCCACCTACCGGGGCAAACTGGCGCCATATTTTAATAATGGCACCGGGGCGGGCGGGGAAAGAGAGGGGTTCTTCAGAGCCGTTTTGCAGGGCGACATCTACCTCACCTTTAATACAGGTGATACGGGAGAGGCTGCGATCGGGTGTAGTTTCGATAGTAAAACGCGAACCAGCACGCATGGCGGGGATAGCAAACTGGTCACCCTCGAGAGCGACACCACCTTTAACCACATTTATCTCAACAGTCTGGAATTCACTATCCTCTTTAAGCGACAGCGTGGCGCGGCCGGTAAAATTGTTTACCACAAAATTTGCCGTATCGACAGCGAGAACGTGGGCGGGGGTATCGGTTTCAGCAAAAACCTCAGTACTGCCCGTGATCAGGCGCATAACACTATTTGAGGCAATTTCGGGGTTTCGGTCGATATGCACCTCGGTATTCTCGGCGAGCATAGCCGAAGCAGAGGCCACCTCCGGGCCGGCATCTATCATAACGACAGCTTTGCCGCCTAATCCGGTGAAAACGGATGTGCCGAATGGGTAGGCTTTGCGGTTAATGGCCTGTTCACGAGCCTCCTGTGCTGGGCGTTTCACTTCACAGGAGCCTTTAACATTAGCCAATTGAAACAGAGGCGGTGCCGCAACCACCTGAGCGGTTACAGTTCCGGCGAGCCAGACAACGCTGGCCAATGAGCAAAACATTTGTGTACGCATATTCATAAAACATCCCCTTTAGATCCGGTTATTACCTAGGCAAAAACCGCAAAGTTGCTACATATGGCAGATTCGATGTGCGAGTTTACCTGACCACGGCCTCTTAGTCAATTGTAACAAATATGTTTTTTTTTAATTTCTCGTATTGCCGAATATCCAAAAAGAGGGTATAGTGCTTTTCACTCTACTACAACTATTATAGTTATTCACAAAGTGAGGTGGATATGAAAAGCTTTAACAATCGGTTAATCATGGTGTGTTGCGCCTTGATTTTAACATTTTTTTTAATGGATGACACCGCTTCAGCGCAGATGGGTGGTGTTCAGGGGCCGGTGCAGATGTTGCCGGGCGGGGCTCAGGGTGGCAGCAAAGTGGGACCGGGGATGGTGCGGCTACGGCGCTTGCCCAAACTGGGGCGCTCGACATTAGTGCGTACACCGGAGTTTCAGACCAGCGTGGCGCGCAGTTCACGCGTGCGGCGCGCCAGACAGTGGGCTATTTTTGAAGTTGAGTACGATACCGCACCAGAGTGGATCGACTCGATCGACATCTCATATTCGGTAATGACCTACAATAAAACACGTGATGGCAAAGACGATTACTCGCTCTTTCAGTTACGCGCCACCTATCTGGACATTCAAAAAGGCGAACATGCCGGCTGCGTACTGCTGGCACCCAACACCATGGCGCGCTTTGGCTCACCGGTGGCTTTAGCGGTAGAGCTCTCAATTGATGGGACTGTTCTGGCGACGGAGTCGACAGTTAGCGACAAAAATTTGCCCGAGGCTGACTGGTGGAAGAATCCGCGTATAATTGACAGCCCCATAGTGACACGTCGCAACGGGTTACTGGAGCGGTCAAAAACGCCGTTTGCCCTGATCAACATGGACGACTACGAGGTGGTAAAATAGTGTTTTCATCAAACCGCATCCTGGCGCTGAATGTCGGCGCGAGCAAAATAATGTTGGCGGAGTTTTCGGTTAGCGGTGGCAGGCCGCCGACCCTCCTCAACTATGGAACTGCCGAGTTGGGGACCGGAGCTGATGGTGATGGATCAGCTTCAAGTGCCTTTCTGGTTGCGGCACTCAAAGATGTAATGATCAATACCGGGATACGCCCGGCACCACTACTGATGTCGATCTCGGGTCAGGTGGTCTTTCCCCGTTTCATCAAACTGCCCCCTGTAGCTAAAGAGAAGCTGCAGCAGATGATCCAGTACGAGGCTGAGCAGAACGTCCCGTTCCCGATAGCCGATCTGGTATGGGACTATCAGTTAATCGGCGATGCCACCGAAGGCGAACAGAACGCCATGATTGTGGCGGCTAAAAACGACAACATCGCTGAGGTCGCTTCGGCGGTGGCAGCGGCTGGGCTTGAGCCGGTATTGATCGACGTAGCACCGATGGCACTCTACAACTGTGTGCGCTATAACTATAACGACATAGACGGCTGTGCTCTGCTGATCGACATCGGGGCTCGCTCAACGAATCTCGTCTTCATGGAAGAGGGGAAGTTTTTCAGTCGTTGTATCCCAGTGGCGGGTAATGCGATCACTCAGGAGTTAGCCAAGAGCTTCCAGACCGATTTCCGTGCGGCCGAGGCACTCAAGCAGGAGTGTGCTTTTGTGGCTCTGGGCGGAGTTTATGCCGCTATTGGTGATGAACGGGCCGACCGCGCCTCAAAAACTGTACGCAACGTGGTTACGCGGCTCCATGCCGAGATCAGCCGCTCGATTAACTTTTATCGCAGCCAGCAGGACGGTAGCGTCCCGACACGTGTTTTCCTGACAGGCGGTTCGGGTGTAATCCCTCATATGGACACATTCTTCAGCGACAAACTTCAGGCACCTACTGAATACCTTAACCCCTTCCGTACCGTACCGGTAGGGCCGAAGATCGACTACGAACAGGTTGGCCGCGACGCCTTTATGTTAGGTGAAGTGGTTGGGCTGGCACTGCGGCGTGGTCTTTCCTGTCCGCTGGAGATATCACTACTGCCGGCGGCATTGGCGCGGCGCCAGACTTTTCGCAAACGGATCCCCTACTTTGTTCTGGCAGCGGCGGGTCTGATGATGACAGCCGGAATCTGGACCCTCTACACCAGACAGACATTAAGGCTCTTCGAGCGCCAGACAGATGGGGTCAAAGAGCGGTTGGCGGTATTACAGCGCGATAAACAGGTGCTCGCAACTGCCCAACGGCGTTTTAAAGAGAGTGAAGCCAGTGCCGACGAGATGCGCCAGCGCATCGCCAGCCGGACACAGGCAGTACGGATTGTGGATGCTATTCGTGAATGCCTCTACCCGGGGATGTGGGTCACAGCCATAGAGCCGCTGGGGGAGTCGGCGGACGGTATGGAGCGGGTTAAGATTACCGGTTGCGGCTGGATCGACCGGTTATCAGAGCTTGAGGCAGCCAATCAGAATCGGGCTACGGCTGTAGAGATGCTGCGCGACCAGTTGAAACAGCGGCGGGTATTTCAGGCCGAGATTGTCAGTCAGGATGGCTCAAAACGAGATGGTGTCAGGATAGAGCGCGAACGTGAAGAGGCCGATGGTGCTATCCGCGGCTTTGTGATTGAGGCACAATTGGCACCGATCACCTAAAAGGTTTTACAGTAATGAAAAAGCATCAAATAGTGACGATAATTCTCTTGGTGGTAGTGGCACTGCTACTGCTGGGGAGTGTGGTTATGTTAAGGCGGGCGCTGTCGCAGACTAACGAAGTGGCAGAGCAGCGCGATAGTAAATTTACCGAACTTGAAGGGTTTTACCGCGCCCCTGTCTTCCCCGACCGGGCGAATGTAAAGCTCTACAGTACTGAGGCGGAGATACTTAATGAGTGGACTTCAAATGTGGTCTCTCAGCAGCGTTCGGTGGTAGCTTTTGACCGCCACCTGACACCGTCACAATTTATGCAGGTGCTGCAGCCAACTATCCGCGAGATGGGCAAAACCAAGACACGTGCCGGGGCAAACATAGTAGGTGAGGGGTTTGCCTTTGGCTTCGACTCCTACATCACGGGTGGTCAGATGCCGGCCGCCAAAGACGTTCCCAAGCTGGCTCTGCAGCTTGAGATTGTAAAACGTCTGTGCAAAGAGCTGTTTGAGGCAAACATAGTATCGCTCCGTCTGGTCACACGGCAGCAGTTTGAGAGCTCAGCCCGTGAAGAGTCGGCACAGCCGGCTCGAGCTCCACTGGGGCCACGCAGCCGTTTGCGTACTGCTCAGACCGCTCAAAAGGAGCCTCAGGAAGAGAGCTCATACGCTATTGCAGGGAAGCACCCTTTTACGTTAGAATTCACGGCACGTAAAGAGGCAGCCCTGGCTGTGTTAAACCGTTTGGCAGCAACAGAGATGTTTGTTGCGGTTACCAGGGTATCGATTGTCAAGACAGGGGCAGACATCCGTCCGCCGGCGGCTGACAAGCGAGAAGAGCTGAAAACGGCGCTGCAGCCGCAGCGTGTGGTCTCCGGCCCGGAGGTTGATCCTCTGTTGCTGGTGCGCCTCAATTTGACGGTTGAAATATTTTAAGGGGTCTATAGTGGGTACAAAAGGGAATCAGTCAATTTTAATAAAGCAGTACGACAAAATAATTGCCGTAGCTGTGTTGGTGGGGCTGTTGTTCTCCCTGCTATGGCTGACCTTTTCAGCCGATCGCCGCAAGCGCGAAGAGGATGAATACCGTAATAAAATTGCCAGTCTCAAACAAAAAGAGCTCGAAACCACCGGGTTTGATGCCGGGATATACTCAAATGCTCTACAGCAACTAAAGCGTCCCAGGCAGATAATGGATGATGGTGCTGCTACCGGGTTTTTTGTGCCAGAACGCCGCGTCTGGTGTGTCTCCTGCTACAAAGGGATCCCCTTTACGGCTGAGACCTGTACATTTTGTGGGCAGGCGCAGCCAGACACCAAAGAGGTGGTTGTTTTTGATACCGATGGCGACGGTATGCCCGATGCCTGGGAGCGCCAGTACGGTTTCGATCCACTCGACCCCGCTGATGCGCACGGTGATGCTGACGGCGACGGCTTTACCAACCTTGAAGAGTATCTGGCCGGAACCAACCCGCGCGATCCTAAGAGCCACCCGCCGTTAGATGTTTTGTTGCGGGTGCATGAGATTGTACTCAAGCGAATACCGCTCTCCTTTACCTCTAAGAGTTTGATGCCTGATGGCAGATATCGCTGTCAGTTTAACCGCACCGATGGCAACCGCCAAACCTTCTGGGCCTGTGAAGGTGAAGATATCGGCAACACCGGCTTTGAGGTGATCAAAATTGACGCTAAAGAGGAGAAAGTGCCCGACCCTGTGATAGGCACGCGCATTGTTGATACTACGGTGTTGACCCTGAAGCGGAAAGAAGACGGAAAATTATTTAACCTGACAATCAATGATAATAATTTTGCTGAGACTATGGTAACGCTGATTTTACCCATAGATAACACCACTTATTCGGCATCAATTGATGGGTTTTTTGTCCTTCGCGGATCACGCTATCGTGTAATCAGCGTTGACAATCAGGCGCTCTCTGTTGTAATAGAGAACGAAGCAACCGGCAAAAAGCTAACTCTTGGACGACAGGGGGAAGACTAAAGCTAGCAAACTCATGCCTAAAAATATGAGTAAATTACACTTTAATTAAATGTTTCAGATAAAAGTGAGGTATTTCATGAGCGGTTCATTTCGCTGGATTCGAGTGACGGTTACAGCAGCCGCATTAGTTTATGTGGGTATTTGGACAATAGCCCAGGATGATCTTGGAGAGATCGAAGCACTGTTGCGCGATCTGGGTGGGGATGCCCTCGAAGAAGTTGCCGATGAAGCGGCTCCGGCAGTAGTTGAGGCTGCGGCAGATGTCGTTGCTGAGGCTGCGGCTATGGCTGAAGCTGCGGTAGAGGCCGTAACGGAAGCTGACGATACTGCCGACGCTCTGGCGGCTCTGGAAGCACTGGTTGGAGATGAGCCGGTGGCACCTGCTGTAGAAGAGGCGGCAGAGGCTGTAGCCGAGGTTGCGGCTGATGAAGGCGATGTAGCCGACG
>JAAYNR010000283.1 GCA_012520735.1 Lentisphaerota bacterium | reverse complement strand
TCCCCACCCCACCTTGCGGTGACGCAGTTACCTTCAGTTGCGCTCCCGGTCTCGTCCGGAAACGACCCGACTTTCACGGGTTGATTTCGTGCTTTCGCAATCGCACTGTCTTGCGCCTTCAGCGCATTTTCAGCCCACCATTCGTGCCCATTCGTGTTAATTCGTGGTTAATCCTCCCGGGGCCTGAGCACTCTGTCCCTTCTGTGGTTCCCCTTTACGGACGGCTCGGAGATCCGTCCCTACCTCCTGTCCAACTGCCCCGCACCGCTCAGTTTCAGCAATTCCATCCACCTTTCCTCATCCATACCCTGCGGAAAATTGGTCGTGCCGTCCGCAATTTCAGGCTGCGCCTGAAATAAGGGTGAGGCACACCTGATTTTCCGCAAAATCTGCGTTCTTTGCGTGAAACAACTCTCCTCCCCGGGCATGAGTTTCCGTGTATTTCGTGTATTCTGTGGTTACCTCCCCCGGGCCTTCTCTCTTTGCTCTCTCTGCGTTCTTTGAGGTTAAATCACGGCTTACTACCTATAACTCACCACCTATTACTTATTTTACTACTCCAGCGGCACTGTCAGCATCTTTTCACTAATCGCCTGACGTACCGCCCAACGTAAAGTCGTCTCCGCCGTCTGTAGCAATCCCGCCGCCTGTGGCCTCACCGCAGGCACAGCTATTGCACGGAAAAAAAGTGCGTAATCTTGTACCACACGCCGCATAGTAGCATCTCTGCCAATCGCTGCTGCTTCTAATTGCGCCACTTTTTGTGATGCCATATGGCTAACCCACGGCTGATTGTCTAGCCTCAGTAACTCTTCCGGTCTGTAGCCACACCAGTTGCGCCGCATAGGTGCCCCCGGTTCCAACGGAAAGGCGGGTAGTTGGTTGCAGAACCGTTGCAGCATACCGAGTGTCGTTGCGCCGGGGATGAAAACAGTCCGTACCCCGCTAATCATATATCTATCCCAGAGTAACTCTGCTACCAGTGGATCGCCATCAGTTACGAGCATCGCCAGCAGCGCCTCGGGTCGCCACCCCTCTTCTGCTACTGCCAGTGCCACTACTTTAGAGAGGCCGTGACGTGGCAGACTGTCTGCCAAAAATCCTATCAGCACCCCGGCAACATAAGGGTGCTCTGTGACTGCACTATCGCGCCCCAGCAGTTCTCGCAGCAGTGGCAATTTGCCGCGCGACCACACCCGATGGGTGTCATCAAAATCGTACAATCGCTGCTCGCGCGCCTGTCTGCGCGATAACCCCATTGCTACCCAATGTGGCGGCTCTCCTCGTAAGCCGTGCTCTTCATCCTTCACCACATCAGCCAACCAGGAACGTAAAAATGCCCGCACCAGTGCAAAACGTAACTCGTCAAGGTCAACTTTGTCGGGGTCAGGAACTGCCACCTGCTCACGGACTACACCGGCCGCATCACGTAGACGCGATAGCAGTGCCCCACTGCCACCATCGGGATAGCCGAGGATAATATTTACCGGTCTGTGGCGTGAGGCACATGTTACCCCCAAGGCAGTATTCAGTTCGCCCCTTACCGTTGCCGCAAATGTCATCACCGGAAACCGCAACTCCGCCATATCTGCACGGGCACTTACAACCAATGCGCCATCGTGTGCTGTAATCGGTGCCGCTGGCAATGCCTTCAAAATACCATCTTCGTCATCTGCCATGCCACGCCACACAACTACCAATACAATCATCAGCCACCAGAGAGCTGTGCCACATGACCACCCACGTACCACCCTTTGCCGCACGATTGCGACACAAGCGTTACTACAGCTTTTCTTACCTATCATCATCCCGCCCCACTAAACATCCTCACCGATATCCCCTGCCGACACTTCTTCATCGTGCTCGACCCGGTAAACGTCGCCCCGGCCACTGGCAATGTAACGCCCGATCGACCGAATCCGCGCCTCCAGCGAGCCGCGATATCTCCGGGCGTTATCGTCCAGGCATATCTTGCCGGGATAGAGCGCATATTGTGGTCGACGCTCTGTGGGTGTCACTGCCGGCATCAGCACATTGGCACCGGCCTGTAGTGCCCTCTCCCGTCCCATGGGGTCGAGTGAGGCCATCGCCGTTGTTGCTGGGATATGTGCATGAGGAAAAACCAGCCGCAATACTGCTACCAGCCGTAACCCCTCGTTAAAAGTACCACCATCTGCTGTTGCCAGAGGTGTCTCCGGGTGTGGTATAAACGGCCCGATGCCGACCATCTCGGTACCAAGTTCATACAACCATAAAACATCACGTGCCAAAAGTTCCAGTGTCTGCCCCGGTAATCCCACCATCACACCCGAGCCAAGCTGGTAACCCAACCTCTTTAAAACCCGCAAACACTCCATGCGGTTTTCAAGGTTGCCATCAGGGTGGAGTGCCCTGAAAAGATCGGGGTGGGTGGTCTCTATCCGCAGCAGATAACGGTCAGCACCAGCCTCACGCCACAGTCTGTAATCACTCTCACTCCGTTCGCCTACGCTTAAAGTGACCGCCAGTGATGTCTTCTCTTTGATCTCACGCACCACCTCTGCCACTCGTTGCCCCGTAAACCAGCCATCTTCTGCCGCCTGCATCACAATTGAGGGGAACCCCAGATCTTTAGCCTCGCAGGCAATGCCGACAATATCATCGGGGGTCAGCCGATATCGCGTCGCTTGGCGGTTACTGCGTCGTAAGCCGCAATAAGCACAATCTTTACTGCAGATGTTGGAGAACTCCAGCAACGCACGCAAGTGGATGCCATCACCCACCATAGCAGCACGTAATTTGTCAGCCGCTCTATATAACTCGGCTGCCTCTACATCATTACACCCCAACAACGCCACCAGAGCCGCTTCGCTCGGTGTAGCACCATTAACCAATAAATTGAGTGCTTCTGTAAAAGTCATGGCCGGCCTTTAAGTTTCGCATTCAAACTGCCGCTACGATACCCTGCTAAATCGAGTGCCACATAAGTGTAGCCGACATCCCTGAGTGCTGCCGTAACTGCTGACCGTGTCTCACTCGCTAACATCCTCTCCATCTCGTCCGCCCCAAGCTCTATCCGCGCCACCTCGCCATGATGCCGCACCCGCACCACACTAAACCCCATCTGCACCAAAGCCTCCTCAGCCGCCTCAATCTGTGCCAGCACCTCAGCCGTCACCGCACTGCCGTAAGGTATCCGTGAGGCCAGACACGCCATTGCCGGCTTGGTGGCAGTTGGCAAACGCAAGCTTTGCGATAGAGCCCTGACCTCCTCCTTGGTAAAACCTGCTGCGGCCAGCGGACTGCAAGCACCGCTTTCACGCACTGCCCGCGCCCCTGGTCGCCAGTCACCACTGTCGTCACTGTTAGTGCCGTCACAGCACACCATAAAACCACGCTGCGTCGCCACCTCTTTGATAGCTTTGAAGATCACCCGTTTACAGAAATAACATCGCTCGACGCTGTTGGCCACATAATTGCTGTCACTCAACTCATCAGTTTTGACCAATACCAGCTCGACTCCCATCGACTCTGCCAGCAGCTCAGCCGCCGCTATCTCCCGCCGCGGCATACTTGGAGAGTCGGCCATAATTGCCATCACGCACCCTGCTCCTAAAGTCTCCACCGCTACCTTAAGCAGAAGCGTACTGTCAACTCCTCCCGAAAAAGCGACAGCCACACGCCCGTAGCTGCGTAACTCCGCCTCCAGTAAACCCGATTTTCTCTCTAAATTCATAGTTGCCATTTTGACCTGACAGGCGTTATTTGTCCAGTATATAACTGGTCTTTACCTCTCCCTGCTTGCCAAACGGAACAACAGCCGACGCCGCACCAACGAATTACCATACATATAACCGGCCACACCACCTGCCAGATGTGCCGCATAAGCTATCTGCGACTCCACCACCACCGCCTCGATTACCGTCAGGATACCCAAAAATATTGCCAGTGTGCGCGCTTTCATCCGTACCGGAAAGAACAGTATCAGCACAGTCACTTCACGCCGGGGAAACAGTGCCGCATAAGCCCCTATCAGTGCAAACACCCCACCTGAAGCACCAATACAGGTTCCGTAAACACCACTGTAATTACGCAACATCAAAAGCCGCGACAGCCATGGTCCCAGTGCTGCCGCCAGCGGTTGGAGCGCATCAAGCACTACCCAGCCCAATCCCCCCAGAGCCCCACCGAGGATAAAAACGGTCCAGAAACGCTTACTCCCAATCTCCATCTCCAGACCCGACCCAAAGAGGAGTACCGTCAACATATTAAGAGCCAGATGCCACCAGCCGCCATGAAGAAAGAGATAAGTGACAAACTGCCAGACAAAACCCTTTAACAGCAAAGGGCCGTGCAACCCGAAACAAAAAGTGAGCACCTCGCCAAAAGTGTGCCCCTCAGTAAACTCCACCCCGGCACTTACCCGCTGCACCAGATAGAATCCTGTTGCCAGCGCACTCACCGTCACTGCCGCCGGCGCAAAGCGCAGAGTATAGAAAATAGACCTGATTATAGCTGGCAGACGCATCTTAAAAGAGACCGCGCACCACTCCGCCCTGAGCGAAACACCGCGCTTTGATCAATTACTGCCCCAGATAAGAGGAGTAATCGACATACTGCACCGCTACAATCACGATATAAACCACCAGTGCCGCTATTGCACATGCACCCGCCCAAGTCTCATTGACCTTTGGCTTGGCCGTAATATTCTCCAGCCTGTGCCGTTGCGAAAGATAAGCACCTTGTCCAACTTGTTCCTGATCCGACATCCTGACACCTCCATTGCTACTAAAAAGTAAAAATATTTAACCATACTTCCAGCCACAGCGCAAGCCCAAACGGGCGCAACGCATCTAATTTAACATAGCCTAAGAGGCAGCAAAGTAGTATTAGTAGCTAACCCGTTAGCTACTGTCAAAAAAAACAAGAAGTTCAAGCAGCTATCTTCATAAGTTGTTGC